>NZ_BCNY01000012.1 GCF_001602375.1 Methanoculleus horonobensis | reverse complement strand
GGCGACGTTCCGAAGGAACAGAGCTCGAGCACCGCAAGGTGCGAGTGGCGACGTTCCGAAGGAACAGAGCTCGAGCACCGCAAGGTGCGAGTGGCGACGTTCCGAAGGAACAGAGCTCGAGCACCGCAAGGTGCGAGTGG
>NZ_BCNY01000011.1 GCF_001602375.1 Methanoculleus horonobensis | reverse complement strand
GACGCTTGTCGGAAGGACGGTTGCGCCGACACGCTCAGCGCCGTAGTGGGCGCCGAGGCCGCCGGTGAAGAGGCCGTAGCCGTAACTCACCTGCACCCGTCAGCCCCTCCCCCAATGGCGATATTCCCACGGTCCACTGCATCGGATTTACTCTCGTTTCTACTATCCGAGAAGCATGAGAATGGCTAGACGGAGCGCGGGAATCCCAGCACCGGGTCATAACCCTCTAGCATAAGAACGCTCGATCCCTCTAACCGCAGCCCCCCAGAGATCCAGCCCGAATAAACCTCCTTCCGCCCCCTACCACACCGTCCGGCACTGCCCGCCGCCGCGCTTCGCGAAGTACTGCTGGTGGTACTCCTCCGCCCGCCAGAACGTTCCCGCGGGCTCGATCGCGGTGACGATGGGGCGGCGGAACCTCCCCGATCGGTCCATCTCCTCCTTCGACGCCCGGGCCTCCGCCTCCTGCTCGTGGGTGTGGAAGAATATCACCGACCGGTACTGCGTCCCGATATCGGGCCCCTGCCGGTTCGGGGTGGTCGGGTCGTGGGCGTCCCAGAACGTTTCGAGGAGTTTGCTGTACGAGACCTTCTCCGGGTCGTAGGTCACCTGCACGACCTCGGCGTGCCCGGTCCTTCCCGTGCAGACGCCCTCATAGGTCGGGTTCTCGGCGGTGCCGCCCATGAACCCCACCGCGGTATCCACGACGCCCGGCACGCGCCGGAACGCCTCCTCGACGCCCCAGAAACACCCTGCGCCGAAGGTGGCGGTTTCGAGACTCTTCTCCGGTGCCATGACGGTCCGGCTCTTTTGCGGGTTCGTGGAAAAAGGTATCGACCCCCCCCGGGCATACCCTTATCTTGGGTCGGGGCCACGTACTCTCATGTTCTTTGAATCAGACGCCGTAGAGATGGTCGCCCGGCTGATGGCGCTCTCTGCCCGCACCGCCCCGAAGGCGAAGGGCAGCGACGTCATCAAGACGATGATCGTCACGGGCACTGAGTTGGAGCAGCTCGCCGGGGCGATGCGGGAGTACGGCGAGAAGCACGACGTGGGGTTCTTCATCAGGGACGCGGGCAACGTCGCGGCGAGCGACGCCTGCTTCCTCGTCGGGTCGCTCTTCGCCGATGCCGTGGGGCTCGACTGCGGCGGGTGCGGCTACGCCACCTGTGCGGAGATGCTCGACGCCCAGCGCGAGCTAACCCCCCCGGCCACGCCGTTCCGGGGCCCGAACTGCATCGTCCGGATGGCGGATCTCGGGATCGCCGTCGGTTCCGCGGCGAAGACCGCGAGCCTCCACAACGTCGACAATCGGGTGATGTACTCCGCCGGCGTCGGGGCGCTCTCGCTCGGATGGCTGGAAGGCTGCGGGGTAGCCTACGGCATCCCGCTCCGGGCAGCGGGAAAGGATATCTTCTTTGACCGTACACGCTGAAACGAAGTGACGAAATGGCTGTCATGAAGATCCGGGGCGGGGACCTCGACCTCGTCGAGTACGAGTTCACCTCCTTCTCCCCCGGCGAGAATATCCGCCCGTGCGGCCTCAAAAAGGACTACCGGCTCACCCCCGTATCCGGAACGGTCGTCGCCCGCGCCCCGGCGAGGATCCACCTCACCGTGCTTGACATGAACCGGTTCTCCCCAGATCACCCCGGGGGAGGCGGGATCGGGTTCGCCATCGGGGTCTACTGCACCGCCGAGGTCGAGTGCACGGATTCAGGGCTCGAGATCGACTACACCCGCGAACCGCTCCTCCGGCACTTCGCGGAGGCGTTCCGGCAGGTCGTCGGGTATGAGGGCGGTTTCAAGATCCGTGCCCGCGACCACCAGTACGAGCACGTCGGGCTCGGGTCGACGAGCACCATCCTGATCGCGGCCGCGAACGCCCTGAACACCGCCGTGGGCTCGCCGCTGACCTCCGATGAGCTCCGCCTCCTCCTCGGCTGCAACTTCGTCGAGGAGACGGAGGCCGGGAACGTCGCGTTCGGGTTCGAGACCGGTGTCGGGCCTGCCGCGAGCAGCCACGGCGGCATGGTGGTGATGGGCGACGAACTGGCGCTCATCTACCGGCACGCCTTCGGGATGGGCAAGAACGTCTATATCGCCATCCCGTCCTCCGACATCTCGTCGGCGGGGGAGAAGGAGTTCGACCTCCTGATGAACAAGGCCCGGACGCTCGACTACCGCGACCGCGAGCTGAAGTCCTACCTCGTCCTGATGGACCTCATCCCCGCGCTGGAGCGCGGCGATCTCCGGAAAGCCGGCGACGTCATCTGGGAGATCGAGTTCCGCGGCTCGAAACGCGCCGAGGTGGAGCATCACGGGTTCGAGATCTACCGCTACATGGCGGCGCTCCGGGACGCCGGCCTCGAGTTCGTCGGGATGAGTTCGGTCGGCCCGTCGATCGCGGTCATCACGGACCTCCCGGAGGAGGAGGTGACGGAGATCCTCGCGAAGGCAGGCCTCCGGGTCGCGATTGCTACCACGGTCGATAACGAGGGGCTGGAGGTTCACCTGGAAGAGCGGGCGTGAGGGGCGGGCCATCACTCCCAGAACCTCATTTTAGAACCTTAACGGCACGCTCTACTCGTCCTCTGCCAGAAGAGCCTTTACCTCGCCGGCGAGAACCGGGAGGTATCCCTCGACGATGCCCCAGACAACTTCGTCCGATACGTCCGCGTATCCGTGAATCAAGCGGTTTCTGAACGCGATGATCAGGGGTGCATTAGAGATCCTCTTCTGGAGAGCCGGTTCCTGTCGGAGGAGCTGGTTCAGGGCTTCACCGATGATCTCAAACTGCCGCTCTACCGCAGAGCGGAGCATGGGATCGGCATGATACTCCTCGTACGTCCTGCCGGCGGTGAACTGCGCGATATACTTCGCGGCCTCGGCAATATCGTAGAGATACTTCCGCGCCTCACGCGACGGCATAGATCTCCCTCGCGGTCTCTTCCACCGCCTGGCGGAAGATCGGGTTCCTTACCGCAGACAGCTCAACAAGATCGACCTCGCGCCCGAAGGCCCGGGCCAGGTCTTCGGCGAGACCGAAGTACGCCCGTGCATGCTCCACCGGGGTCATCGGCTCGAACTCGACGACGAAGTCGATGTCGCTTGCTGCCGGGTCGAACCGGTCCCCTGCCGCCGAACCGAAGATACCCAGTCGCCTCACGCGGTGACGTGCCGCGATGCCGGCGAGATCGGGGATCTTTTCGCGGATGATGGGGTGCATCGGACTCCTCTATGACGGTATTATCACTCCTGAGACATTAGCCCTTTCGGGTGAACCGTTCCAGCCCGGTCCCCCGGCTTCGGCATCAGCCCGATAACGGGCGCTGTACTCGTGGCGGGAGTTCTCCGGGGGCCAATTACTCGTTTATTTCCCGCCGCGCCTCGCACTGAAGAAAACGACACCAACCCCGATAATGAACATAATCGCCCCGGATGCCGCCCGGAACAGGGATCCGCCCACGATAGGTTCCCAATTCGCGTCATGGGGTGTCGGACGTTTGTGAGCCTCGTCATGAATGGGCGCAGCTGCAGGAAAAGGAGTATTGTTATCCGTACTGTCGCATCCCGTCATTGCCGGCATATACATCTGACGATCCGGTGCTCTTCTATAAACAGCCTTATCTTCATCTTGATTCAAAGAAAAATATGTACAATTCTAAAACAGGCGCCATACTGGCTCTTCTGTTCGTGGTGTTCATCACTGCAGCAGGATGTACTGCTCCCGGCTCCCAGCCCCCTGAAGAAGGAGAACCGGATTATCCAATAGATTCTCTGGTCCTGACAACAGTTGACAGAACCGTTCTTCCTGTCCCCGTCCCTTCGACGTCGCCTGCCCTGGATCCGGATCAGGTCGCGAACTTTTCAGAGTATGGATATGGGGTCTGGGAGTTCGGCGAGGGGCTGGATTATGAGAAGAGACTGGACCTCATGCCGGATGGATACACCCCTGGATCTGATACCGATGCAGAGAAACTTTTGACCTTCTTTGCCATGAGCGATATCCATATCACCGACAAAGAGTCTCCTGCTCAAGTGGTCTATTATGGCTATAAATGGGGTGTAATTTCTGGATACTCTCCGGCCATGCTGTATACCACCCATACCCTCGACGCAGCGGTCCAGACGGTGAACGCCCTTCACAAAGAGGATCCATTCGACTTCGGCATATCCCTTGGCGACGCAATCAACAGCGGCCAGTACAACGAACTGCAATGGTATATCGATGTGCTTGACGGCAGAATGGTCAACCCCGATTCGGGTGACAGGGACGATCCAATCCCCGGCCCTCTCAACGATTACCAGGACCAGTACAAAGCGGCAGGGCTTGATGAATCGATCAGATGGTATCAGGTTCTCGGCAATCACGATCACTTCTGGATGGGTCTCTTCCCTCCGGATGATCACGTCAACAGTGCCTTGACCGGTACCGCCGTACTCGAATTGGGTAATATCTTCTCCGACCCGCGCCAGTTGAAGAGCCGTGGCTTCTATATGGGAGCAATCGATGGTCGGACACCCTATGGTGACATTATCGGTGCAGGCCCCATCACCGACTTCCCTGATGGTCCCCCAACAGTCCCGGCCGATCAAAATCGCAGTTTCCTCTCGAGAACAGAGTGGATCGGTGGATTTTTAGACTCCTCTTCAAACCCTCAAGGACATGGATTCAACCAGTCCGATCGAACAACGGGATTTGCCTGTTATTCATTCGAACCGAGATCGGATGTTCCGATAAAGGTCATTGTGCTCGATGATACCCAGAGGGACGATGATCCCGGTGAAGGCAGTTCCGGGTTTGGTTCTATCGATCAGGAACGCTACGACTGGCTGGTACAGGAACTCGAGAGTGGTCAGGCTGAAGGAAAGCTCATGATCATCGCAGCCCACATCCCGATAGTCATCCAGGAGGATGAAGCCGGTCTGAGTTCGTTAATGAAATGGAGTGAGTACGCCGCGGTATCCGATGTTGATCTGATAGCCAAACTTCAGACCTATCCAAATCTCATGGCATGGATCTCGGGACATCGTCACCAGAATACCGTGATCCCTATCAAATCTCCGGATCCTGACCGCCCTGAACTCGGTTTCTGGCAGGTTGAAACCGCATCGCTGCGGGAGTTCCCCCAGCAGTTCCGGACCTTCGAGGTCGTCTATAACGACGACAATACCGTCTCAATCTTTACGACCAATGTTGATCCGGCGGTCAGAGACGGATCGCCCGCTGCCCAATCGCGGTCGTATGCTATCGCAGCCCAACAGATATTCCAATCTCCCGTAGAGATGAAACCGAGCGGTGCATATAACGCAGAGCTTGTTCTCCAGTTGACCCCGGAGATGCAGGAGATACTTCAGAAGACCAGAAGAGATCTCTAGGCAGGCGATCGCACTTTTACCGGGCCCGGTCTACCGGTGAGCCCTGACCTGCCACCCTTTTTCTCATACCGATCGAGCTGATTCCTCTTCCCGGATTCGAGATCTCTCACAGCCGGGGCCTTCCCCCGCTCAGATACTGTTCTTCCGCCAATCGTACTCCCCGCTCGCGATCCGCTCCATGACGGTCTCGCCGATGGCGGCAAGGCGGCTCCCGGCAAAATACCCCGAGGATACGCTCGCTCCCCCGACCGCCGAGAGGAGATGCACCCTCGCCCTCGCGACGCCGAAGAGCCGGGCGACCGGCCCTCTCGTTATCCGGACCATCTGCACCTTGTCGTAGTTCATCACGACCGTCTCGCGGTCGACGGCGCCGCTCACGAACGTGAAGAGGTCGGTGCCGGTACCGAACTCCGTGATCCGGTAGGAGACCGCGGTCGCGTAGAAGATCGCGAGGATGGCTGCTGTCGTCGCGAGCGGCAGCGCGTACGGGAGCACCGTGCCGGCTACCCCGGTCAGGGCCGCCGTCTCGCGGTAGAGGTAGATCGACGGGTAGGCCGCCGCCAGAACGAGCGCGAGAGAGGCCAGCGCGGCCCGGATCAGGAGGACGCTCCTCGCCCCCTCCGGCTGCCGCTCCCGGGCGTGCTCGGCCACGAACTCCGGCACCAGGTCTTCGAGAAGCCTCTGCTGCGTCGCATCGTCTTTTAAGAGGCAGAGGACGGGGCGGAGACTCTCCCCGCTCCCGGACGCGAGCCCCACCACCTCCGCCTCGATGCACGACCGGGAAAGGAGCCGGGCCGCGAGCGTCCGCTTTACCCGGACGGCGTTGATCCGCGAGACGTCAAACGACGTCTTATACGTCCTGATCAGGCCGTGCTCCAGGTATATCGTGTCGCCCCGGCGGTATACCCGGTAGTTGTAGTAATGGAATATCAGCGAGACCGACGGTGCCAGCTGGACGACGAAGAACATCAGCAGGGAGACCAGCGCCGTACCGCCCGCTCCCGCTCCCGTCACCGTGGAGACGTATACCTGAACGACGGAGTAGGCCAGGAACGCAAACCCAAAGACCGTCTGGTAGGTCGAGACGCTGAAGAGGCCGTGGACGATCACGTCCGCCGGGGAGAACGTGACCGGGGGTTCGGCCGGCTCGTCTTCCAAAACGGTCTCGTGGCCGTACAGCCGCTCTGCCATCCCGGCCCGTATCCCCTCCGCCACGTCCTCGCTAAACGTCAGGACGGCTTCCGGCACCGTGGCGCCGCTGCCCGAGTTGATGTTGACGAGCAGCCTCGACGTCCCGAAGACCCGATTCAGGATGCCCCGGTTGATGTTCACCGACGCAATCTTCGCGTAGGGGAGCGTCTTCTTCATCTTGAAGAGGGTGTTCCTCTCCACCACCACGTCCGTCTCGTTGAACTGGATGGTCGTCCGGCTCCACTGCCGGTAGTTGAAGAGCACCAGCCCGACGAAGAGGATCGCGAGCGTGGCCGGTACGGCACCCCTGGCGAGCTGCGTGGCGAGGACGGCCAGCACCACGATTGCGGAGATCGATCGCTCCACGATGATGCTCGGGTGGCACCGGATCTTCTCGCCATGACGGGTTGGGGTATCCGCAGCCGTCCCGGTGCCGGCTCCGGTCATTCGTCTGCAGCCCCCGGCCGGGGGGTGGGGGCCGCCGGCATCCTCTCCCGGAGCATCCTCCCGATCAGGTTGTTGAGCCGGTCGGCCACCGTCTCCGCCTCGTCAATCTCGAGGTACCTGATCTCCGCTTCGCCCCCTGCAGTGGTTATGGTGACGTCCGCAAGGCCGAGGATGTTGTTTATCGGGCCTCTCGCGATCTCCACCTGGTGCACCCGCTCGATCGGCACCAGGGTGTGGCGGATGAAGAGGACGCCGCAGCGCACGTCCACCCTGTCTTCGGTGATCCGGTAGCGGTACCGGGCGTAGAAGACCGGCGGGGCTGCAACTATGTAGACCAGGGCGATCCCGAGGACGACCAGGAACCCGTACCCGACAGGATCGGAGTAGGGCCCCAGGAATCCCTCTCCATAGGTCTTCGTGAGGATGTAGGCCGCGAGCAGAACCGCATACCACATGGCGTAGTCGATGTACATCGAGAGCATGCACTTCCGGTTCAGCCGCCGGTAACCGTCCGTGCCCGCCCCGGGTTCCGGCGATCCCTCGTCGGCCGGAGCCTGCCCGTTCACCGGGCCGGGAAACGACATGGTTATTCGTTGTCGTCCTGCTCACTTCAACCTATGTCGGGACGGCTTCTGTCCCCGCAACGCCGGGAACCCTCCGGTGGAAAAAAGATATCGGCCGACTTTAGAAGTCGGTCATGATGCGGAACTGGTCGATCTCTTCGGTGCTCAGTTCCTTGAGGAACTCTTCCGCTGCGTTCTGGATGTTCTTGCTCGCGGTGATGGCGCGGCCGACGACCAGGATATCGGCGCCCGCTTTGAGCGCGTCCTTCACGACATGCTGCCTGACGCCGCCTGCCGTCGCGACCAGCAGCCGCTCGCCGCCGGCCTTCTTGATCGCCGGGATGTCTCCCCAGGCGTAGGCGGTATCCTCGACGTCGATGCCGCGGTGGAGTTCCACGACGTCCGGCTTCACCTTCAGCTGCTCGATGACGGCGACGGGGTTCGCGACGTTGAGCATGTCGATGACCGTGTAGATGCCGGTCTTGCGGGTATCTTCGATCGCCTTCTCGATCGTCGAGATCGGCGCGAGACCGGAGATCACGACGGCGTCGGCGCCGGCATCGGCGGTCATCCGGGCCTCGAGGTTGCCGGTGTCGAGGGTTTTTAAGTCCGCAACGATGAACGCGTTCGGGCGGCGTTCGCGGATCTCGGAGATGATCGAGAGGCCGAACTTCTTGATCAGCGGCGTTCCGGCCTCGATGATCAGGTGGTCGTTCTGGGGCAGTTCGTCGAGAACCTTGTTCATGTGGTTCCTGTCGACGAGATCCATGGCGACCTGGAGGTACGGCGGGTTCCAGAGGCGCTGGACCTTGAATCCCATGACCGCGTGGGCCGCCCGGTCCTTCTCGTGCAGGAGCGTCTCGACGTCGGGGAACCGGTCGAGTGCCCGGCGGAGCGCGAGTTTCATCGCGCCGTAGTTGAACCGGTAGATCTTGTTGTAGTCCTCTGCGGTCGGGTGGACGAAGACGCTCGCCATGATGACGGTGTCCTCGATATCGACTCCCTCAAAGACGCCCTCCTCGACCGAGTCGGCGACGGCCTTCGCCACCGCGGCCTGGACGGGCCCGAACATCTGGTTCACCTGATACTCTTTCTTCAGGGTGACCTTCGGGATGATCAGCGTCGAGGGTTTCGTCGGCAGGTTCGGCCTGACGACCGCGAGGAGCGGGGTGTGGCCCCTGGAGAGCTGCGAGATGGAGTTCGCGAACGCCTGTCCTACCGCGCCCTCTTTGTTTCCGATTAACAGATCGATGTGCGCAAGTTCTGCGCCATCTCCAACCAGTGCTTCACCGATGAGATACATATGGATACCCTCAGATAGTGCTGAAATATTGGTGAGGCAGGTATTAAAGACCTCCCGGTCGGGGCGATACCCTTATCTCCAGAAGATCCGGCTCAGGAGACCGGGTGAAGGCGTCTCTCGCAGGACAGGGGTAGGTATAATCCGACCACGGTTCACTCACGCTCATGTCGGAACTTTTCGTCCTCCAGACGCCGGTCGTTGAACTCATCCTCCGGGCGACGGTGATCTACTTCTTCCTCCTGCTCGTCATGCGGCTCATCGGCAGGCACGAGTTCGGGCAGCTGACCCCCTTCGACCTGATCCTCCTCCTCATCATATCCGAGAGTACCGCGGAGGCGTTCACCGCGGGCGACGGCTCGCTCCTTGCAGCGCGTCGACGCTTCTCACCCTCTCGGTGCTCGTCTCCTTCGGGCAGTACAGGAGCAGGCGGTTTCGCAGCATCGTCTCGCCGGGGCCGCTCAAGAACGGCCGCGTGATCGAACGAAGCCTCAGGCGGGAACTGATGACCCACGACGACCTCATCGAACGGCTCGCACTCTTCGAGTGCTCGAGCTCCGGACGTCCCGTCCATCGCACTCCGCGCAAGAGGGATCGATGGGATTGAGACGGTGCGGGTCGCCTACATCGAGAGCGACGGCGACATATCGGCGCTGACGTACCGGGAGAGCGACCGGCACCGGGCGGCCGCGGCCGCAGAGGAGGAGAAGAAGTCGGAATGAACGTCGATACCCTGCGGTATCGGGTTAGAATCGTAAGAATGTGGGGTCGGTGAGATTTGAACTCACGATCGACGGGTCTCTCCGAACATGCATCAGTGCTCCAACGGGTCATCATCTTGTTATCAGGAGACCCATTGTTCATCACGTGCAAAGACCGCTGGAGCCCGTCGCCATTCCGGACTAGGCCACGACCCCCTTGCTCTCTATACCTTAGATGGCCATGCAGTATAAGGATTACGCTCGGAAAAAACCAGTAATCATATAACCGTACCCGTGCCCATTTATACAGAATGGTTGAGGGCAGTTACGCGTGTGGGAACTCGCAGATACCCCTGCTCGGCATCACCATCGGTGAGATGCTGAATCGTATAGCAGCGGAGCATCCGGACAGCGAAGCACTCGTCTCCGTCCACCAGGATCTCCGGTGGACGTATGCGGAGTTTCTCGAGCGCGTCGATACCCTGGCGCGCGCCCTCATGGCGCTCGACGTGGAGCGCGGGGACCGGGTCGCCATATGGGCGCTGAACTACGCGGAGTGGGTGCTCACCCAGTTCGCCACCGCAAAGATCGGCGCCATCATGGTGAACATCAACCCGGCATACCGGACGTATGAGTTCGAGTATGCCATGAAGCAGTCCGAGGTCCAGACCCTCCTCATCCAGGGGCGGTTCAAGACCTCCGACTACGTCGGGATGTTCTACGAGTCCTGCCCGGAGGCGTTCGAGGCGAAGCCCGGCCGGATCAACAGCGACAAGTTCCCGTTCCTCAAAAACGTCGTCTTCCTCGGCGATATCCCCTACAACGGGATGTACACCTGGGACGACCTGATGGAGAAGGCCGACCTCATCAACCCCGAGGAACTCCGGGAGCGGGAGGCGTCGCTCGACTTCGACGATGCGGTCAACATCCAGTACACCAGCGGGACGACCGGGTTCCCGAAGGGCGTCGTCCTGACCCATCACAACATCCTGAATAACGGCTTCATCATCGGCGAGGGGATGAAGTTCACCCACGAAGACCGGCTCTGCATCCCGGTGCCGTTCTACCACTGTTTCGGTATGGTTCTCTCGAACATGGCGAGCGTCACCCACGGCGCCGCGATGGTGCTGCCTGCGCCGGTCTTCAACGCCGAATCGGTTCTCCAGGCCATCCAGGACGAGCGGTGTACGGCGGTCCACGGCGTGCCGACGATGTTCATCGCGGAACTCTCCCACCCGGACTTCCCGAAGTACCGGCTTGAGACGCTCCGCACCGGGATCATGGCCGGGTCGCCCTGCCCGACCGAGGTGATGCGGGAGGTCAACAAGAAGATGAACATGTCCGAGATCGTGATCGTCTACGGGCAGACGGAGACCTCTCCCGGCGTCACGATGACGACGACCGTCGATCCCCTGGAGCGGCGCGTCTCCACCGTCGGGAGGCCGTTCCCCCACACGGAGATCAAGATCGTCGATCCCCACACGAAGAAGATCCTTCCCCGCGGCGAGACCGGCGAGATCTGCGCCCGGGGCTACTGCGTGATGCGCTGCTACTACAACAACCCGAACGCCACCCGGGCGACGATCGACGAGCACGGCTGGAACCATACCGGCGACCTCGGGACGATGGACGAGGAGGACTACATCAAGATCGTCGGCCGCCTGAAGGATATGGTGATCCGCGGCGGGGAGAACATCTACCCGCGCGAGATCGAGGAGTTCCTCCACAATCACCCGCATATCGCCGACGCCTACGTGATCGGGGTGCCCGACCAGAAGTACGGCGAGGAGCTGATGGCCTGGATCAAGCCCGACAACGGCGCGGTCCTGACGGAGGCAGAGGTGAAGGAGTTCTGCCGCGGCAAGATTGCGCATTTCAAGATCCCGCGCTACGTCAAGTTCGTCGACGACTTCCCGATGACGGTCTCGGGCAAGATCATGAAGTTCAAGATGCGCGAGATGGCGATCGAGGAACTCGGCCTCGAAGACGAGTCGAATATCGAGACGGCGTAACCGTCCCACCTTTTTTATCCCGGACGACGCGTTCTTATCATGCACGACTCGTTCGGCGTCCGGGAGATCTTCGAGGAGATCCGTTCAGTCCTCGCCGACCCGGACGTAAACCGGCTCGGCCCGGACTGCGCTGAGCCCGCCTGGGACAGCCCGCTCATCGGCGTCTCCCGCGGCGACGACCCGCTGTATACCGAGTTCCAGGAGACGATCGGACGGTTTCACTGGACGCCGCTTGAGGCGCTCTGTAGCGGGTTTCCGGAGATGGACGTCGCGGCGTCCGACCTCGCCGTCGTCGTCTGGGCGCTGCCGCAGACCGCTGCGACACGGCGCGACCACCGTGCGTGCACGGCTCTTCCCTCGCGGCGCTGGAGCCTTGCCCGCCACTACGGGGAGGCGGTGAACGACCTTCTCCGCGACCGTCTCGCCCGGGTGCTCGTCGATGCCGGGTACCCGGCCGTCGCCCCGGCCAGGCTCCCGGCGTTCGGGCGGGAGACCTCGGCGCGGTTCGGGATCGCCTCGCGCTGGTCGGAGCGGCACGCCGCCTACGCTTCAGCCCTCGGCACCTTCGGCCTCTGCGACGGCCTGATCACGGAGCGGGGCAAGGCGGTGCGATTCGGGTCGGTCGTGGCCGCGATAGATCTTCCCGCGACGCCGCGGCCGTACGGGGACAGGACTGCATACTGCCTCCGCTCCTCCGGGTGCGACGCCTGCATCCGCCGCTGCCCCGCGGGCGCGATCTCGGCGGAGGGGCACGACAAGGAGCGGTGCTTCGCGTACCTCCGGGAGACGGCGATGCCCTTCGTCGAGGGCGAACTCGGCCTCCCGGTCGCGAGTTGCGGTTTCTGCCAGACCGGCGTGCCCTGCGAGTCGCGAAGGCCGCGATAAAAAAAAAAGTTATTGGGCCTCTTCTGCCCGCGCGACGAGCGACCGGGCGGTCTCTCCTGCCTCGCGGACGATCTCCTCTTCTCCGGGAACCTCCCGCTCGTGCATCAGGATCCTTCCCTGGCAGAGGACGGTCATGACCACGCCGCCGCTGCAGGCGTAGACGGCGTTCGAGTCGGGGTGGAAGAGCGGGGTGTTGCAGGCCGCACGGGCGTCGAGGAGGACGATGTCGGCCGGTGCGCCGACGGTCAGGGTGCCGGGGCCGGTGCCGAGCGCCCGGGCGCCCGCCGCGGTCGCCATGCCGATCGCCTCGCCGGCGGGGAGCAGGGTCGGCGAGTTCCAGGCGAACTTCTGGAGGAGCGCTGCGAACTTCATCTCCTCCATGAGATCCAGGTTGTTGTTCGAGGAACAGCCGTCGGTTCCGAGGGCGACGTTCGCCCCGTACTGTCTCAGCCAGTGGTAGGGCATCGCCCGGTTGACGGCGAGTTTCATGTTGCTCGCCGGGTTGTGGGAGGCGGTGACGCCGCGCTCTCCAAGGAGCCGGCACTCGGCCTCGTCGAGCCAGCAGCAGTGCGCGGCGACCGTCCGGGGGGTGAGGCAGCCGCATTCGTCGAGGAGGTATGCGGGGCGTTTGCCGAACTGGGCGACGCAGTCGGCGACCTCCTTCTCGGTCTCGGAGAGGTGGACGTGGATGCCGATATTCTGCTCGGCCGCGTATTCGCCGCACCAGGAGAGCCCCTCGGGGGAGACGGTGTAGACGGAGTGGGGCCCGACGGCCGCTCTGATCCGCGGGTTATCGAGCGATTTGACGTGGGCGACGAGGGTTTCCGTCGCTTTGATCTCGGCCTCCCGCTTCTCCTCCATCCCGAGGTCGATGAACCCGTAGGCGAACGTCGCCCGCATGCCCATCTCGTCGGCCGCGGCGGCCGCCCGGTCCATGAAGAAGTACATGTCGTTGAACGCGACGGTGCCGCTCCTGATCATCTCCAGGCACGCGAGTCTGGTGCCGGCGTAGACGTCGTCGCCGGTGAGGTGGGCCTCGAGCGGCCAGATCTTCTGCGCGAGCCAGTCCTGCAGGATCATGTCGTCGGCGTAGCCCCGCAGCAGGCTCATCGCGGCGTGGGTATGGGTGTTCACGAAGCCGGGGACGGCGACCCGGTCGGAGCCGTCGATGACGATCTCGGCGTCGATGGTCGTTCTGGCGTCCTTCCCGATCGCGGCGATGGCGCCGGTCTCGTCGATCGCGATATCAACGGTCGATCCGTCGATGGCGACCCCGGCGATCAGGACGGATCCCCGGGCCGTGAATATCTCGTTCATGCAAGTCTCTCCACAATCTTTTCGAGGATGATCTCGGTTCTGCGGCAGTTCGCCCGCGAGGTCGCGAGGATGTGCTCGTAGGTCAGGGTCTCTTCCCCGAGGCCGTTCGCGTAGTTGTCCACGGTGCAGACGGCGGCGAACCGCATCCCGAGTTCGAGGGCGAGCGTCGCTTCGCTCGCAACCGTCATCCCGACGATATCCGCTGCGCGGGCAAGCGCTCTGACCTCGGCGACCGTCTCGATCCGCGGCCCGCGGGTCTGGGCGTAGACGCCGCCCGTCCGGGCGTCCGGCACCAGTTCGGCCAGGGTGCGGACGAGATCACCGTCCAGTTCCGGCCGGACGTGGCCGATCGAGCACTCGTGGATGGACGGGATGTCGGTGACGCTCAGGAAGTCGGTGGGGATGACGATCGAGCCCGGCGGGATCTCCTGTTTCAGGGATCCGGCGGAGCCGAAGGCGATGATCTCATCGACCCCGAGGACGGCGAGCGCGGCAAGGCACGCGGGGTAGTTGATCCGGTGCGGGGGGAGGTTGTGCTGGTGGCGCAGGAGGAGCGCGAACTCTCCGGTATGCACCTCCGCCTTTCCGTAGGGGGTGGGCACGATGGTCTTCTCGAGCGCCGGCAGGTCGGCGAAGAGGAGGCTGGTGCCCCCGATGATTCCGAGCACTAGATCCTCTCCACTACAGCGGCATACGCTTCTCCGTATGACATTCTCCTTACTGCTTTGATGTCCCAGCAAAAAAGGATCACCGTTCCGGTGCCGCCGGATCGGTTCAATAAGGATTTACGCCATCGCGACAACCGCAATGATCATGGGACGGTTTCTGATGGTCGGCGAGGATGCCATCAAGAACGGTGAGTGTACGGACATCTACTTCCGGCGGGTCGTGGAGGTGATGGAGCGGGACGGCATCAACCCGCACGTCACGATGGAGGTGACGGCGGCGGCGCTCCCCGACCCCTGGGGGGTCTTCTGCGGGCTTGACGACGTCATCAACCTGCTCGAAGGTCTCCCGGTGGACGTGGACGCGATGCCGGAGGGCTCGATCTTTTATCCGAACGAGCCGGTGCTCCGGATCTCCGGCCGCTACCGGGACTTCGCGGTCTACGAGACGGCCATCCTCGGGTTCCTCTGCCACGCTTCAGGAGTGGCCTCGGCGGCGGCCCACATGAAGCTGGCCGCGGGCGGCCGCCCGGTCTTCTCCTTCGGCTCCCGCCGCCAGCACCCGGCGATCGCGGCGATGATCGAGCGGGCGGCCTGGATCGGCGGGGTGGACGGGGCGAGCAACACCTGTGCGCCGGACGGGATCCCGCTCGCGGGGACGATGCCGCACGCGTTCATCATGTGCTACCCGGAGCAGGAGGACGCCTGGCTCGCGTTCGCCCAGGGTGCCGGCCCGGAGGTGCCGCGGATCATGCTCGCGGACACCTTCTCCGACGAGACGGACGAGGCGGTCCGGGCGGCGGCTTCGGGGGCGACGGCGGTGCGGCTCGACACGCCGCGGTCGCGCCGGGGGGACATGCGGGCGATCGTCGAGGAGGTGCGCTGGGAGCTCGACGTCAACGGCTACCCGGACGTGAAGATCTTCCTCTCGGGCGGGCTGTCGCGCGCCGAGGTCGCCGCCTACCGCGATATCGGCGACGCCTTCGGCGTCGGGGGCGCGATAGCGAACGCCCCGGTGATCGACTTTTCGATGGACATCGTGGAGATGAAGGGCCGGCCCTACGCGAAGCGCGGGAAGCGGAGCAGCGCAAAGCAGGTCTACGACCTCCCCGCCGGCCGGCGCCTCGTCCTCCCCGCCCGGACCCCGGCGCCGAAGGGCGCGGTGCCGCTCCTCGCCCCCTGCATCAAGAACGGCATCGCCCTGGTGCGCCCGAAGATGGAGGATGCGCGGGAACGGGTGCTCTCGCGGCTTTCGACCCTTGCCGGGGAGGGATAGGGGG
This sequence comes from Methanoculleus horonobensis, assembly GCF_001602375.1. Classification (NCBI taxonomy): domain Archaea; kingdom Methanobacteriati; phylum Methanobacteriota; class Methanomicrobia; order Methanomicrobiales; family Methanomicrobiaceae; genus Methanoculleus; species Methanoculleus horonobensis. The sequence continues at coordinate 179,716 of NZ_BCNY01000011.1, read as the reverse complement.
CCGGCCTGCCCCAATCCTTATTATGTGATCACGATCAACATTGTAGGGTAACAGGGGCCGATAGATCAGGGGTAGATCGCTACCTTGGCATGGTAGAGGCCGCGGGTTCAATTCCCGCTCGGTCCATACTGTTCTGAGAAATAAATCTGATTGGTTTACGGCGATGCCCTACCCTGCCTGCGGCAGGAGGATTCTTTTCGATGAATTTTTGGCGATATACGAACGGGGTACATGCGAGTTTCGTATCCTTGTAGATCTGGCTTTCATCGGCTCGTTTGAAGGGATGGAGACACTGAAGAAGGGGCGATGATGGCGGGGGGAAACACGGGTGTGTCACTCCGAGAAACTTCTGCTTTGAATTGAAGTAAAGCCTACAAAGGGGCTTACATGGTTATCCTCAAACAAATAGCGCAATATATCCTATTATCACGGATACTCACTTTGTCCGGGTGATCGCGGGGTTGGAGGAGTTGGTGCCGGGGGTCTAGGTTTCGCCGGATTTTTTTGATTTGGGGGTCTCGCGTGGTCGATCTTGTCTTGCTTGAGCATAACCATCGCGGGACAAATTTCGGAAATAGTATCTTTTGTTACTGCATCGGGGAATTTAACGGCTATTCATGAATCAATTTTGTCGATAATTATGCATTTCTTAATTACTTTCTCAATCCCGATATCCAATTCGTTAAGTAATTCTGAGTTCCCACTAGTCACTCTTGAAATGCTCTGACCGATTATTTGTAAGATCCTGCCAACTTTTCGACCCATATCATTGATTGTCTCATAATCATTGCAGATTTCAGTATGTTTCATTAATCGACCGAGAGCAAGTAAATCCTTTGAGTTTTTGAAGAAATAATGATTTTCTTCATTTAATGCTAGAGAACAGTATTGATTAAAGGTATTCTCTGCAATAGAAATACCTAATCTTTTTGCTATCCGAAATGTTTTTGAGTAAGTTATTCGATTGCCATTCTTACCAAATACTTTCTTTAGCTCGTCCATCGAAATAACTGGATACCAAAAATTATTGCTTTCAAAGTTATTCTCCTGGTTATCCTCAACATATTGATTTAAAGAAGAGGAAATCGTTCTGATTAATACTTCTTTATCTTTGTCCGGGAGCCAGTAGAGGTTTCTCAGTTCGGAAATGGAACAAGATTGTTGTAGATTTATTGAATGTAGAGCATGATAAAAGAGTTTAAGGCAAGTAAATGGTTCTAAAATCTGCTCCATTGACAAATCTTGGTCATCGAAATAGTCTTTCAGCACATAATTATCAATACTCATTTTATCACTTGTTTCAACGCACAGGATTTCGTCACCGATGTTAAGATCCTCAATGGGGCAAAGTAGATACTTACCATTGATTTTCCTTCGAATGAGTGTACCTCTTGAAAAGGCAATTTGTTCCACAGTGCCGTTTTCAAATCGAACACGAATCGGCAACAGATCGCAATTCGAATAAAATGGCCTGCTTTGAGGTGATGGCAACCCTTTTTGCGCTGAATCCGCTTTCAATTTCTGCCAAATATCTTTTAGAGTGCTGATCTCTTGTTTTTCATCATCATCACGTGCAGTGCATTCATTGGTCAACTCTTCCCTTACTGCAGCGTCAAAGGGCGTATCCCCATTAATTAACTGGTCAAGGGATCCATCAGATTGCTCACGTAACGTTGGTAGTTCAATTATGTGGCATTTATGGGTTTGCTGAAGGGAGTATGAAAGATCTCTTCTGGATACGTCAGTTAACTCTTCCTTATATAGTTGTTCAAGCACCCATATTTGTCGGGATATGCGTTTAAAATTGATTCCTGGGTACGAAAAGAGAATTGTTTTTTTGAATGGTAGTAGCAATGATGCATATCCTTTGGTAATGATGATGCCACTATCTGTAATCGTTTGAAATGGAACAGGCCCTGGAACCAGTAAAATAGATTGTTGTATCGTATCTTTGTTTAATCTACTTAAACTCGATAAGTCCTGATGTGAAAATTGCATAGCGACCGTTGCCTGCTTTGTACAACCCGGACCATTCACGCTTACGTCAAGAGACACTTCAAATTTGTTGGAATAGATATTGGATTTTACAGCGATGTTTGAAAGGATAAACTCAGAGAAACTACCATCTGGTTCAACATCTAACCTGTAGATATAGAGTCTGTCAAGAAATTGTTTCTTTGCCTCCATTCCACGAGAGGTTCTTCCGAGTTTAATATAACGTTCACACAGTTTAACCGAAACTAAAAGGGTTAGCGACTCACCTCTAACGTTTTGAGATACTTCCAATGGTAATCTTAGATATTGGGTTAATACTTGCTCAAAAGAAAATCTATCAACAATCAGTCTTTTCCCATTAAATACTTCAAACTCTTTTGTATGGATCTTTACATAGATTTTCTTTCCTTTTCTTACTGCTCTTGGTAATGCATCATGGCTTAATATTGTACTTATCCCTGAGAAGAAATATTGGATCGAATCGAAGATACCTCTACGAGTTTCAAAATATGGATGGGTCCTTGCAATAATAAATTTGGTTAAAGAACTTTGTAGATCTGAATCATTACTAGTATTGACCAGTTGATTTATGCTATTTTGAAGATATTCAAAAAGAAGCATCTGAAAGAGCGTTTTTTTACTTGGTGAAGCGTTGGTATGAAGGCCACGGAGGTAACGAGAGAAATCTTTACAGGAGTCTAAATCTGAAAAGATGCCATAAACGGGGAGAACATGATTTTCATCGATGGATGTTTGATCTAGTAAATATTCCTTTATCGGGATATATCTCCAAGAGTGTATGGCTTCAATGTAACTCTTAACTTTGAGCTCAGATGGGTGAAGAAATGCATCTATCACAGGAGGGAATTTCAAGATATTCTTTACCACGTTCGAAAATGCATCTTCAGTTATACTCATTCGCCATATATCCCGCAAAACCTCGTCAAATGGCCACGTCATGTCAGCAATACTAACAGTATCGCAATCTTTGCTAATCTGTTCTACATAAGGCAAGTAGACTTCTATCGAAGGTAATGTGCTTTCATCTGGGTAGTATACACTATCCCACTGGTTCCCCTCTAGTGAGAGATGTAAAAGCGATTCTGGAGGCTTATTAAGCGTCTCCTTCAGTTCAAAGCAAAGTCGTTTTCCGAAATGAAACACTGCAATGTTATCCTGATAAGTTTCCCTTAATTTGCCTATAAATGAATTTAATCCATGCAGATATGGCCAAGAAAAATGGAGTAACAACTTCTTGCCTGAGATTCTAATGTTTTCAGAAATTCCTAGTAAGTGTTCGAATTCAAATTGTCTTTCGTTAATTGATTCAAAAATAATTAGGTGGGGGTCATAATTAAGTGACTTATATTCAGTCATTAAGAAAGTGATCTTACTTTCTCCAATGATGTTTGAGGGGAGAGAAGTTTCAATTGGTATATTCAGTAAAATCGGATTTTGATTAGTTAGACCATTAACTAGTTTTTGTTTCATTAAACTGTTGTATCTCTCCTTGAAATCTCTTCTACCATAAGTTGGGTTGGTCTCGATGTCGATATTCGTTAAAACATTGTTTGAAGCATCAACCCTTCCTTTACACCAAAACATGTCTGTATAGAAAAAGAAGGGATTAGAAAGGATGTTGTTAATGGCTTTTCGATATGTTAGTGAAAAATAAGTTCGAGTGTATCCTTTATAAACTTCATCAAATCTCGCTTTCGGTATGCCTATTAGTACATCATGATTCTGATTATATGCGTATAAACATGCGACTAGAGGTGTGATATTCAGTGAGCCTTGGGACAGTATCACTGTGATTTGATGAGTAAAAACTGCGTTAATAATTTCCAACGAGAACGGAGATAATGTTGAAGATAGCCTATTATTCTCGATATTTAATATTTCTTCGGTATGATCCTTGTCAATATATTCCATCGAGCGTAGCTTATTCATAGAACAACGCGTCCGTTAGAATACATAGAATCAAACACTTCACAAACCCCAAATACGACGGGGCCAGAAAGTAAACATCCGACTTCGAAGTTGGCAATTAGACTATTACGTCTTAACTCTGCACTTCCGATGTACGCAACATCACTGTCGGCAATTAGCATCTTGGCGTGCGTACTTGAAATCACTTTTCCAGTATCAGAGATATGATGGTAATCAACAATTGTGACACTATTCTCTAACTCTAATGCTCTGGCGAGTTCTTTTATCCAGGACACTTCAGCATATCGCCTTTCAATAAGTTCTCGAGTTAATATTCGAACCTTTACACCCCTAAGCAGCGCCTCCGATAGGTGGTGCTCTAATTCAGGATATGCATCCTCCTGAATTACATCCTTTTGTAAAAAAGGTGAACATATTCGTAATGTATAATTTGCAGATGAAATAACTTGTTGAAAACACTCGGTAGTTTCAATAAACTGATTACGATACTCAATTCCAGATAAGCTAAGTTCACGTAGTCTAGGCTTCGAGATTACAACGACAACTGAGTTTAGTAACTCCTCTGGTTGATAGGTTTTAATTTGAGATATTAAAGTGCTGTACTTATCTGCAGCACTTTTTTCAGCTTTTAGGTACCCCTCCTCAATTCCTGTGGTTATTACTCGCTTTAATTCGAACTCGCTTATTGGAGCTGACTTATGGTAATTACGTAGCAAATCTTCTATCGTAGCAGTATCATGTTCTGATAGGTATGATTGGATATACTCCATGATCCTTTTATGAACACTAGGATTAATCATTGCGAAAGATACCCACGAGTGTACCTGGGTCCTCCGATTAAGGCTGATCGATCAAGGTTTTGGTTGAAGTTCTCACACACAAACTCCGGGAGATAACTACAAGCGTTACAGGAACCGCCCTCATGGATCATACATGCCGGATCTTGTGGGCAATCCAAAGCGAGGTCGACGGTTCTATGAAGCCAATCTTCAAGATGATAGTGATATGTGTCTTCAAGTCCGCCAATGTTAATGCTACTTGTTGAGTATATGAAAAATGATGCACTTTTTGGATAAACAATCTCCGCAAGACTTTGGATATCTAATCCTGTATTTATAGTTGATTGCTGAATTAACATGTGAGAATATGTATGCAACAGAGTGTAAACAGCGTCTTTAAATTCATTGTTATAAGTTATTAAAGATCGATATCGAGTCTCCTCATTATTGTCATTAAGATCAGTTTGAAGACTCTCATCGATGTACATTTTGTTTGCTTCAGCCCACTCCAAAATTTTGCCATAATCGAGATGGAAAAGAATTCCTTCCGTTAAAAATTCCCTTACAAATACTGTCGGTCTTCTGGAATCGCCAACTCCTGTGAAAACTGGATCAAAAAGAAGAGGTTCTCGCCGTGTCGAACCTTTAATCGTTCCTAGAACGGCTTGAACCATGTTGAAATTCGCAATATGCATTATCTCCTTTAATCCAAACCTCTTTAGAAACTGGGGATAGTCATTTGGTTTTAAGTTTGGTATGAGCTGTTTTTTTGGGAGTAATGGTGAATCAGCATTCTGCCCACTGGATGGATGCATACCTAAGTATATTCCCTGTAAGTCGTTTTCATCAAAATCTATATCATTCGTATTGGTTAAAGCACGTTCTATTAAATTAATGCCATATCGCGCTATAACCGTAGCTGAATCACCTCCCGCATCGATAAGGTGGTTAGCGGTTTTTATTACAGTTTTCATTAAATTTATAAATTGGGTTTGTGACCATTGGGTTTTTATCTGAACGTCTAAATTTAAATCATCACATGAAGTGATGATTCTTGATAAAACCCAGAATTCCTCAGTATTGATCACATTAGCCCTAAATTCGGGCAAAAAAAGGTGGTGTTCTCCCTCGAATTCAGGGAATAATGCGTGAAAAGCTTCTGAAAAATTTCTCCCTTGTGTATTCCGCCTCCCGGAATTATCAATTTCCTCTCCATTAGGAATATCTGGAATAGAATACACAAGAGGATGAATTATTGTTGAAGCCCTTATTGCAACACCTTTGAATCGTCTTCGTGGTTTGATGGACAACGTTTTCTGTGAATTTCTGATATAATGATCGCAAGATATGAAGTACAACTTTGCTTCGTGACCACATTGAGTACATTTTACTTTGTATGTAGATATTGAGTCCGATTTATCCCAGAGAAGAATATTTAGGCTTCTTTCTGCATGACATGTTGGACAGTTATTTCGAAGGTTCGTCATCCAATGGAGTGGAGCCGTTCTCCCACATTCGTCACAGTATGCGATAAATGTAATTTGTTTAAAAGGTTCGGTGCTGTTATGCCCGCATCCTCTTGGTTCACCCAATTCGAAATAATGGTTACAATATTGATTATTAGGTAATTTTTTTCTGCAAATTGCTGTTCTCGACTCAATCCTATAATAACCTGAAATCTCTTCTTTTATATTATCTACAAATTTTACCGCTTGTAACTTGAGTTGGTCAGAAAGAATTTGATGTTGCTCCCAACCATCTCTAGCCCTTAAAGCAATGAATTTGTTGATTATTCTACAGAAGATTGGACGGAATTTCGGGACGTTAAAGTTATCGGCCTGAATTCGATCCTCAAAATTTAAAATGACCTGATAACTCATCTTACTTTTAGAAAAGTACTGATCGATATGCCCCTGGAAGAAAGCGCTACTTTCGGGGATAGAGTGCTCAAATTTATTCATTTGATTCCCTCCTTTCTGTCAAATATCTTCGATCTTCTTCAACCAGAACTAGTCCCAAGTTATTCTGTATTCCTCTCATCCCAGACTGATTTCTATATAGTTGATCTCCCGTTTTAGCTAGTAATTTTGGGAAGAAGTCAGAATTACTACCTTGACCTAAAACAACTTCATTGATCCGTTCTTCTACCTCCTTTCGGAGGTTTACATCCAGAACGTTGCTGCCGTAAGCATTATACATAAATTGCACAATTCTTTCTTTATCTTCTAGGGTAAGGTCAGCAATATCTCGCTTTTGATATAGTGGCTTTCCTTTAAGATCTGACATATAAGTCAACACACTTGCACAAAACATTGAGTTTAATGTCTGATATACACCCAATCGAGAGGACCTATTTATGGGGACTGGTCTAACTTGATGGTCTAATGTGTCATGATATCGAGAAAAATTCCTGAAAAAACTATCATCACGAACCCGATTTGGATAAAACCAAACAAGGACAATCCCTAGATGTTTCCTGCCAACCCTTGAAAGAGCTTGGATGTATTCAGCTGTAGAATACGGAATTCCTTGAAACACCATAAAATTTAACTCTTCAAGGTCTACACCGTGAGAGACAACAGACGTTGAGTAGATTGGCTTTAGAGTGAACTGATGATTTTCAATTAGGTCGGGAGAATACTCAGCAACATAACTCTTGATATCATCGATAGTTTGTTTTAACTCCTCTAAAGAGTCATCACCTGTTAACGGTACACCTTCGACACCTGCACCATAATGCTGAGTGAGTGGTTCTGCAACCACAGCATCTTGTAGGCGCTGCATGTCATATGCATCCTGTTTTTTCAAATGATATGTTAAGGGGATAATAAATTGTTTTATCAATACCTGCGCACTGTTAACACTCTCTAATAAGTATTCTTCACAGAAGCCATCTGGATCCGTGTTTAGGCTAGACTGCGCGTTGATTATGAATTCCGCATAGTGAAGTAAAGTTCTCAATGTCGCATAGTGATTATCTCTTAGATTCGGCTTAAACCCATAGATAACCCTTTTTGGGCCGGTTCTTCTCTCAAAGAAAACATCATCACTGCTACCGACACCTTCAGGACACCTTCCCGGAATGACAAAGGTGTTTTTCAGATATAATTCCTGTATCTGACCAGATGTACCATTTAACGTCGCACTCATTGAGATATGTTTCAACTGTCGACCAGACGTATGTTTGACTATCGATTCGATGAGGCCTTCAAAATGAGAAGATATTGTTCCGAATCCCTCTCGTAGTAAGTGCATTTCATCTTGAATTGACAAACGTGGCCCATCTGAACTAGGACGCGATTCACCAATGTGCTCACAATGGAATGCTTCATCTTTACTATTAGTTTGACAATTGTTTCCCGAGATTATGAACCCATGACCCTCTGAGCATAGACTGCCTCTACCTCCAAGGAGAGCTCTAACTCGCCTTTGCTGAGCCAAACTGGCCCATTTATCGACAGTAGATACTATAACAGTGGGTCTCCAACGGAAGATTTCGTAGTCGCTAAAGTAGATATAGAACTCCTTATTGCACTGATCACACTTATGAATCACTCTACTTCGTGCAGGGTCGTCAATTAGTCTTACTTTACTATTCAGTTCTGCTGCACATAAGGGACACTTAGATACAATCAGTGATTCTGGAGCTGGCGTTAAAAGTGATTTCCCAGAATATAACTTCTTCTTGACCTCCTTGTAGGTCTTTGGAAAATCATCACTTTGATTACCAACATAATAACCAAGAGAGAATACTTCTCCTGGGAAAACTTGGGAATGTTGCGCACGGACTGCATCTGCATGAATGATGAGGCTAGACAATCTCTCTAGTTGCTGAATTGAGAGCATTCTCAAAGGAAACTTTACAATAGCACTAACTCCCTCTTTCTTGTTGTTGATTCTATCATAAAATGCAGTGAATAGCACCAACCCAAAATAGGCCTCAGATTTTCCTCCTCCAGTATCGACGTGTAGCACATCAACTGTATCAAGATAAATTTCTTGTACAACAGAAGGGAGGCTTGCAAGGATAAAGGTCAACTGAAATATTCGCCAACCGGCTCCCGGGGTGCCATTATTACTGTAATAATTATCAAAAGACAGATTTGTCTTATAAAATGCCTCTTTGGCTTTAGGGTCACACTTGATTAAATTCACTCCTTGACTGACACGTCCAAGAAGGTCTTTAAAGTGAGATATCTGCTGTAGTTGTTCACCCCAAGTTCTCTCCTTATGCCCTTCCCGCGGCTTGTATTCATGATCGTCTACACCATCAGGAAAGGCGTCTCTATATGTCTTGTATGTTAGATCCAGCTCATGTAAGAAGTTATCCAGAATTGGAACTGCTGTTTCGTCACAAATTAAATCATTGAATTGAAACGTAATACCCTTAGTAGATTCTTTAGGTCTAACGTTTTCTTGTTCAAAATAACCATAATGGTGAGTTATAAAGGACTCACCCTCTGAAATCCAACTTGCTTGGCAATTAATCGTACGGAAATCGTAATGGTACTTCTGGTGATGCCCTTCGTAAAGATACTCATCTTGAAACTCACTCGTGATAAGGGAATCTAGCTTGACTTTGATCAGGCAATTAAACAATGTTCGCTCAAAGTCGTCCACTGATTCTGGCTCCACACTTTTATTACAAAAAGTGATTGTGATAATCAACCGTTCTTCATCGTATTCATTTATTTGCACAGAGATATCCGCTTGCCAAGTCCCTAGTGGAACACTGGTTTTCTTTGACGGATCGCTATTGATAACGCCAATAGTTTCGGCAAAGTTAAAATGCTCGGTGAAAGAGTTCTGATGACACTCGGCTTGAGAAACTAAAGGTAGTACATTTACATGGCACGAATGAATGAAAGGACACTTCTTCCAGAGGTAACGCTGAGTTGTTTCCTCTTCATTGCGATCTGGCCGGACCTTATAATATACGTGACCTGTAGCAGTTATTGAAAGACTAGACTCTTCAGTTATGCTGCTTTTAGTTAATAATAAGGACACTCGGCTTTGTTGAGCTCGAATTGAGGCAGCTTTTTTGTCTGAATCATAGTTATCGGGCTCATCAACTTCATTAATACGGTCCCTAAGCCGTTGGGCCGCAAGGCATCCGAGAATGAAATATTTACTCGGCTTTTCACTGATGATAGAATCATCATCGTGGGTTCCAGACATTCTAGCTGCTATATATTGGACAAGGTTGTCAGCAAACCGATATTCTGAAGCGACGTCCATAGTTTCACGTATTTAAACCTCCTCTTCGACATATATAAATGATACTTATTCGTATCGAACATGTACCATTGGAGATAAGGTATACTGCGAAAAACGTGGTCATACAGAGAGGTCGTCCCAAACCTATAAGGCCTCTTATATAATACTCCGGGGTATAGCCTTCCGGGAAATTGACGACGATCTCTGGGCGATTGTCCGGAAATACCTCCCTCCAACAAAGCCGCACATCGGTCGACCGCGGCGTGACCCCCGCGGGTTGTTCAACGGCATCCTATACGTCCTGACCACCGGCTGCACCTGGCACGATGTTCCGGCGAACTACGGCACCAAATCAACGGTTCATCGGTACCACCTTGAATTATGCGAGAAGGGAGTGTACCAGGCGATCATCCTCGACCTGCTCCAATCCGGGCACGAGATCCGAAAAACACGGAAAATCAGAGATTTTCCTGACAGGAAACTGCAGGGCAGTTTCCGTGTCGATCTCTCGCACTGTGCGACGGACACCAAGGATATTCAAACAAAAAGGGGAATCGACTGGCTATGATGGCTATAAAAAGGTAAATGGGAACAAACTGAGTGCTCTGGTCGATCGGAACGGTCTCCCGCTTGTCTGCACGGTTTCACCTGCCAATGTCCATGGTTCACAGCTCTATGAACCAATCCTCGAAGCATTTGAGATTCCGGAGGTGCAGGATCACCCCACGATCCTCTCGGCAGATGCAGCCTATGATGCCCGAGAGATTCGCCAGTACAACCGGAAACGAGGAATCAAGAGCAATATCCCGGTCAACCGGAGATCCCGGAGACATCCAAAACGAGGGAGGCCATTCTGGTTTGATCTAGAACTCTATAAAATGCGCAGTGCAATAGAGCGGTTCTTCAGTTGGATTGAGGCGTTTAAGATGATCGTTCCACGTTACGAGCGATATGAACGCTCATTCATGGGATTGATCCACTTGGCATGTAGTGTCATGATCGGGAGAAGATTGGGATGACCTCATTAAGAATAGAGGTGCCCACTAGTGAAAGCACATCTTTTAAGCATGGGAGTGGGTACAAATAAACTCTGACATCATTTCTTTTGCTTTTTTCACTCCCTTTTTTCCTGCTAAATAAGTAAACGGAGACGATTCTACGCTCCAATCGAACCCTTTGAGTGGGTAAAGATATCCCGCGATTGTTTGTTTATCGCAAGGGTCTAGTCCATTACTGATGCACTGGTTGAAAACGTCATTTGCTAAATAGTTCAAAGAATATATTCCAATTGATTTGGTTAGCAGGTATTTATCGTAGTGTTGCCTGTCGAATGCATCCGGGAATAAATCTCGGATTGTCTCCCAATACGCACATAAAAATTTGCTTTTTGTTTCTGCGTCTAGTTCTTTAAAGGAATCATTGGAGATAAAAAGCATTTTGAGTGAAGTAACAAATCCATTCAGTTGAATCGGTTTCTTAAGTCCCGGGATGCCCCCCAAGTTAATAAGACAATTTAGAGGGCCATTTTCCCCATTCAGATAGTTTGCAATGGGTATAATCTCTGTTCTCCACATGTCTTTTTCGATAACAGGTATGCCTCTTATCCCGGCCTCTATTGTTTTGTAGGCTAGCTCATCTTTGAGCGATGCGTTAACAGCCTTCTGGGTTTTGTTGATAATTATAAAGAAGGCCCTTTCAACGTCCAAGGGTTCCACGTGTTTCGAATTCGTTTCAATCAGGTTAATTTTCTTTGCGATATCAGCAGAATCAAGGAAGACAATTGGAAGTTCGAAATTGAACAAATCAAAGTATTTCTCAATTATATCTGTTTTTATATTCGAGGGGTTTTTCTTAAGATATCCCTTGAATTCGTAAAACAGTTCATCAAAACCACCTGTCCGCTGTTGACCATCTAGCAAAGAGATTGCTCCAGGGAGAACTGGAAATCTCAGTGTACCGAAATGTTCGTTGGTCGATAGAAATTCCCCTTCATTGATACTTCCAAGGATAGCCGGAACGAGTGGGATCGGGCACATCTTTAAGTAATCCTTGATTTCTTTCCTCTTCGATTTGAACTGAACACGCTGATACCCAATGCATTCACTCTCTGTCCATTGATCCACAGAGGATAATAGTAACAGTTCATATGCCTTGATTTTTCCGAAATAAAGGGTAATATTCATTTGGTGTGCTTGAATAACGGGTATTTCAATGAAACATTTACCAAGTATCTGTTCCCAAATTTTTAAGAGGCCTTTTTTCGGATTGACCGATTGTTTTCGATATTGGTCGATAACCTCAATGAGGTTTAGATTTTCCACTGTAAGATTCGAACCTTCTCGTAAAAAGTCTTGTAAAACAGTGACTGGTTTGTCTGCGAAGAACAAACTTGGGTCATCCCAACATCGTTTGCAATAGTATTGGTCATCATGATATGGTCCATAAGATTTCCCTACAATTTCCATTCCACAGCATGCACAGATCATTTATTCGTTCACCTTTGGTTCTCTCAATTCAAATGCTTCATCAAAATTCCCAGCACTTTCAAATTTATTAATAAGAGCTTTATAGGGTGGGAAAATACCGTTGAACCCAATTACACGCCGAGCCTTTTGCACAGCCTCTAACTGCTCTTTTGTCCAATTTGGTGATATGTATTGATTTTTTTCAAGTGCGCATACTGGTTCATATCTCATCGGATAACAGATGGCTCCCCAGTTGAGAATATTTATAACCCGTTCTAAAAATTCTTCAGGGCTATCATTATAGTTGAACAATGTATACACGAAAACTTTCCTTTTTGATATTCCATTCTCTTGTAGCCTCTGAATTGCTCCTTCAACAGATGACTTCTGTTCTCCCGAATCATAAGCAATTCTTACTCCGGCTTTCATATCTAATGGAAGTGTACTCAGGTTTTGAGCAATTTCATCGGTTATCAGTCTCGCGTCTAATCCCTGGTTAAAGTCTACTAATCGACCAATTTCGCGAAGTTCTTCGAATATTTGATCTTTGTACGGATTCCAGAGGAAATTGTTGTCAAAGAAGATTATTTTTGTATGGGACGGCCAAACATACTTTTTAATCGAGGGTTTTGCTGAATTTAATTTCCCTTCAATTCGTGGTACAGCACAAAACCCACACTTCCTATTGCAGCCTCTCGATGAGAAAATAATACTACCGTCCCAACTAGGTCTTAAATTGTAATCTGGCAGAAGCTCCTCTGCTTCAGGAAAAATACCTCTGAAGATATGATCGGCTCCAGATAACTGTGCGTGTTCTGGTAGTACTGATGCATAGATTCCCCCGAGCCAGACTTCAGAATCAGGAAAGCACATTTTGTAATATTTTACTGCATCCCAAACGGGTTTCCAAGTCCATGTGAACAGACTTGTAATGTAGATCGCGTCCGGTTTTTTTTCAGGGGATTTACACCCTCTGATTAACTCGGTGGTATTCCCCTTATTTTTGTGATAACTGGACAACTTTAATAATCCAATGGGGGGAAACTGAGAATAATAGTCGGGCTCGACGAGAAGGATATGTTTAGACATATATCTCCGTAAACAAGAATGATGGGATCCTACATAAAGTGGATCCATTTATGTTGGGGATCCCCACCCGTTTTAGGCAACAAAATCATTTTACTTTAGGCTTTTCAAAATAGTAATCAACAATTTTTGTAAGTATTGACCCAACAGTCAGCCCGATTCCAAAATTTGGCTGACCTGCTAAAAAGGCGAGGAAAAATATTATAAAAACTACGAATATTCCGAATACAAATAAATTGCGGGATATAAAGTCTAGTCTGTTTGCTGTTTTGAGTCATAGAAACCCATGAGCATTTGCACATATAAATTATTAGCGACATTTGCTTTCTCTGAAATGAAGCGTTTCTTAAAAGAGGGGGCTGATGAGTGATTCAATCCCCTATAGTCAACATACATAGGACTAAAAACCTTTGTACAGCTAGGTATGGAACAGAATATTACGGCATATTCCACTGCTCCAGCCGCTCCCGCACATGCTTGTTCATCGTGAACGGTTTACCGTCCCGCGCGTTCTTCTTCAGGTAAAATAGTGTCCCCTTGGAGAACCCCATCTTCTTCCACTTGGCATACGGAATCGCAAGTATCTTCCGGCGCGGTTTTTCAGCACTGCACGCCATCTGAAGATGACTCCTGAAGAGAGCCCGTCACCGCACCCCCTCCCCCTTATTCCACTCCCGCACCAGCCTCGCATAACACCCCTCACAGACCTTCGCCTGCGCCTCCCGCGAGCGGTAGACCGCCTTCCCCGTCCCGCAGACGTCGCACCGGCCGAGGTCGACCTTCACCCGCTCAAACATCCGGTGGACCGGGAAATCAGAGATCTTCCTCACTCCATTTCCAGCACTTCCGGCCTCATTCATCGTTCATTCATCGTTCATTCATCGTTCATTCATCGTTCATTCTTCCCCGAGGCATCGTGTGCCCACTCATAACAGACGAGACAACCGGCCAGGATCTGTTGGTCAAGTATTATCACGACAAAGAGAGATGCTATTCTATCGGTGAGATCATGAGGACGTTCACGGCCGTGCTTTACAGGGAAGAGGATATGTGCGTCGCGGAGTGCCCCGAGGTCGGCACCGTCAGCCAGGGCAGGACGGTTGAAGAGGCGGTGGCCAACCTCAAAGAGGCTACGGAACTGTACTTAGAAGAATTCCCGCTGGAAGACGGGAGGCGGCCGATCATCACGACGTTCGAGGTGGCCGAGGGTGCCCGGGCTTAAACCCATCTCAGGCGAGGCAGTGATAAAGATACTCTCGAAACAGTATGGATTCATCGTAAGCGGGCAATCCGGGAGCCATGTTCGCCTTTCAAAAGAGACGCCCAACGGGAAAGTGCGACTGTCTGAAAGAAAGGAGTTTGAGCACCGCAAGGTGTGAGGTAGGGACAGTTGTCCCGCTGCACAACGAACTGAAGATCGGTACACTTCGCAGCGTCCTGAAGCTGGCGAAGATCGATCCTGAGGATTTTGCCCGGTATCTTTGAGAGGGCCTTCTCGGCTGGCCGCAGGCCGCGCTGAACCTGTCCTGTATAACAGGTTGAAGTTTTACAACAGATCTCTAATCTCCTCCCGCTCAATCCCGGCCTGCTTGAGGATCTCCAGAAGCGTGCCGGTCGGATGGTCCCGCCCGTGCACCGGGACGACGGCCCGGCGCTTTGTCTCCGGGTGATAAAAGAGGTGGTGGCTCCCTTTCACCCTACGTAGCGGTCGGTAGAGGATGAGCCCCTCGATCACCGGCCCCTTCTTTTTTAGAATCCTGGTAGCGGTCAGACACCCCCTGAACCGTCGGAACTCACTCATCTTTCCCTCGGCTCACTCGCGTGCAACATTGTAAATATGGTAAGCACTTACAATACTACCATGGCTGCAACCAAGAGGATTCCCGTCTCGGAAGGGGTATGGGCGGAGATCTCCGAGCTGAAGCACCCCGGCCAGACCTTCGATGATCTCCTCTCCTCCATGGTCGAGCAGGAGAAGAAGCGCCGGTTCATCGAGGATATGGATCGCATCGAGGCCGAAGGGGATTTCGTGGAGCTGGAGTTTGACGTTCCGGATACTGATTAACAAAAAGGCCCTTGAGAGCATCCGGAGCCTCAGCGCAAAGAGCCGGCGGATAGTCATGGAGCAGCTGAAAACCCTCCAGGACGATCCGTATCCCGGCAGCGGAAGCGACAAGGAGCGCCTGCACGTGCACGGGCGGGAAGATACCTATCGACTTCATATCAGCCGGACATTCACGGCATTCTATCGCATCCATGAGCAGGAGCTGGAGGTTCATGTTCTTGCCGTGATGTCGATCGAGCAGGCGCACAAACGGTATGGATGGTTCTGACGGCCTCCCGAGCCATCGCTATCGCCTCGTCGACGATCTCCCCGAAGGTGACGCAAGCACGGGCGAGCGTCGGCACAATAACAGTATACTCGCCTTCCGGCTCTTTTCGGAGGAGGATACGGTAATTCAGGCTTCTCATCATATTATAACCCCGCTCGTGAATGGTACAGGCCCCGATGGGGGCATAGTGGGCGTCTGTGCCTGTCCCCATAGGGGGACCATCCTTTTTTGGGTCGACGAAAAAGCATATGAAGAATCGAAACAAGCAGGTTGTATGGCAAAGAATCAGCGTGCCGACGTTAAGAACCCCAACAACCCCTCACACAAAGCAGCAGCGGACAACAGGGCAAATCAGCTCAACCCGAACAACACGGCCACGAAGTCCGGCAGATCTAAGAAGTGATTGCCTGAAAAACGTCCTACCTTTCTCCACAATGTGCAGCTTGCCCACACCAAGCCGGGCCTTTACTCCATAGCGGAGCAATCCGCAGATCTCCACATCCTTTATCACCTCCCGCTCCAACATCTACTCAAAGTTGAAAGTCGCCTATGCCTGACGATCTCATAGCAATCGTGGAAGAGTCCGAGGACGTGAACAGCGCTCTCATCTCCCGGGTGCGCCTGGAGATACTCTGGGCGCTCTCCGAACTCGGCGATGACGGGGCCACCGCACGGCAGCTCAAGGCCGGGCTGAACCTGAGCGACGGCGTGCTCTACGCAAACCTCAAGAAACTTGTCGAGATGGGGTACCTCCGCTCCGAGAAGGTGACGCTCGAAGGGAAGGAACTGGAGCTCTACGCCATCACCCCGGAAGGACTCGCCGAGTGGCGGCGCGTCCGGGGCTGGCTCTGCAAACTCCTGGGCTGCGAGGGTGATACCTGTGAACGATAGAAGCAAAGTCATTGCCTGCTTCCGGGAAGCGGGATTCCGGATGAATACGGATCTGTTCGAGCACCGGCTCATCGCCCAGAAGCTCGTCTACCTGCTGAGGCTGAAGGGCGTCGAGTTCGTGTATCCGTTCCGCCTCTACGTCCGGGGGCCGTACTCGCCGAACCTTGCGCGGGAGTACTACCAGCACGCCGATGAGTTTTCCCGGTGCGAAACGGAGAGCACGCTCTCTCCCGCCGAGGCGGATGCCGTTGCCGGGCTCACCGGCCTCTTCGATAAAAGCCCGTCCCTGCTTGAGATCGGGGCGACCTACGGGTACCTGGCCTACGAGATGCGCCAGCCGCCGGAGCAGGCATACCGGATGGTCCGGAGGATGAAGTCCTTCTACTCAAATGAGCAGATCGTCAAGGGCGTCAACCGGGCAAAGCAGTACCTCTTCGTCCCCACCGACGAAGAGAAAGCGGCGCTCGACGCCGAGCTAGGGGAGTGGCAGCGGGCCGGTATCCGGTCGATGAGGCATTAGGATGGGCCGGAGCAGGGGCGATATCTGGTTCGTCGATCTCACCGACGCACGGGGGCACGAGCAGAGCGGGCTCCGGCCCGCCGTGGTGCTCGCCGTCTCTTACGGGGGGATGACAATCGTGGTTCCGCTCACGACGACTCCGGCGGCTTTTTCGTTCCCGCACACCTACGGCATCGAGAAGAGTTCACAGAACGGGCTCTCCTCCAACAGTGCGGCGCTGGTCTTCCAGATCGTTGCCCTCTCAGAAGACCGTTTCGTCAAAAAGATCGGGCGATGTTCGGTCGAAGATATGGAAGCGATAAGCGTTCTGTTGAAGGATCTGTTATTGCTGGAATAACCGGCGGACGATCTCGCTCCAGGAACGCTGAACAGCGTTCTCAAACAGGCAGGGCTGAAAGGATTGAATAATGTATCGATTTCTTGTCATCGTCGAGCAGACCGACGGCAACTACTCGGCATACTCCCCGGATCTCGCCGTCGGTGCGTGGCGACCGGAGCGACCCGCGAGGAAGTGGAAGAGCGGATGCACGAAGCGATTGAGTTCCACATCGAAGGGCTCCGGGAGGACGGGCCCCCGATTCCACCGTCACGGTCTTCAGCGATCTACGTAGCGGTCGGTAGAGGGTGAGCCTCCTCGATCACCGGTTCCTTCTTTTACAGAATCCAGATGACGTCCAGGGCTGTGAGTGCCGGAAGTTCAGGCATGGGCTTCAACGGTGAGGGTGTATTCCAGGAGCCCTTCCTCGGTGGGAACCTCCTCGCCCTTTTCCAGGAGATGCTCGATGTAGAGCTCGGTAGCCTCCCGTGCCATCGCTATCGCCTCGTCGACGGTCTCCCCGAAGGTGACGCACCCCGGAAGGGTCGGCACGGTGACGGTATACCCGCCCTCCGGTTCCTTCCGGAGGAGGATACGGTAGTGCAAGCCTCTCGCTTCATGCTTGCCGGCAGGGCTCACGGAGTGTCTCCTCCGGAACCGTGTTTCGCTGCCGTAGCCCGACCCTTCTCAGTCAGGCGGTACTTCTGATGCCGACTGCCGGGTTTCTCAGGGATGGTGTACTCGAGCATCTGATCGGCCAGTAGTTGACGGACGACCTTATTCAGCTGACCGGAGATCTCTTTCTGTCCGAGCCCCCTTGATAATTCTGCTTTAGACCTGGGGGCAACACTCAGGAGCACCAGAACTCTCGCTTCAAGTGACTCTGGCTGTGACTCTGGCTGTGGTGTCTGGCCGGGAGCCAGAGTCCGGCGAATAATCGTCCGGAACCCATCGCTGACGGCAAACTCCGGCTCGGGCAGCCCGGCCTCGGTGCAGTGCCGGATCATGTCCCGCGTCCCCGTGCCCATCCGCTCGATGTAGCCGGCGAGATACATCGGTTCGGCGAGGAGGGGGTTCGCCGGCACCGACCCGTGGGCCTGCCGGAGTTTTTCGAGCGTCAGGGACGGCGGGAGGATGCCGGGGTTCCAGATCTCCAGGCGGTCGGAGAAGAGCATCACCTGGACACTGCCGTTGCTCGTGTAGTCGCGGTGGGCAACGGCGTTCACGATCGCCTCCGCCACAACCTCCTTCGGGATCTCGTAGCGCACCGGGGCCTGCGGGCCGGCCTCGCGGGTGCCTACCGAGAGGGCGATCTTGCTCAAGACGAAATCCGCCGCCGCGTCCACAAGATCGAAGACCGTACCCTTGTAGACCTGGTATGAGGGGATCGGTTTGGCCACCTCGGTGCCGTGGAAGTGGGCGCACTTGATCTCGGAGGAGATCAGGAACCGTTGCGGTTGTTTACCGAAGAGGAGGGCCGCGGCGTTCGTCACCCGGCCGTCGTCGAGCAGGTTCAGGTGCTCCAGCAGGTCGTGGGGAGAGGCATCGGGGGCGATGGGGAACCGGCGGGTCGCTCGGGCCGTGCGGATGAACCACGCCATCCGTTTGGGATCCAGGTCGTCGAGCGTCGCCTTCATGCACGGGGCCGCGTCGAAGGGGCTGGAGCGGATGAGCTGCTTCTCCTCCAGGTACTCAACGAGCGCCGCATACAGCCCGGCGACCAGTTCCGAGGGGGTGTTAAACCGCTTCCGGATCAGCCCGCCCTCCGCCCTGCGAACAAGCGCACGCATCTTCGGGTGGCGGGCGGCGTCGTCCGTGCCCCTGACGTAGATGAGCCGGTACTTCCCCTCGGCGGTGGCGAGGTCGAACTCCCGCTCGGTCGGGGAGAGCCCTCCGGTGTTCTCGTAACCATAGTCGTTCCCGAAGAGCCCGACATAAATGTCGCAGCGCCGGACTTCGTCGAGGTATGCAACGTCGGTGCGGCGGTCGGCGGCCGGAAGTTCCTCAAAGAGGAAGACCTCGGAGAACCGCCGCATCAGTGCGTCGCCCCGCAGGTAGTCGCGGAGAGCCGCCCGCTCGTCGGCGAACTCCTTCTGCACGCTGCTGATGAAGATGCGGACGGGGTTCATGCTGCTGCTCTTATAGATGCTCCCAGACGAGTCCGAGCGCCGATCTTTTCGACTGCCATGTCTCCCCTCTATACGCCTCTGATTTCTTTCTGAGTAATCTCTCGGGAGTGAAGAAGAATCTAATGCCGGTCGATCGCGGCATCCTCTCGCAAGAGGGGTGTCGTCGCGCTACCATATCACATCATGTATCCGCCGCCGGCGAGAACCTCGATCGCCCGGCGAACTTCACCGCGCATTGGACAGCCCCGCACGAGGGGAAGAGCGGGGCGGATACAGCCTCCCCACACGCCACCCGCCGGAACGAGACGAACGGGACGATCCAGGCCCCCGCCCGGGTCCGGATCACCACCGCTCTCCCGGCGGGATGCACCGCCGCATGCCCCTCGATTGTCAATCAAGTTCCGCCTTCATGCCGCTCCCGCACGACCGGCGCGCGATGGTTCTTCATGACCGGAGCGGGAGAAAACCAAAGGTTTCCGACTCCGGCCGGCCGGAAAAGATCAAACTCTTCACATCCCCGGCCTCGATCCGGTAGCGTTCCCCCTCCACGTCGACGACGAGCCCGCCCGCGGGAATGAAACCGGATGCGAGTCTCTCGATACGGGCTGGAGGTTGGATCGGAACGCAAGAAACATGAACCTCCTCATACAGTATTTCATACGGGGCAAACAGCATAGCGGCCACCCGGGGCTCCCGGAGGTTTCGATCGACGTAAGGTAAAATAGGCAGGGAAAGAATGAAAGTGAAAGACTGCATAAAGATGATCGAAGCGGACGGGTGGTACCTGGTGGCGACCCGGGGTAGCCACCGGCAGTATAAGCATCCGTCAAACCTCGCAACCTCCGGTTGCTCATGCTCCGTTCCCTCTGGAACATCGCACAGGCCGGATCACCATCGCCGGGCACCTGGCAGACGTTCTTGCTCCGGGAACGCTGAACAGCGTTCTCAAACAGGCAGGGCTGAAAGGATTGAATAATGTATCGATTTCTTGTCATCGTCGAGCAGACCGACGGCAATTACTCGGCATACTCCCCGGATCTCGCCGTCGGTGCGTGGCGACCGGAGCGACCCGCGAGGAAGTGGAAGAGCGGATGCACGAGGCGATTGAGTTCCACATCGAGGGGCTCCGGGAGGATGGGCTCCCGATTCCCCCGTCACGGTCTTCAGCGATCTACGTAGCGGTCGGTAGAGGGTGAGCCCCCTCGATCACCGGTTCCTTCTTCTCCTGGAGATGCTCAATGGAGAGCTCGATAGCCTCCCGTGCCATCGCGTCCCGGGAAAGCCTGATCTGTCGAGAGTATACCCTGCAAGATAACGGACATTTATCGGACATATCGGACATCGTCTGTTTTGGTGTGTCTGATATCTGACGTGTTCACCGCACCCCCTCCCCCGTATTCCACTCCCGCACCAGCCTCGCATAACACCCCTCGCAGACCTTCGCCTGCGCCTCCCGCGAGCGGTAGACCGCCTTCCCCGCCCCGCAGACGTCGCACCGGCCGAGTTCGACCTTCGCCCGTGCAAACGTCCGGTGGTCAAGGACCCCCGGGAGCGGCTGCACCTTTCCGGGCCGCTTTCCCTTCTTCAAACAGTCGTAGCAGAGGTACTCCCCCCCGCCGCCCCGTCTCACCGACGACGTCGGCCGCCGGCCGCAAACGTGGCAGGGCTCGTCCTTCTCCACCGGGAGGGGGATGTAGTCCGAGGGTTGCACAATTACACCCGTTTTCACACCATCACACCCTGATTTACACACCAAAAATCCCTCTGGTGGAGCCCGTTCCCGGATCGGCCTGTTCTCCTCCGGAATAGCCGGGATCTTTTCACCGCTACCGATATCACAGAGACCCGAAGACGGGTCACCCGCTCCTGCAGGCAGGCTCTCCGTTCCCGGTAACGGGTGTAACTTGTTACTCTTATCAATACACATCTCAGTACATACCTCTCCTAGAGAACAATCCCCTCCATTATGGCCGGGGTCTTCGTTTACACTCTCCCCGGAATTCTGGTGAAAACCCGGTGAAGATGTGAAACCCTGAGAACCGCCGTCCGGGTCGTCGTCCAGCCAGACCGTGGCCCCCCCGCTCCAGGCCCGGTAGACCTCCAGGTCAAACGAGAAGTAGTGCTCCCGCCGCCGGACGGTCTCCCCGACCCCGAGCATCTCCCCGGTCACCGTCGCGTCGATGTAACTCACCGCCGGGCATTTCTCCAGCAGGCCCGCATACACGGCCCGGTTGTTGTTGTAGCCGTGGAGCAGCCGGTAGGTCCTCTGGTAGGAGAGGCCGAGAGCGCTCTGGAGCTGCCGGATGGTGAAGACCTCGATCCCCATCCCGGCGACCGTCTCCAGCGCCGCCGCCTCGTTCTTCGTCAGTTTGGTCTCCTGGCCCCCGGCCGTCCCCGAGAGAGCGGCATACAGTGTTGCCGCCGCCGCGAAGTCCTCCGGCCGGGCGATCACCGCCCCATCCTCCCCCCGGTCCCGCTGCTGGTAGAAGAGCCGTGCATGGCACTTGATCAGGTCGAAGAGCATGCCCGGGTTCCGGCGGTTCTGGGTCGCCGAGAACTGGACCCGCCGGGCGAACGGTATCCGGACGGGAAGGATCTCCCCTTTGACACCCTCCCAGATCGCCCGGCAGACGAGAACGTCCTCCTCCTCCGTGGGGAGCGGGCCGGTCGCCTCGACCTCTTTCATGTGTTCGAGCACCCGCCTGTCCTGCTCGATGGAGTCGTCGATCCAGGCCGTCAGCATCCGGTTCATCACCTGGTCGTCGCCCATATCCTCGACCTTCGCGAGCCACCAGACACACCGCTCCGGGATGGTGCAGACCCGGAGTTTCCGCTCGGTCGTCAGGGTCCGGTGCTCGATCGGCTGGCGGAAGTTCGTGGTCGCCGATTTGAGGACTTCCTGGAGGTCCTCGGAGAGCGAGACGTCGTCGAAGAGGAGGACGGTGCCGGGCCGGAGGTCGTCGTCGTAGTAGAGCGCCTTGTCCGAGACGGTGCCCCTGAGCCGGTAGGCCTCCGGGACGAGGTTCTGCATCGTCGTGCAGGCGTGGGTCTTCCCCTTCCCGGAGTTCCCGGAGACGGCGACGTGCAGCCCGTTCGTGTTCTCGACGGATTGCGAGGCAAGGGACATCGCCAGGCACTCCGCCACCGTCCGGTCGCCGACGTGGTTCCGGTTGAAGGTCACGAGGAGGAAGGCGAGCGGATCGCCGTGCCGGAGGATCTCCATCGCCCGGTGACGGTGCTCGCCGTCCGTCGGTGCCGGTGCCTCCTCCTTCTCTGGCTCTGGCACCCGTGTCGGCTCATACCTCTCCCGGAGTTCCGGCCACCGCTGCGCTCCCCCGCCGCAGCTCGCGTGGTGACAGCCGGCGAAGATCGCGCCGTTCGCAAACTGGATCGCAAACGCTCCGTCCTTATGCGCCGATGAGAACGGGCACTCGGCGAGGACGTAGAGGGTGCCGCCCCGGTAGGGTCTCGTGCTCCGCACGGCGATGCCGTGGTCGAGGAGCCAGGCGGCGAGGTCGATGCCGGATCCCTTCTTCTTCGGTTCTCCACGGGGGATGAGCCCTGCGAGGTGCCGGAGCCGTTCCTTGGGAACAATAGCGATCTCAGGTGGAACCGTGAGGATCTTCGCCCGCCGGTGCGGCCGCTCCGGCGTGTT
This sequence comes from Methanoculleus horonobensis, assembly GCF_001602375.1. Taxonomy (NCBI): domain Archaea; kingdom Methanobacteriati; phylum Methanobacteriota; class Methanomicrobia; order Methanomicrobiales; family Methanomicrobiaceae; genus Methanoculleus; species Methanoculleus horonobensis. The sequence continues at coordinate 156,380 of NZ_BCNY01000011.1, read as the reverse complement.
GTCGCCCTTCCGGGAGAGCGTGCCGTAGAGTTTCCAGATCCGGGCGGCGTTGTGGTTCGCGGTATCGACGGTCACGGCCTCGTTCGAGAAGAGGGCGTCGAGGGTCGCGAGAGTGCTCCTGACAATCTCCGTTGCCGCCTCGTCGTTTGGAAGGTCGATCCTGTAGAGCAGGTGCGCCCCGTTCCCGGAATCGGCCAATATGGGCGCCGGGAACCCCTGTTCCGCGAGATAGCCCGCGATCCGCTCGGCCATAGCGAGCGCAGCCGCGTGCTCGGCGTCCGTCGACGAGACCCCGCTCGGCCGGACCGGGTCGATGTCGACCGGGAGCCAGCGCCGCCGGAGGATATCGGCGTCGGCGGTCGTCGCGTCCTTCCGGGTGAGCCGCATCTTGATCCGGTTTGCCCGGCGGGCGAGGAGGGCGGGGTTCACGGTGTTCAGGGTGACATAGATCCCGGCGACCGAGGGATCGGCATCGAGGGCTTCGACCTGCTCCGCGAACAGAGTATAGTCGTCGAAGTAGCCCGAATGGGTGACGCCGTCGGCAAGCGCCCGGACCTCGACCACCCCGCCTTCGGGGGCGAGGAGTTTCACAGTCCGGCGGATCTCTTCTTTCAAGCGCCTGCCTCCAGGGTCAGTGGAAAGAGGGGGGCGCTCGCGGCTTCCCCGCGAGCCACCCGCTGGAAGGAGACGAACGGGATGATCCAGCAACCGGCGCGGGTCTGGATCACCACTGCCCGTCCGGCCGGGTTGACCGCCGCATGTCCTTCGATCGTCACGGATGAGGTGACGATCCCGCCCGTCCGCCGCACCCGCTCCCGCATGATCGGGGCCGGCCGGCCGAAGAAGATGAGTGCCTTCGCGTCCTCGGGTGCAATCCGACAGCGCTCCGCCTCGATGTGGACGATGAGTCCGCCCGCGGCGGTGCAGGCGAGGGTGCCCGCCTCCGAAATCATGGCCGCCCCCGCTCGACGCTGATCGCGTACTGGTGGTTCCGCGTCCGGCGGACGTTGATCTCCCGCACCGCCCGGCCGTGCCGCCGGATCTCGTCCGCGACCGCTCGCGGGACGAGGAAGAGCGGCACCGGGGAGACGTTTATCTCTTCCGGTGAAGATGTACCAGTGGCGGCCTGGCCGACGGTGCGGTCACACTTCTGGTCCGGGCTGCCGCCGCTGGTTCTCGGTTCGTCTCTTCTCTGCTGCATGGTTCTGTACCTCACGCACCGGCGTTCTCTCCGGCGCATACACCATCATCAGGAACTGCCGGTTAAAAGGGTGAGCCTATGGCTCCGGACAGGACAACCGGCCACATATAAGCGTTACTTTACCGGGAGATCGTGAAACCGGAGAATCATCGAGAGCTGCTCAATCCCGCCGAGAATTTCAGGGGATGAGAGATCCTGATTTGTCCGGGAAACTGCATGCGGCAGCCACATCCTCGGGATCATACCGGAGACGAATCGCCCGGCCCCGCCCGCGCCCCGTTCCGGGCACGAGATCGATGATCCCGGCCTTCGAGAGCCCTGTCAGGTGCTCATGGTACGTCGTCTTCCCGATCGGGAAGTAATCCCGTGCCGCCTCGAAGACCGCCCCCGACATCATATCGCCCCCTTCCCGCGACCGCTCCGCGATCCGGGAGAGCAGCGCCCGCTCGCCCGGCGAGAGTTCCGCGGCACGGGTCCGGAGCACCGGCGCCACGACCGTCCGGGCTGCGACCGTCACGTCGCCCGCGGTGACCCGGCGGCGGCCGTCCTTCTCCGCCCGGAGGACTGCTGCCCGAACGAGGTCGATCCCGACACGGACATCCTGTTCGCCGGCGGCGATGCCGGCGATACGGTCGAGGAGGGATGCCGGCATCACCCCGGGATAAAGCCCCTGCTTGATGCGGTCGGTGAGGATCTCGCGGATCTCGCCCCTGTCGTAAGGTGGGAAGAAGACCTCCAGAGGATGGAAGACCGACCGGACGCTCGCATCGGCCTCGGCGTAGAGGTTCAGGGCGAGGTCGCCTGCGACTGCAAAGACTCCGGGCTTTTTGACGTCCCACTTCTCGTAGAGCCGGAGGATCTGGTAGAGGAGGAGATTAGAGGTTCCGGCTGCGATGAGGTAGTTTGCGTCGTCGAGGCAGACAACAAGCGCCGCATCCTCGCCGTGGAGCCGGGCGGCGATCCCCTCTTTGACGCCGTCGAGGTGCCGGCCGGTCGGCGGCGGGGCGTAGCCGAAGATCTGTTTGAAGATACTCCGGTAGACGGCGAGCGGCGTACGGTCGTGACGGCAGTTGACGTAGACCGGGACGATCCTCTTTGTCTCCTCCCGGATCTCGCGAAAGATCCGCCGGACGGTGGTGGTCTTCCCGGTCCCCGGCGGGCCGCGGAGGACAGCGCTCCCCGCGCTCCCGCCCCGGAGCGCCGGCCGGAGGAGCCAAGCGAGTTCCCTGACCTGGGCGTCGCGGTGGTGGATCTCTCCCGGGAGATACGTGAACTCGAAGACCTCGGGGTCGCGGAAGAGCGTCTCGTCGGAGCGGAGGAGGGAGGAGTGCGTCATACGTCAGTCTGGAGAAAAGAGGGTTGTTAACGAGGAGCCGGGCGCGGGATGAAAGTGAGGGGGGCAACCGCGAACTTCGCGAGCCGCACCGACTGCAGAATCGCCGCCATAATCCCTATATAGTCTCATGGACAATTCTCCACTGGAGGGGTCGCATGTCGGAAACTCGTCTCCGTTATACGGTTCTTATGGAGCAGAATGAGGAGGGAGGGTATACCGTAACGGTACCGTCCCTTCCGGGATGTGTCAGCGAGGGGTCTACCTGGGATGAGGCGCTGACGCATATCGAGGAGGCGATCGCGGGATACGTCGAGGTGGCCCGGAAACTCGGCAGACCAATCCCGGTTGAGATCTCCGTTCCCCTGAACACGACCAACGCCGGGATATGAAACTTCCGAGAACCACCGGTGCAAAGGTGGTCAGTGCTCTCAGGAAAGCCGGGTTCGAGGAGGTCGGCACCCGGGGAAGCCACCATTACCTCTATCACGCGTAGCGTGACGTCATCGTCACTGTTCCCCTGCATTCCAAAAAGACCCTTGCGCCCTAGACCCTTCAGACGATTCTTTTCCAGGCCGGGATCACCGTCGACGAGTTCCGGGCGCTCCTGTAGTCTGTTGCCCGTTTGTTTTCCTGGGGTTCCCGGAAGAGATCAAGGCGGCCTCGCCTCCGGGCATGCTGATCCTCCGGCACTTTAATCTATACGCCTCTGCCTGAAGAGGAGTTGTTTACCGGGGCGATCTGTGCTCCGGCATTGAGAAAAATTGAGTGGGGACTTCTGTCCCCCTCACTCCAGCGTCCCAACGGTGTCGGCCCAGGTCTCGACCGCGTTCCGGATGGCGTCGTCCTGGTAGGACGAGAGCCGGACGGTCTTGCGGGTGAAGGTGACGTAGTAGTCGTCGCCCGTGGGGTCGTGGCACTTGAGCTGCGCGTAGTAGGTCTCGCCGGGGCCGTTCCGGACGGCCTCGCCGCCCATCGCCGTTGCGAGGGCCGCGTTGTCCATGACCTCGGCGGCGTTCGCCTCGAAGGCGGCGATCGTCGGGGACTGGATCGAGACGGTCCCGACGCGCTTGCCCTCACCGTCGAGGAAGTTCACCTTCGCGGTGTAGTGCTCGCGGTTGCGGACGATTGCGGCCACCGGCTGCCCGTCGGCGCCCGTATACCCGACGCACCCGAACGGGTTGTCGTCGATGACGGACTGGATGAGGTTGTTAAACGACGTTACGCTGACGATCGGGACGGCGAGGTCCCGGACCGCCGTTTTGTTCACGGTAGTCTGAACGAAGTCTGCCATGGTTTTTCACTCCTCACGGCACAACCCTCTGGGTCGTGCCTGTTAGGAAGACGCGAAGCATCTTCCGTGGCACGGCTCAACCATCTGGTTGTGCCTGTTAGGAAGACGCGAAGCGTCTTCCGTGCCTGCATGTTCCCGGGAATATGACAGACAACTATAGGGTAGACCCGGGAGGGTATCAGCCTGACTTTATCGGGAAGCCCGGATCGAGCCCGGATTCTTGAATATAACCATTACGGTCAGCCTTTTTGTCCCCGACCCCCTATAGTCCCCCGGGAGGATAACCAGGATGACCGAGGAGAAGACCACCCGGGAGCTCGTCTACGAGACGAACCGGGATGTGAAGTGGATATGCAGAACCCTGCAGAGAATGGAGGCGCAGGATGAGGAGTTCGAGGGCCGGATCCGGGGTTTGGAGGGCTGGCGGGCGGAGAAAGCGGGGGAAGAGCGGAGGGTTTCGACGATCGGCGCCGGGGCCGGCGGGGTCGTGGGCGGGGTGGTGGCGGTGATCGTGAAGGTGTTCGGCGGGGGGTGAGCCTCCTCCGGGCCTGATCTCCCCCGGATTCAAAAAAGGTCAATACGATTGAAGGCAGAAAGAAACGTTGACGCGAGCATCTCCATCGTCGGAATGGTTCGTTCCTCAAGGCTGGAGATGCTCAATCAATCCAGCAGGAACGGTACGAGCCATGGAGATTCATAAGGAGATTCTTGCCGCCTTCCCCGGTCTCTCGGTTGCAGAGGGTGATGTCGGGCCGCTGTCGATTCAGGAGAAGAGTCCGGCCCTGAACGGCCTGAGCGACGAGACCATCCGCCTGGTAAGAGAACGGTATACGCTGGAGAGGATCAAGGATGAGCCCCTCTTCAGGGCTTATCGGGACTTCTTCTGGAAGGTGGGCATCGATCCGACCAAGACGCGGCCCGCTTCAGAAGCGCTTGTCCGAAGGATCCTGGCCGGGAAGATGCTCCCGGCGATCAACACCGCGGTGGATGCCTATAACCTGGCCTCAGTCCGGACTGGCATACCCATTGCGGCGTTCGATGCCGATACCCTGGGTGGGGATCTCGCGATGCGATTTGCAGGAGAGGGCGAGGAGTTCCTCGGCATCGGGATGGCCGCACCCGTCACGCTCCATAAAAACCAGGTCATCCTGACGGATGAGGATGCGATCGTCGCCGTCTACCCGTACCGCGACTCCGATGCAACAAAGATCACCCTCGCCACAACGACGGTTCATATCGTGGCATGCGGCGTGCCGGGGATTGAGCGGGAGAAGGTCAGTTCGGCATACGAACTGGCCGTCGCATACCTGCGGGAATACGCTTCCGGCATCCGGTGATATTGAAAATGAGCGGGCCTGCACTCTCTCTTTCCCGGCCGTTGTAGTGCGGGTCATCAATCCGTCTCCTGCACTGCCCCTCTGAAGCGTGCATCGGATCGACCGGTTGCCGAAACAGGCATATAGTTCTCCGGATATGGACGACCATGAAGATCATACTGGCCAGTATATTTGTGAACGATCAGGAGAGGGCTCTGAAATTCTACACTGAAACGCTCGGCTTCGTGAAGAAGAGCGACGTCTCCGCCGAAGGCTACCGGTGGCTTACCGTCGTCTCCCCCGACGACCGGAACGGGACCGAGCTGCTGCTCGAACCGAACGACAATCCGGTGGCACAGGCGTACCAGAAAGGAATATTCGAACAAGACATCCCCGCCGCGTCCTTCGGCGTCGAGGACGTCCGTGCGGAGTATGAGGGGCTGAAAGCGCAGGGCGTGAAATTCACGACGGAGCCGACCGATATTCTCGACCGGGTGACCATAGCGGCCTTCGACGACACCTGCGGCAACCTCATCCAGATCCAGACGCTGCAAAAGTGAACCACTCTACTGGAGGCGGTCCGCTCCTGAGCTGGTGGAACCTCTACTTTTTACCGCACCATGAGCCGCCCCCCCCCGGATCTCCAGAACATAACAAAATTGTTATATAACACATCTGTTATACATCCTATTCATTGGGTGCAGCATGTTGCCTGTAGGAAGTCCCGCACCGGGTAGCGCCGCCGCCTGCCGCTACTCCCCCGGGGCGCTGGATAGCGAGACGCTCCGCTACCTCCTCGTCGGCCGGGAGAACCTCCTCGGGGAGATGCTGGAAGACCTGGATCGGGCGTCCCGGAGCGGAACGCCGCGGTTCTTCATCCTGACCGGCTCCCACGGCGCCGGAAAGTCGCACCTGCTGAACCTGCTCTACCACCGGGTGCAGGACGAGCTCTCCGGGCAGGTTATCCCCGTGAGACTCGCGGAGGAGGAGTACTCGATATTCAGGGCGTCCGACTTCTTCCTCCGGGTGCTCGCGGAGATGGGGATCGATACGTCAGCGATCGCCGCGCTCGACGACGACCCCCTGGTCCTGGACGTTGCGGTCGATACCCTCACCGAAGCGGCCGCCGGAGGGAGACAGATCGCGGTATTCGCCGATAACGTGCACGAACTCTTCATCCAGATGGACAAAAGCGAGATCCGGGCGCTGCGGTCGATATTCCAGCGGACGGATCTCTTCTCGGTGGTTGCGTCGGCACCGTCGCTCTTCCCCGGGATATCAGATCACGACGAGCCGTTCTACAACTTCTTCCGGGTCTTTCACCTCCGGGGACTCGAACCCGCCGAAGCGAAGGAACTCATGCAGAGGGCTGCACGGCTGGACGGCAACACCGCCTTCATCGAGAACTTCCCCGATTACGAGCCCGGCATCGAGGGGCTGCTGCACCTCGCCGGCGGCAGTCCGCGGGTGGCCGTTCAGGTGTACGAGACCTTCTCCCGATGCGGCACCGATGATATGGGGGCCGTCTTCTTCAGGATGATGGACGAGCAGACGCCCTACTACCGGGAGGTGTTCGGGAGGCTTTCCGGGCAGCGGAGGATCATCTTCGATACCGTTCTCAGCGCGGATACCCCCCTTACGCCGAAGGATATCGCGGAGCGTGCCCGGCTGAACCCGGCGACGGTGAACGCGCAGCTCCGGAGGCTGGAGGCGGACGGCTACGTCGTCTCCCGGCCGATGAGGAAGCGGACGTCGTACGAGGTCCGGGATCGCCTCTTCTGGCTCTGGCGGGCGATGCGAAGACCCGCCGGCCGGGACAGGATAGGAACCTTCATCGAATTTTTAGACGCCTGGCACGAGCGGCCGCCGGTCATGGAGGGCGAATCCCTGCAAGAGCCGTCGGTTCCGTATACCGCCGGGGAACGAGCCGATGCGCTGGCGGCGATCGGGGAGACGCAGGGGCAACCGGGAGATCCGGCTCAGAGAGCGCAATTGATGCAGGTCTCGCTCGATCGCGCACGCGAGGAACTCCTGAACGGAAACGAGACGAACGGCCTCTCCCTGATTGGTGAGGCTTACAGGCACGCGGAAGACCTGAACCAGGGCACGGTGCGGCGGATCACGGCGGATTTCCTGAAAGGGCTCGTCGGTGAGGGGCGGGTCTCCGTGATCAAAAGCGCCGTTCGCGGGGTCGTCGCGTCCGGGGGCGCCGGGTTCGAGGGATTCTTGAAACCGGTCGCGGATGCCGTAGAGATCGTCGAGGCGAGCGACACACGGCTGTATTACACGAAACTGCAGCCGGAAGAGAGATCGGTCGTCGCCGGGATCGTCCGGGCGATCACGGGATCGGGGGAACTGGTGCCGGGGCTCCTTGCCCGGTTGTTGACGTGAGGACGTTTGGGGGGCGGTGCGGTGACGGTGGAGCGGCAGACCACTCAAAGCAGGTATCCGGCGGGAGAAGCACTTCGCGAAGATACGGAAGTGGCTGCCTGCCCCCCGGAACTGTTATTCAGGTTGCCACCTGTTTGAACGCCACGGAACCGGTTAAATCGTTCCCGGATCAATGTAACGTATGGATATCTTCGACTCGGTCTACCAGGGCACGCCCCCCTGGGAGATCGGCCGGCCCCAGAAGGCGTTCGTCGAACTCGCCCGGGCGGGAGAGGTTACCGGCTCCGTCCTGGACGTGGGGTGCGGAACGGGGGATCACGCACTCTTTTTTGCGGAGGAAGGGCATGAGGTGCTCGGGATCGACACCGCCGCTCTTGCGATCAGGAGAGCCGAGGAGAAGGCGGCCAAAAGAGGGCTGAAGGCGCAGTTCCTCGTCCATGACGCACTGGACCTCTTTGGGCTCGGCAGGACGTTTGACACCGTCATCGATTCCGGCTTCTTCCACACCCTCTCCGACGAAGACCGGCCGGTCTTCGTGGATAACCTCGCAGCCGTCCTCGCGCCCGGCGGGCGGTACTTCATGCTCTGCTTTGGCGACCAGAATCCCGGCGAGTACCCTCTGCCGAGGAGGATCACGGAGGGGGAGATCCGGGATTCCTTCCGGGACGGGTGGCGGATCAACTCCATCCGGCCGGCGGTCTTCGAGAACAGCATCCAGCCCGAAGGACACCATGCCTGGCTCGCGGCGATATCGAGAATTGTTCCCGGCGGCGAATCGTGACCCTGCATTCCATCCTCCGTTGGACTGACTCGCACATCCCGTCCCCCCGTCTGGTTTATTCGTCGCGGAGCGGGTTTACGATCTCAAGTTCGCAGATCCCGGAAAAATCACTCTCGTTTCGGGTGACGAGTGCGCATTCATGGGTGAGAGCAGTGGCTGCAATGACCGCATCGGGGAGTTTCATCCCGCACGTCCGGCGCAGGTGAACGGCGCGATCGGCAATTGTGTCAGTCAGTGGATATACTTCCGCCGAGCGGATAAAGTCCTGCGCCAGTGCGTATCCTTCCGGAGTATGCTTTTTCCACCCGAGAAACTCGATCTTCGTGATGATCGAGATTCGGAACGAAGAAGTGAGCATGTCTTCGATCTCATTCACGTTTTCCGGCTGAACAGCATCTGCAAGATAGTAGATGAGAATGTTTGTATCGAGCAGGTACCGCTTCATGTCCGGTTCCACTCGTCTCGCAGGTTTCGAACCTCGGCCTCCAGGTCGAGATCCAGGTCGCGGTATATGCCCCTGTATCTTGCGGGCTCGGCAACCCCGATCGGTTTGTCTGCAACTTTTTCGGCGGTCAGACTCTCCCAGAGATCGATGGGCACGATAACGTCGGTCTTCCTCCCTTCCGCATCGCAGATGTATTGCACTCCCATGCCGCACACTCCAGAATATGCGTATGTGGGCGCTCCAGGCAGATTATACTTATCCAGCTCCGGTCGGGTCGCAGTGCACCCCACAGAATCGCGTCATTATCTTTTCCGGTGACGGATAGCGTAAACGGTCGCCCCGGAACGATTATCCCGTAAGGTGCGCTATCTCTCTCGCGAGGATCATGGAAGATATCCCGCTCCGGAGATTCAGTCCCGGGGACTTAGAGGACGTGAGCCGGCTTGTTGCCGAGACGATAGAGGTCTCGTATGCGAAGAGCTACCCGCGGGAAGCGATAGACTACTTTCTCGATTACCATACCGTGGAGCAGATCTCAGCGGACGCCGACCGGGGCTGCACCTTCGTCATCGAGCCTGCCGATCGGATCGTCGGCACCGGCACCCTGCTCGGCACGACGATCAAGCGGGTCTTCGTCCACCCTTCCCGCCAGCGCCGGGGATACGGCGCCCTGCTGATGCATGCGCTGGAGCGGGAGGCGCTCCGCTGCGGGATACGAAAAGTCGATCTCTCCGCCTCGCTGCCGTCGAAGCGGTTCTACGACGGGCTTGGCTACACGACGGAGTGCGAGGAGTATATCCCCGTCGGGAACGGGAGAAGGCTGGACTACTACGTGATGGTGAAAGCCCTGGACGAAGGCCGGTAGGGCGCCCCTTCACGTTATTGGTCGCCCGGCGGTTCTGCATTGCTCGTTTTATCTCGGGCAAGGTACCTGTCGATATGCAAGAACTTCCGGTGCAGGAGCCGGTGGACGATAAGGGCGGTAAACGCGAGACCTGAATTGTCGTGCATGACAACCCACCGGCTGCGGGGGATGTTGAGAAAAATTAGATTTGCAGGAATTATTCTCATCTACTATTCTTCACAACGGTTTTCTCATCACATAATATGTATTCCCAAACTCATCCGGGTATTTCTCAAAGATTTTGGTCTGCCGTTTCAACCCCTCGATTACCATCAGGGCGACCTCATCATCTGCATATTCCTCTTCGAGTTCTCCAAACTTCTCCCTCAGTTTACCGTAGAAACTTTCTTCCCATACTCGTGAAGGGAGCCTGAAGGATCCAACCAGCTCAAGCCCGGCATTCCGGATGATCTCAGATCCTTTCTCTTCGATCATCATTGCCGGATGGAATTCGGCGAAGAATTCCCGTGCCTCATCAGAGGGGGTCTCCGTAAACCAGAATATATCCGAGATCATCATGTATCCCCCCTGTTTCAGAAGTTTTTTCCAGTACCTGACGGCATTCTCGATGCCTATGATGGATGAACATCCTTCAGCCCATATAATGTCGAAAGACTCCTCTCCAAAGGGAAGATCGTCCATAGATGCACAGACCGTCTTGACTCTCCCGGAGAAACCTTCGGCTGCAATTTTTTCATCCACCGCATCGAGGAAAGGCTGGTGTATATCTGTCGCGATTATCCTGCAGGACGGGCACAGGCGGGCAAGGGCCATCGTCTGTACACCCTTCCCGCAACCAACATCAAGGATCTCACCACCTCCTCCAGGTGGTTCTCGGATGATTGAAAATGCCTTTTCCGTGTGCTCATCATCCCCGGCCCCCTGCCGGGGAAACGATTCAAAAATCTTAAAAACTGGATGGGTTTCCATATATCATCCTGATTTCAGGATTGTATTTAGTTTGTGGTCGTCTCTGTCATTTTCAAGGTGCCCGGCGGCGGTAGAGAGTCTGGCGTTACATTGCTCAACGCTATTCGCCCGAATCCGATCCCGCCGTATCCGGCGCCGGAACCGAATAAAAAATCATATCTGAACCCGTGCCGAAGTACATCGATCTACCGCCGATCACAGGCGCCCGGACACTGTCATGACCACAAGATCCCCGTTCCCCGGCTTTATTCTGGCTCTCACGCTCTTTGGTATCGTCACGCTCGCGATCCTCTTCGCCGGATGCGCCGCCGCGGCCGATCCCGGCCCCGTCCGGATCGGCGTCCTGCTGCCCGCGAACGGATCGCTCGCCACCCACTCCCTCGACGGGCTCGCCTGGGCGGTGAACGAGATGAACCGTCACGGCGGTCTTGACGGACGCGCCATCGAGGTCGTCTACCGGGACACGAGCGCCGGCGACATCTCCGCGTACGCGGAGGAACTGGCCGGGCGCGACGATATCGAGGTCGTCATCGGCCCCGCGACGAGCGCGGAACTCGGAGAGATCGCTCCGATCGTCACCGGGCAGGGCAAACTCCTCATCTCCCCGAGCGTCACCACGGGACTCGTCACCGCCGGATTCAAGGAGAAGAACCTCTTCTGGAGAACCTGCCCCGCCGACGGCCGGCAGGTCGAGGCAATCTTCCGGGCCCTCCGGGAGGACGGCGTCGGAAACATCTCGCTCGTCACCGCGAACACGACATACGGGGAGACGTTCGCACGGCTTGCCCCGGCGGCGGCCGCGATGAACGGGATCCGGATCGCCGGCTCGTCCTCGATCGACAACTCGAGCGACTTCGCCGCGGTTGCCGCCCGGATCGGGGAAGAAGAGCCCGATACGGTCGTTGCCGCCCTGTACCCCGAGGACGCGGTCAGGCTCTCCGATGCACTCGCCGCGACGGGCTCGCCCACCGGCCTCTTCCTGACCGATGCCTGCCGCTCGCCCTACCTGCTCGCGAACCTCGGCGAACGGGCGGAGGGCATCCGGGGCACCTCGCTCTCCCCCGACCCCTCGACCGGCTACGCGGTCGCCTACGAGGAGATCTTCGGCGAAGCGCCGCCGCCGTTTGCCGCACAGACCTACGACGCCCTCCTCCTTGCCGTCTACACCGCGGCGCGGCAGGAGGCGGTTCCGGCCGAGACGCCCGCCGAGTCCCTCCGGTGGGTCGTCTCCGGCGACGGCACCGTCAAAGGCTGGGATCCGCAGGAGGCGGTCGAGGCCGCGGCGATGATCCGGGCGGGCGCCCACCCGTCCGTCACCGGCGCCTCCGGCCCTCTCCGGTTCTCCGAGACGCCCTCCGCCGGGCCGCTCGTCGGCTACTATGCCCACTGGACGGTCGAAGGCGGGATCTTCTGCGAGAGCACCCCCGTCCCCTCCGCGGACGTAACGGCGGCCCTCCCCGGCCTCTCCTACGACCCGGCGGCCGCTACCGGCGCCGGGCCGGTCGTCTGGATGGTCTACCCGCTGGTGAAGGGCGACCGATCGTATGCCGACTCCGCGTATCGCGGCCTCTTCCGAGCGAAGGAGGCGTTCGAACTCACCAAACGCGAGTTCTCCTACGACGACCTCGCGCTCCTCGACGCCGTCTTCGCGGAGCAGAACTTCACCGAGAAGCCCGACCTCGTGATCACCGAGGGGTTCCAGTTCACCGACGCCTCCCGGGAGTGGGCCGAGAAGCACCCCGATATCCGGTTCTTCACCCTCGAGCAGGCCGACTTCGGTCTCCCGAACGCCTGCGACGTCGTGATGGTGCCGTTCGGCGCCTCGTACCTCGCGGGCGTGATGGCGGCGGATCTGAGCGAGACCGGGCGGATCGGCGCGATTGCCGGTGCGCCGGTCGCGGTCACCGACCCGTTCGTCGAGGGGTTCCGGGCGGGGGCGAAGGCACGCGATCCTGACGTGAACGTCACGGTTCGTTACGTCGGCGAGAGTTTCGAGGGGTTCGGGATGCCGGAGCGTGCGGGTGACCTCGCCCGCGGCCTCCGTAGCGACGGCGTCGACGTCATCCTGATGATCGCGGGCTCCGGAAACACCGGGATCGTGGATGCCGCCCGGGAGACCGGCGACGTCTACCTCATCGGCGAGGACACCGACCAGTCCTACCTCGCGCCGAACCTCGTCGCCGCGTCGGTGGTAAAAAAGATCGACACGATCGTCTGTCACGCGGTGGAGAACGAGGTCGACGGCACGTTCACGCCGGGAAGGGAGGTCTGGACGCTCGAAGACGGTGGCACCGGGCTGTTCGTCTCGCCGGGGTTCGACGAGCGGTACGCGCGGCTCCCCGTCGAGTGGCGGGAGCGGGCGATCGCCGCGGAGAAGGAGTACCTGAAGACGGCGGTGCTCTGAGCGCGAATATGGTGGACTGATATGTCCGGAAGTCGATACCTTCGGGCTGCACCGCGGGTGCACGGGACGGCGTGATCAATACGACCTGGCAGGATTTTGCAATAACCGGCATCACGATACTCTTCGCGGTCATGCTCCTGCCGCAGCTCCGCGACGTGTTGTCGCGCGGCGCCGTGCTGAACTTCTTCTCGGCGCTCTTCACGAGCCTCCTCGGCTACAGCATGGCGCTGGTCTTCGCCACCCTCGGGCTCTGGATCTCGATGGTCGGCCAGGGGCTCGTCGCGACCGTGTGGATGCTGCTCGCGTGTTTTTCGCTGCGGAACGTGCGTAACCGCATGTTCCCCGACGAGTCGCTCGCATCCGTCGCCCTGGACTTCTTTACGGTCTGGGTGCAGGGCGTGGCCTTCACCGTTGCCGGGAGCGTGAAGGGACTCTTCTCTCGGATCAGCCGGGAGTGACCGGCTCCGGAAGGGATAACTCCTCGCGGGGCGAGAGCGTGATATGGAGCGAACCACGCCCGGGGCCGGCCGGTGCACGGCAGGGTCGCCGGCGAGAGCGGACAGAACACCTCTCCTCGAAGAGATCGCCGTGTTCGTCCGCGAGCATGGAGATATCCTTGCCCGCTACCACCGCTACTCGATGGACGATCTCAAGCGTATCGAGCAGGAGTGCTGGAGGCTGCACGACGAGGCATGCAGCAGGGGCGCCTGCGGGAGTGCCGGGGAACTCGTGGAACTCGAGTACCTCATCGGCCGGGCAAAGGAGATGAAGGCGAAGAGGATGGAGGGGGAGCGGGGCCCGGGTTGAACCGGCGCCCTTCAATTGGTCATCAGCGCGAGGATCCCCCGCAGGATCTCGATCGGTTCGGGCGGGTTGCCCGGGATCTTCAGGTCGACGGGGAGGACGGCATCGACCCCGCCGAGAACCGCGTAGGTCTCCCGGTAGATCCCGCCGTCGCATGCGTCGTCGCCGACCGCGACGACATACTTCGGGGCGGGCATCGCCTCGTAGGTCTTCTTCACCGCAACCTCCATGTTCCGCGTCACGGCGCCCGTGACGAGGAGGAGATCCGCGTGGCGGGGCGACGCGACGAACGAGACGCCGAACCGCTCCAGATCGTAATGCGGCGACGAGAGGAGGTTGATCTCGATCTCGGTCGCGTTGTCGCTCCCGGAATCGAGCTCGCGGATGGCGAGGCTCCGCCTCATCCGGGCGTCGACGGCTCTCTTCAGGTTCCTTCCGACCGCCTCGAACTCCGGATCGCGGAGAGGGATCTCTTCGGTCGGCTTTTTACAGATGATGTTTTTTAGTATCGGCAGCATTCTCGTCACCTCAGAGATCCGTCCCCGCGTAGGAGAGGTCGAGACTCTTGTTGATCACCGGGAAGTCCGCCACGATGTTGCCCATCACCGCGTGCTGGATCGCCTGCCAGTTGCAGAAGGACGCCGTCCTGACCGAGTAGCGGTCGATCCTGCCCTCCTTTATCCGGACATGGTGGACGCTCTGCCCGCGGGCGGACTCGACCATTGCCCGGGCATACCCGTCCGGCACGCGGCCCGTCTCCGCCGTCGCCGGGCCGTCCGGCAGGCGTTCGAGGCATGCCCGGATCGTCGCGAGCGAGTCCATCACCTCGGACGCCCGGAGGCTGAACCGGGCGAGCACGTCCCCGCCCGTGAGCATCCGCACCGGTATGGCGAGGCCGGCGTAGGCGCCGTAGGGGTGGTCGCGGCGGACGTCGCGGACTGAGCCCGAGGCACGTGCGGCGGGACCGGTGATGTGGAGCGGGCGGATGAACCGCGGCTCGATGACCCCGGTCGTCGCAAACCGGTCGATGACCGTCGGCGAGGCGAGGACGACCCGGAGCGACTCCCGGAACCGCTCCTCCGCACCGGGCAGGAAGTAGGATAGCGCCCGGAGCCGGTCGTCTGATGGGTCCACGCTCACGCCGCCGATCCTGACGGCGCCCCGCATGAACCGCGACCCGGTCAGGTCGCGGTTGAGGCGGAAGATCTCTTCGCGGAGCACCGTGAACCGGCTCGCGCCCACGGGGTAGGCGACGTCCACGAGCATCCCGGCCAGGCTCCCGAGATGGGAGTGGATCCGCTCGAGTTCGGCGTAGATCGTCCTGAGATATTCCGCACGGTCGGGGACGGCGATACCCGCGATCCGTTCGACCGCAAGAGAGAACCCGAGGGCGTTCGCGACGCTCTCGTCGCCGCTGACCGCTTCCGCGACGGCGACGCACTCGTCCGGCATCTTTCCCTCGGCAAGTTTCTCGATCCCCCGGTGCTTGTAGAACATCCGCACCTCGAGGTTCACGACGGTCTCCCCGACCGCGCTGAACCTGAAGTGGCCCGGCTCGATGATCCCGGCGTGCACCGGCCCGACCGGGATCTGGTACACGCCCTTCCCCTCGACCGGCATGAATTGATACTCCTCCTCCGGCGGGATGACCGTCCTCGGCGAGAACGGCCTGTTCTGAACCGACTTCTTCATCGGGTGGAACCCCTCCGGGTAACACTCGTGGAGGACGAGCCTCCGCCGGTCGAACGCATCCGGGAAGTCGATCCCGAAGAGGTCGCGGATCTTTCGTTCGTACCACGACGCCGACGAGAAGACGGAGTCCACCGACGGGGCAGTTTCGCCGTCGAGGGTGCAGACGATCGTGAGGGTTCCCGGGACGCCCGCCTTCTCCATGCAGTAGAGCAGGCCGGCCGTTCCCTCCCGGTCGAACCCCTCGACGCAGGTGAGGTCGGCGAGTTCGAAGCCCTGTTCCGCGGCCGTCCGGCAGACCCCGACGACGTCGGCGGGCGCGACCCGGACGAGAACCTCTCCCGGCCGGATCTCTTCGGGGACGGTGCCGTGGGCGAGCGTCCCGGCCTCGGCAACCATCGCTCCTTCTGTCACGTCAGACACCTCCGAACCCGAGTTCGGCGACGATATCGGTTATCACCGAGACCTCCGCCGCCGGGAACCAGAGGCCCTGGACGGCGATGATGACGATGAGCAGGACAAACGAGAGGCGCATCCCGAGCGGAACGGCGTACCTGCTCGGTCTCGGGGTGCTCTCAGTCGATCCGGCCGAGAACTCGCGGATCAGGAACCGTGCCATCCCCGCGACCGCGACCAGGATCAAAAGCAGCGTCGCCGCAAGGAGCCAGGGGGAGACGGTCGCCACCTGGACGAGCAGGAAGAACTTGGTGAAGAAGATGGGGAACGGCGGCACCCCGGCGATGGCAAGGGTGCCGATGATCACGCCCCAGGCCGCCGAGGGCTGCAGGTCGAAGACGTCGACGATCCGGTCGTCCGCCCCCGGGTCGTGGCTCCGGTACTGCCGGTGAAGGATCCCGGCCGAGAGGAAGAGCGACGCCTTCGTGAGCGAGTGCGCGAGCATGTGGACGACCACCCAGAAGATCGCGAGAGGCGATGCGACGGCGATCCCGATGAGGAGGAGACCCATGTTCTCGATGCTCGAGAACGCGATCAGTTTCTTCAGGTTCGTCTGGTAGAGCATCGCGAAGGCCGCGATCCCGACCGAGAGGAGACCTGCTGCCATCAGGAGCAGGGAGACCTTCTCCGCGAACGCCGTCTGGTGGACGAGAGCGAAGATCCTGATGATCCCGTAGATCCCGACGTTCAGGAGGACGCCCGAGAGGACGGCGCTCACGGCCGACGGGGCCTTGGAGTGGGCCTCGGGAAGCCAGGTGTGGAACGGGAAGACACCCGATTTCGCGGCGAACCCGATGAAGAGGAGGACGAACGCGGCAAAGAGCAGCGTCGGCGGCAGCGCGGAGGCGTGCTCCATCAGCGTCGTCCAGGCAAGCGTCCCCTCGCCGAGGACGCTCCGTGCCGCCTCGAAGAGGAAGATGATGCCGGTGAACGAGAAGAGCATCGCGGCGGAGGCGATGAAGATGTACTTCAGTGCGGCGTCGATGTTCTCCCGCGCAGCCAGGATCGCCACGAGCAGGGCGGAGAAGACCGTCGTCAGTTCGGCGAAGATCCAGAAGACCCCGAGATTGTTCGCAAAGAACGCGAGGGTGACGAAGGTCTGGAGGAGTGCAAGGCCGCTGTAGAAGAGCCTGAGATTGTTCGGGTTGAGTTCGCCCGTCTCCATCAGCCGCTCGGTGTATCCTCCCGCATAGAGGCTTGCGAAGAAGAAGACGATGCCGGAGACGGCGGCGAGGAACACCCCCAGGTGATCCGCGAAGAAGATCCCGGTTCCCGGGCCGAGATCGGCCGCGGGCAGGTGGACGGTCATGATGAGGACGCCTGTTGCGGCGAGGGCCGCGGCGCTCTGGGCGGCGGCGAGGAAGTGCAGGACGCGGCGGGACGGGATCAGCACGAACCCGACGATCGCCACAAGCGCGATGAGCAGGTAGGCCAGGATCATGGCGCATCCTCCCGTGTACTCCAGAGCGAGTTCCAGAGCGAGTATTGCCGTATCTTCTCTTCGTAGGTTTCAATCGTCGAATCGATGCCGACGGTGAGGATTGTCGTCAGGAGTACCAGGATGATGAGGTCGATCATGATCATGACGTCCATGATGAACGGGAGTTCGGTGACGCAGATGCCGAAGATGAGGACGCCGTTCTCCATCGAGAGGTAGCCGAGCACCTTGGTGATCGCCTTCGTTCTCGAGAAGAGGACGAGCATCCCCATCAGCATCAGCGATATGCCGACGACCGCGCCGAAGAAGAACAGCGGTTCGGCGTCCGCGTAGACCGGCGAGAGGATGTTGCCGAGCGAGAGGTAGACGCCGACGATCAGCGCTATCGAGACCATGATCGAGCTTGCCGGCGACAGGTACCGGAACTCCAGGTCGCGGCGGATGCTGATCCGTTCCTGGATCTCCCCGATGAAGTACGGGATGACGAGCACCTTGCTCGCGACCGTGAGGACGGCTATCCAGAGGAGAACCGTGTGTCCTTCCGCGAAGAAGATGGCCACCGCGAGCGCCGCAAGGAGGAGCGACTGCATCCGGTAGGTCTGGAGCAGGAAGGGGAGCGACCGGGCCGAGATCAGGAAGACGGCCGTGATGACGATTGCGACGAAGATGAACCGGACGATGCCGTCGACGAAGGGAGTTTCTATCATGCAAACACCTCAATGAAGATCGTGAGTACCGAGAAGAAGTAGGCGATGATGAAGAGGTTCGGGAGGGAGAAGAACCGCATCTTGGCTATCGACGACTCAAAGAGGCCGAGGATCACCGAGACGACCGATCCTTTCACCACGAAGAGGGCCATGGCGAAGAGAACGCCCGCCACCGAGAGTTCGGTCACGAGCCCGAACGGCATCAGCACCGAGACCATGATGGCGATGAGGAGCGTCTGCTTGATGGCGCCGGCGTATTCCAGCAGGGCGAGGTTTCTTCCCGACTGTTCGAGAACCATGCCCTCGTGCACCATCGTCAGTTCGAGGTGGGTCTCGGGGTTGTCGACCGGAATCCGGCCGGTCTCGACGACCAGGATGATGAAGAGCGAGATCCCGATGAGGAGCATCGTCGCGGATGCCGGGAAGAGCATTCCCGCGGTGTTCCGCCCGATCTCAAGGAAGTTCAGCGACCGGGCCACGACGGCGAGCGCCGCCATGACGACGATGGAGGTCGGTTCGATGACGGCTGCAAGACTCATATCCCGCGAGGAACTCATTCCCCCGAAGGTGCTCCCGGCGTCGAGGCCGGAGAGCGCCGTGAAGAACCGGGCCAGTCCCAGCAGGTAGAGGAAGAGGATGACGTTCCCGAACCCGCTCACCGGTTCGGGGATGTAGAGCAGAGGCACGAAGAGCGCCGCGACGACGGCCATGCTCAGGCAGACGCACGGCGTGGCCCGCATGACCCACGAGGAGACCGGGGAGTAGATCGTCTCCTTCCTCGCGAGTTTGGCGAGGTTGTAGTATGTTTGCAGGAGACGCGGTCCGCGCCGACCCTGTGCCCGGGCCTTCACTATCTTGATCAGGCTCATGAAGAGCGGCGAGACCAGGAGGACGAACCCGATGTTCAGCAGTGCGAAGACGACGAAGGAGCCGTTCATATGAACCACCCCAGCCCGAGCACCAGGACGACGATGATGACGAAGGTGTAGAGCATGTAGGTGTCCAGGGTTCCCGCGTGGAATCGCTGGACGCGCGAAGAGACGGCGAGGGCTCCCCGGGCGATCGGGAGGTAGAGGTACTCCTCGAAGAACTTGATGAGCGAGATCTCGATCCGGGCTCCCGCCACGATCGCCCGGTCGGGGTCGAGCCAGGTCTTCTCGATCTTCTTCTCCTTCCGGTATATCGGGGAGAATATGGTGACCACGGGTTCAGCGTACCCCGTCTCCGTAAACTCCATCCGGCTGTTCTGGGAGAGGATGCCGCATCCCCAGGTCTCCGAGACCCGGGTCTTTGGGGCGTTCCTCGTCATCGCGAGGAAGACGACGGCGAGGGTGGCGGCCATCAGCGTGCCGACGACCAGCATGTCGGGCAGGGGGAGGTCGTAGCCGAGGGCGGAGAAGATCTGGAACGAGCCGACACCCGCAACAATGCAGAGGCCGGCCAGGATCGCGGGGCCGAGGAGCATCGGGCTGCACGGTTCCTCTGCCTCCGCGGCGCTGGCCGACCGGGGATGGGCGAGGAAGGCGATCCCGAAGACCTTGACGAAACAGGCCGCCGTCAGGGCTCCCGTCAGGGAGAGGAGCGAGAGGGTGGAGATGAGGAGAACCTTCGCGAGCGGGTCGACGGCCTGGAGGCCGAAGAAGAACGACTCGAAGAGCATCAGTTCGCTGACGAACCCGTTCAGCGGCGGGAACGCGGCGATGGCGACGGCCCCGGTGCAGAAGAGGCCTGCGGTGAGCGGCATCCGGTGGACGAGCCCCCCCATCTCCTCCACGTTCCGGGTGTGGGTGGCGGCGACGACCGATCCCGCCGTCATGAAGAGGAGGCTCTTGAAGAGGGCGTGGTTGAAGGAGTGGAAGAGGGCTGCAAGGAGGCTGAGCGTCGAGAGCGCCGGCATCCCGAGGTCGGTGAAGATCACGGCAAGACCGATCCCGCTGAAGATGATCCCGATGTTCTCGATGCTGTGGTTGGCGAGGAGACATTTGATATCGGTCTCTTTGTACGCGTAGATGATCCCGAGGATTGCGCTCGCGGTGCCGAAGAGGAGGATGACGGCGCCTATGGCGAAATCGAGCGTGAATATATCGAGGACTGCCCGCACAAGCCCGTAGACGGCGACCTTCAGCATCACGCCCGACATCAGGGCGGAGATGTTCGAGGGGCTGGCCGGGTGGGCGTACGGAAGCCATTTGTGGAACGGGACGATGCCCGCCTTGACCGAGAAGCCGACAAAGAGGCAGAGGAACGCCGCGATGGCTGCGGGGGAGGCGACCGGCGCCGCCGGGACGAGGGCGAACGTGCCTGTCTCGCTATAAAGGAGGATGAACCCGATGAAGAGGAAGACCGTGGAGACCTGGGACATCACCGCGTAGAAGAGGCCCGCCCGCCCGACGCCTTCGTCTTCAACGTCGTACAGGACGAGGAAGAGCGACGCAATCGCCATCATCTCCCAGAAGACGAGGAACTGAACCGTGGTTCCGGCCAGGATCACCATCCCCATCGAGAGGATGAAGAGGTTCATCTGGGAGACGAGGAGGTTCCTGCGGGTCGGACGGTTGCAGTGTTCCACGTAGCCGAAGGAGTATACCGCATCGGCGATCCCGACGACGCCCAGGATGAGGAGGAAGAGGGCCGAGAGCCGGTCGAGCACGATGGTGAAGTCGATCCCGGGGAGCATCTGCCAGAGCGTCGCGGTGACGGTCGTGGCGTGGAAGAGCACCGGGAGTGCGGCTCCCGTGAGTAAGGCCGACCCGAGCAGGGTCGCCGTGAGCGAGGCGGTGCGGACCGGCGTGTCCTCCCGCCGGATGAGGAGGGGGAGGATCGTGCCGAGGAGGAGCAGGGAGAAGCCGGCGGCCAGGAGGGAGAGAATCACTCTGATCGCATCCGCTGGTCTTCTCCGGCCTGTGCACCCGGGTCCCGCCTCATGGGCGTGACCCCGAGTGCGTCCATCTCCCCGGTATGGAAGATGAACCGCTCACGGATCGTCTTCGGGAGTTCCCGCCCGGAGACGGGGGAGAAGCCGAAGGACGCGTAGAAGGTGATGAGCCCGGTCTGGGAATGCAGGTACAGGATGTCCCGTTCGCCGCATTCGCGGACGAGAAGATCCATCAGCTGCCGGTCGATTCCCTGATCCCGGTACTCCGGAAGGACGGAGAGCCGGTCCACCTCGCAGCCGTCGGGGTGCCTGCGGCATCGGACGGCGCCGAGGAGGCATCCGCCGTTCAGGGCTCCGAAGATCCGGTCGCTGCCCGGATGCGCTCTCCGGTCGCGGTAGTGGCTCCAGACCTCTTCTTCGACGTGCGGGAATTCGTGGGGGAAGAGTTCGCGAACCACGAGGGAACCTTCGACCCCGGCGGCCGGCTGCAGTGCAGCCGGCTTGAGGAATCTTCTCCTCAGGCCTCCGGAAGTCCGGGAGTCCTCGGCAGCGATACTCTCGAGTGTGAGGAGAGATCTGTCCTCATCGTAAGAACGGTTGGTGTACTCTGGTATTTCGGGGATCATAGGTGTAGTTGACCTCGCAAGGCTTTGCTATAGAATGGGATCCGTAGAGGCTCACGGCCTGCAAGCCGGGTAGCACGGTGCCGGGTCGAGGATCTGCGGAGCGCCGGTGGGCGGATGCGTGCTGGAAATGCCTTCCAATTTCAATTCGACAACAGTAGGGGTGCGATCGGGGTTACATCTCAGGTTTATCACCGGCGTTCGTCTTCGCTTAGTTATGCTCCCTGGTGCTATTTATAGTTATTTCTCGAACGGCGCATTATTCCCGCTCCGTTCCGGATTTGCGTAATTCTCACGCCGTTTATCGACGGATCCTCGTCTCTCTCGGGTGAAATGATTAAACGGCCGGCGCGGTTCGCCGGACCGGGCGCCCGGAGTGTGGCAGGCACCCTCCACCAATATCCTGATGAGGCATTCACGTCTATACTCTCCAGGAAGTGCCGGGATGGACTGTGCGAAGTTCTTTGGGGATGAGGGCATCGACGCCTTCGCCCGGGTCGGGCTTGAGGAACTCCCTGATGCGGACAGGGTATCGGTGCTGCAGTTCCTCCCGGCCGCCCAATCCGTGATCGTCTTCGGAAAAGAAGTCCCCGCCCCGGTGTACCGGATGCCGCCGGGTGAGAAGACCCGGGAGATGCTCCGGATCGCCGAGAGCCTGGACGGCACCGCCCGGCGGCTCGCCGGTCTCCTGGGTGCGGAGGATATCGCGTCCCGCCCCGTCCCGCTCTACCTCCCTGTGCGGGTCGTCGAGGGGAAGGTGCAGGGCGTCGTCCGCCTGAAGAAGATCGCGGCGGCCGCGGGGCTCGGGGAGATCGGCATGAACACCCTCCTCCTCAACCGCCGTTTCGGCCCGCGGCTGCTGCTCTCCGGCGTCGTGGCCGGCCCCGGTGCCCCGGAGTTCGAACGAGAAGACGGGGCCGGCGGCGAGGTTGCGCCGCTCTGCACCGGGTGCGGGGCCTGTCGCCGTGCATGCCCGGAAGGGGCGATCGGCCCGGACGGTCTCGATGCGTTCCGGTGCCGGACGGTGTGTGCATGGGTTTTGCCCCCGGTCGTCCCGGCCGTGAAATGGCTGCTCCGGCGGCGGTTCCTGGTCGGGGGTCTGGCCCCGCTCGCGCCGCTCGTCGCCCGGGCGGCGACGATCCGGTGCAGCCTCTGCGTCACCGGATGCCCGGCGCTCTCGGGAGCGGAGGTTCCTGCAAATACCCCCGGCCGCATCACCGGATAGCGCCGAACCTCATATCTATTGATATCCCGTCAGGCATCCGCCAGAAATCCTCCTCGAAATCGCAAATAGCCGCGAGAGATTTGCGAATCTTTAACCTTTCACGTTTGCAATAGATCCCTGAAGGAATATCTGATATGACAGGCCAGAACGTTCTGATAGCCGCAGTTATTGCGCTGATTGTCGTTGCAGCAGGGGTTATGATCGCATTTGCGCCCGGCGCGACCGAACCGGCCCCCGGCGAGATTGTGCCGGTGCAGAAGGTGCTCACGCAGGATGAGATGGAGGCTCTCGTAGTGGAGATTGCGGGTGAGATCGACGGCGATGCTATGGCGGCGCTCGAGCCCGGAGACGAGAATACCACGGCATTCACTGCCATCCGCGACCGGCTCAACGCGTTCCGGTCTGCAAACCCCGGGATCGTCTACATCTCGACGATGCGTAAGACCGGGAACACCATCGAGGTGGTCGTTGACGCAGACTACGGCACCTTCGGGGCATACGCAATCGGCGGGGGATCCTCTGTTGTCGACCCGGGAGCCCCCTACCTTGCCGGATTCGTGGAGCCCTACACTGAGGTCTACTCCAGCGCCTACGGGTATGCTCCGGTGAGGAATGCAAGCGGCACCGTCGTTGGCATTGTCTGCATCGAACCGGACAGCCCGATCGAGCAGGAGCGGATCGAAGCCCTCGCGGCGGAGATTGCGGGTGAGATCGACGGCGACGCCATGGCGGCGCTCAAGCCCGGCGACGAGAATACCACGGCATTCACCGCCATCCGCGAGCAGCTCGAGGCCTTCCGAACCGCGAACCCCGGGTTCACCTATGTCTATACGATGCGAAAGACCGGGAATACCGTCGAGTACGTCGTGGACGCAGACTACGGCAGCAGCGACGGCGTTGCGATAGGCGACGGCTACATCCCGACGGACCTCGACGCCGGCCTCCTCGCCGGCTTCGAGGAGCCCACCGCCGAGATCTACTCCGTCATTTACGCGTACGCCCCGGTGATGAACGCGAGCGGCTCCAGCGTCGGGATGGCGGGCATCCAGGCGGGTAACCCGATCACGCAGGAGCGGGTTAAAGCCCTCGCGGCGGAGGTTGCGGGTGAGATCGACGGCGACGCCATGGCGGCGCTCGAGCCCGGCGATGAGAATACCACGGCATTCACCGCCATCCGCGACCGGCTCGATGCCTTCCGGGACGAGAATCCCGGGGTCGTCTACGTCTATACGATGCGTAAAGCAGAGAACGCCACCGAGTACGTCGTGGATGCCGACTACGGCAGCGGTTACGCGACCGTGATAGGCGACGTCTACGTGCCTACGGAAGAGGACGTTGCGTTCCTCGCCGGGTTTACGGAACCCTCTGCCGAACCCGCGTTCTATACGGAAGAGTGGGGCAACGAGACCACCACCCTCCTCTCCGGGTATGCCCCGGTCAGAGACGCGAGCGGCGCCGTCGTCGGACTCGTCGGCGTCGATATGGGTTTCGTTCACCAATCATAGAAGATAATCGAGGAGCGGGGTCGCCGGGGCAAAGGGGGAGATACCCCTTCACCGCCCCCGGCCGGTATGGACGCTCCGGATCGCTTTTACCAGACTTCCCGGCCCCCGGCGAAGCGGGCGGTAAAGATCCTGCCCGGATCGTCCGTCTCCTCCACATTGGGGATCTTCACGCCCGCGAGACTCCCGAACCCCGCGGGCACGTAGAGGGTGAAGTCCAGGGGAGCCGCACCGTTCGAGGCGGCCTTCAAGTAGAGAGCGACGGCACGGGGGTCACAGACCGCCTGTTCGACGCTGCCGGTGTACCCGCCGTTGTTCAGGGTCTTGTCGGCGTACCTGAACGCCGTCCCGTAGAGGGAACCGGGACGTCTTGAGAGCGATTTTGGGGGAAAAGGGTAGTGTGGCCGCGGCCGCTTCATCCCAGTCTCAGGAGGATCGATGCCAGGACGAAGAGGAGCAGGCCGTTGATCACGACGATGCCCGCAATGACCATCCCCGGGACGAGGCCCGGCAGCAGCATGCTGGTACCGAACGCGACTGCAACGACGTTCAAGACCGTCAGGGTGACCAGGAGCCGTTTGAGGATCGGCGGGAGAGGGGCCGCTGGTTCGCCGGCACCCTGCAGCATCGGGAGGAACCGTTTTGCAAGGAGTATCACTCCTCCGGCGATGTTCAGGATCGCAAGGAGCTGCCGGATCACGTCGGTCAGGATGCCCGGAACGATGCAGGAGAAGATCCCCATGGCGGCGAATGCGATCCCGATGGTGATCAGGAGCCACGAGCGTTTGTACTGGCCCATCGGGGTCTCGCCCAATGCCAGCATCTGGATGGCCATGATGACGAGCAGCAGGCCGAGCTGGCCGTCCGGGGAGAACGGGATGAGTCCGAGGTTCACCGGGACGAGAAGCAGCCCGAGGAGGATCAGGAGGGCGCCGACCGGGATGACGATCGCGACCGGGAGGGGGAGGGACGCCTCCCGGAACAGGCCGGTGCCGGTGGTTGTCCGGGGATCGTTCGAGATCACGCCGATCCCTCCGGCGGATACAGCCGGTTGGCCTTCTGGATGCACCCGGCGAGGTAGAAGAAGCCGATGCCGTAGACGATGAGGAGAACCGCGGTCACGGAGTCGGTCGTGATCCCGGGCAGGAGCGTGACGAGGCCGAGGGCGATCGAGATCACGTAGACGATGATGCAGGCGATCGTCAGGTGCCGGAGAATCCCCGGGACTTTCAGCCACAGCCGGGCCTTATCTCTGGAGAGGAACAACTGCGCGAGGAGTGCGGCCCCCCCGGCAAAGAGCAGTATTCCGACGAGGATGCGAACCGGCCCGGCCAGCAGCCCGGGGATGAAGCAGGCGGCCATCCCGACGACCGCCGTGCCGACCCCGAGAAGGATGACCGCCCACGAGCGCCGGAGGTCGCCGAACGGGGTCTTCCCCATCGTGATTACCTGGAACGAGACGATCACGAGAAAGAGTCCGTAGGTGCTGTCGGGGGCATACGGCAGTTCTCCCGTCTGAATCCTGAAGAGCAGCAGGCCGAAGAGGGACATGAAGACCCCGAAGACGAGCAGGATGACGACCTCGAGGGAGAGGTCGGACTCTGCTCTTGTAATGGCCCCGGTCTTCTCTCCCGGCTGGCTGGTACGTTCCATGATTGTATCTCCGCGGTTCTATCCGGCAACAGATGGATTAATGGCGTTGATCGAGTAAATGCTCTGATCTGCATCCAGGATATTTATATAGGTATCTATTCCTGCTCCGGTTGAGCCCCTGCCGCATTGAAGGCGGAGCTCGCCGCCGATCTGCGATCGTTATGGCGCTGATGAGAGTCGTTGAAATCGCCGGTCGTTCTAAGTATCGCTCCATTAGATGATTTATTTTCTAAATCGGATGCGGGAGAAGCACGATTCAAAAAGTATATGCTCAATAGGATGATATGCTCCATATTGGAGAACATTATGTTCCGACCACAGGACGATTTTACCTACTTGATGCCGGTTCACTTCGGAGGCGGCAAATTCGACCCGGAGACGCTGGTCACGCAGAAGGCAGCCGGTCTCGTCATCAGTTTCGAGACCGAGAGAGACCTCCTCGAGAACTACATCCCCGAGGGATTCGAACTCCTGGCGCCCGAGGTGCAGGTCGCGTTCAACAAATTCACCGAGATCAACTGGATGCACGGCGGCCAGTACAACCTGATCAACGTCTCGGCGCCGGTCCGGTTCCACGGGAAGAAGGACGAACTCGACGGCGCCTACACGCTGGTGGTCTGGGAGAACAAGACCGCACCCATCCTCGGGGGGCGGGAGCAGACCGGCATCCCGAAGATCTATGCGGATATCGAAGACCTGCATATCGTCCGGCCCCACTACGCGACGACCGTCAGCTACGAGGGGAACACCTTCCTCAACATGAACTTCGAGGCGACAGGATCGATCACCGGGCGGGATCTCGATGCCCTGAAGTCGC
Organism: Methanoculleus horonobensis; assembly: GCF_001602375.1. Classification (NCBI taxonomy): domain Archaea; kingdom Methanobacteriati; phylum Methanobacteriota; class Methanomicrobia; order Methanomicrobiales; family Methanomicrobiaceae; genus Methanoculleus; species Methanoculleus horonobensis. The sequence goes on along the minus strand of NZ_BCNY01000011.1, from coordinate 129,592 downwards.
AGTTCCTCACCATGAACACCCTCGGGTGGCGGTACATCCCGAAGGTCGGGGCTCCGGGAGCGGAACTCTCCCAGTTCGTCCTCTACCCCCAGGGCATGGAGGTCGAGACGGCAGAGGTCGGAAAGGGCAGCCTGAAATGGACAGAACTGACCCCGATGCAGAGTCCGGCCCAGTACTACATCGTCAACAGCCTCGCGGCCCTGCCGATAAAGCGGGTGACGCAGGGGGTAATGGTCGAGGGAAGGGCCATCCTCCGTGCGATGGGCGCGAGGGTCATCGAGTAAGGGCAGGTGAGGATCATGGATTCTAATTACTATACGGGCAAGATCTGCATCGTCACCGGCGCGAACTCCGGGATCGGGTACGCGATCAGCGAAGAGCTCCTGAAGCGGGGGGCAACCGTCTACATGGCCGGCCGCAGCCGGGAGAAGGTCGTTGCGGCCGCGGGGCAGCTCGCCGCATACGGAGGCCGGGCACGCCCGCTTGTCATGGACGTGACGAAGCAGGAAGAGGTGCAGAAGGGCATCGAAGGTACGGCGGCAGAGGCGGGCAGGCTGGATCTCCTCTTCAACAACGCAGGCGTCGGGGGAACCATCCCGTTCGAGATGGCCACCCTCGAGGACTGGAAGGCGATCATCGATACCAACATCTGGAGCGTCGTCTACGGCGTCCATGCCGCCGTCCCGATCATGCTCAAACAGGGATTCGGGCACGTCGTGAACACCAGCTCGATAGCGGGCATCGTTCCGCCTCCGTTCCAGGCGCTCTACTCCCTGACGAAGTACGGCGTCACCGGCCTCACCGAGTGCCTGAAGTACGAGTATGCGGATAAAGGGCTCTACTTCTCGACGATCTGCCCGGCGAACATCGCCACCCCGATCTTCAACAAGGGTATCGACGGACAGGCCCGGGGCGAACTGCGGATCCCCGACGACGCGTATCCCGCCGATAAAGCGGCGGCGCTCATCCTCGACCGGGTCGCGGAGCATAAGGGGATCATCGTCGTGCCCGAGGAGCCCTACACCGACCTCTGGAAGGGCTACGTCCTCGGCGTCCCGGAGGTGGAGGAGCGGCTGGCGCAGATGGCACGCGAGCGGCGGGAAGCCTTCGAGAAGGGCGGTTCATACTTCTGATCCTCACTTTTTGCCCCGGGCCCGGGTTCTATCGAGGGAATAACTGCAACAACTGGAACGCTGTTGCTACAAGCGGCGGAATATATGCCACGAAGAGCCGGATCGTCGTCCCGGCATTGACCCCGCTACAACGTGAATGCCACTGCAGCAGTCTCTCCCTCTCGGTGCCGAAGGTGTCGATGGTCGATCTTAGATTGCCGACCTCTCCTTCCGATCCATATAACTCATCTAGCGGGATGGAGAGGAGCCTTTTCTGGATATCATCGTATCTCGCGTTTATGTACTTGATTCTGTCTTCAAGACTTTTCAGGCAGATGGAACAGAGTCGATTCAATCCGGTAATCGTCAGGATAGTCCCTAAAAATGACAGAAGTATGAGTATACAGAGGCCAGCAATAATGTTGAAGAAGGGTAGATACAATCCGGCGCCAAGAAAACGAATCATGCTCTCCAGCATTAAGAGTAGAGGGATGTTGCCCATCATCAGCAGCGCAACGCTTGCCAGAAACAGATAGAGGATGCTAAATAGGTACTTCTTAACCGGGGAAAGGCCTCCGATCCGATCCGGACAGTAGACATCGACAGCATCGTGTAATCCATATTCGGCGCTTCCGATCTCTCCGATCATCGATACGGCACTAAAAAGGATCCATAAAATCGTTCCAAGCAAAAAGTAATTGACGAATGTTACCCCGTAGTTGAAAATATCAAATAAGATGCTCGACAACGATGGGCTCACGAGATAGAGAAAACTTTTGTTCCCTATAAGGAAATTGACGAATTCGATGATGATAAACGGCGAAAGAAATGCTGCAATAAACCTGATAAAATGTGTATTCCTGTGCAGTGTCAGTTTCATTGTCATATGCGGACAAGCATCTCCCCGATGGCAGGGAATTGATGGAAATTCATCCTTGAATACTCTGTCTCCCCGGGAAACAAGGTACCGGAGACCGATGAGCTGGAATCCTATTGCTCCGCTCTGCGAAGCGAGGGCAACGACACCATGCAGTTCCGAGAGGGAATAGTAAGGAGTAGTTGTGCTGAATCCGAAATAGATTACAAAAACGAGGACAGAGAGGGTGACTGCAACGGCTATCCGCTCCAGCGGCCGGTTAAGAGAGGCATGGGATCCCCTGTCTTTCGGGCGCATGCTTCTCTTCACATAAGTCCGTCTCCATCTATCTCGTTCGTTTCCTGAGGCATCAGGGTGACGTTGACGGGCTCCGACGAATTCACGGTCGTGCTGTTTGGCTGATAACCCTCACGTGTTACCTCAAGCGTATAGTCCCTGACAGGCAGTCCGTCCATGGTAAGCAATGTCTCTCCAAGATGCACTCCATCTATTGAGACGTTTGCACCTCTCGGGACCGAGTCTACGGTTACGGTCATCAGTACCGGTAGAGGGGCACCCGGTGCGGTGCCCCCCTCACGCTGGAGATTTGCCACGTAATCCATGGAACCGGTGACATTGAGCGTCGCAGTATACGGCTTGAATCCTTTCTTTACGATCTCGATAGGGTGACTTCCGGATTGATCGAACTGCAGGGTCGACGGCGTACGCCCCCGAACCTCTCCGTTCACATAGATGTCGGCCCCCTGGGGAATGGAGTTTACCTGAACCGCGTATGCCCGGGGTTTGGTGTTTGATCTATTCCCCAGTGAGCACAGGGTAACAGCATAATGACCGGTCCGGTTTTCCATCCAGGCAATGTTGCTCCCGTCGATATCTGCCTGGACTTTGTCGATACTGTTGTTTGTGACCTGTGTTTCGGTCTGTTCCGAGAGATCGTATGTGTAAATTTCGGTACCGTTCCCGCTTCGGTTATCGGACCAGACGATGAGATCGCCGGAGAGCTTTGGCCAGCGCTGATCTGTTGATTCAGATGTAATCCAGGTTGTATTGCCCGAAGAGATATTGTAGCAGCAGATATCGTAATCCGAAAGTCTTACCTGTGCCCAGACGACGTGATCTCCTGAGACAACCTGATCTGTTCGCACGGCAGGGTAATCGGTAATTCGCTTCAGATCACCCGAGGTCAGGTTGTAGAGGTGGATATTGCTATATTCCCCCTCGATCTTCTCTGCCCAGACTATCAAATCACCAGAGGCCGACGGAGATGTCTGATCGGCAGGTGAGGAAGTGATCTGTTGTTCCTCCCCGGATGTCAGGTTGGCGTAGTAGATATCCATGTTTCCGTTTCTTCTATCATGCCAGACGATCCCATTGTCTGAGATATCCAGCGTCGATATGAGGTCGAACATTGAAGAACGTGATATGCTTGTCTGCGACGGCATGGCGGGGTACCTGGTAACCTGAGTGATTCCATCGTCCGAAATGCTATACACGCAGACACATGGAAGATACTGACCGGAAGAGTCGTTTCGGGACTCAACCCAGCCGATCCAGTTGCCGGATATCACCGGTATCGTACGAAAAGGGGAACAGTCCACAATTCGTCTCTCGGACCTGTTTGCAATATCGTATAAGTACAGGCCCATGGTGCCTTCACTTTCATTTTCTATCCATATTATCCAGTTATCTGACACGCGTGGAAAATACTGGTCTCCTGTGCGGTTAGTTATCTGCATTATCTGCGGGCCGCCTAAATTTTCTCCGGTCCCGGGATCCGTCGACGATGCCGGGTCACGACTGTCAATCGGAGAAATATCGCCGGTTTCATCGGTCGGCGACCCCTGAACGATTACGGAGATCATGGCCATGAGAAGAAGCAGTCCGGCAATATGGCAAATTCTGGTCACGCCGATCATCACCGGCCCACAATATATACCCCACAATATAATACTATCCTACATGAATGGGACGTGATGTACGGACATTACTGAACGCCATTTTATGCAGTTGTACTGCCCGTCGACCGGTATCTTCGAGGAAATGCCAAATAAACTGGCGATCGGCCGGCCTGAAAATAATAGATCACTAATCAATCCCAAATCGATATTGAGTACCCGGATTTCTGGCAAATTATTTATAATAGATATTGTATCCACACTGCGGCCAGAGGCAATTGCATGTCCCTCATAATAACTGCTTTTCGCTATTTTACGGTATGCTGGCTCATAGCAGTCATCTCACTGCTATCCTGCTCCATACCCGTCTCCGCCTCCGCATCTGAAGAGCCGGAGAATCTGCCGCCGGGAAACGAGGAATCCCCTATTCAGAGCTATGTAGAATACAAGTCGATCTATCCTTTGTCCTGGCATAGCGCAGCAACTACACGGTTCTTGAACAAGCCGGATGCAACTTATACCATATATAATCCGACAGCAGCGCCCGTTCGAGTTCGACTCACGTCGAAATATCCGGATTACGGTAGCGAGACTATCAATCTCATGCGGGTTGGTGCGAACAGTACGCAAGCCTATAATCAATACACGAAATTAAGCGTCGAGAAGATTCAGGAGATTCGGACAACAACCAGCGCAAACTTTTACTACAAAATTGAATACTGGAACGGCGACGACTGGGTTGTTCACGACGAACAGACGTACCTGATCACGTTCTATCCAATGAACCAGATGGTGTGGGCTATTGAAGATTCAAATGGGACGGTCGGCATCTATCATGGGCTCATCGCGGCATTCGTCACCCCTCAGTCCAGTGGGGTAACGGAGTTATTGGCAACGGCAAAAGAACGAGCGACGAGCGATGTCGATGAGAGATATGCGTTTTATGGACTTGAGCGGAGTTTTTCGGGGTATTCAAGTCCCGGCTCTCTAGCCACCTACAACGACACGAGGAATTATACGACTCTTCAGATCAAAGCCATCTATAACGCATTGAAATACGACTACAATTTTAGTTACGTGAGTGTGCCGGTGGCATTCGGGATAGGCGATTCACAGCGGGTCAGCCCTCCGGATGAATCTCTAGCAAGAGGGAGCGCGAACTGCATCGACGGTGCAGTCCTCTTTGCCTCTGCAATCGAGGCGATAGGTATGCGGCCGTATATCATTATCACCCCAAATCACGCATATGTCGCATGGGACACCGATGTGTCCGGAACGGGGATTGACGCGCTTGAAACAACATGGATAAGCGATTACAACTTCGAGGAGGCGTACGACGTCGGGAGAGCGGAACTTGCTGAAGATGCCACAAGAATGGAATTATATCAATCGTTACTGGGCCTGGATGTTTCGCGTGAGGAATACAGTTCAATGTGCATTCTCGTCGATATCGACTGGTTACGGCCTCAGGGCATCTTGCCGATGCAATAAATACCTCCTCTTTTGATTCCTCTGCTCTGTGTTTCATCGCTTTTCTGCACCCGGGCGATGAAATTTCCTGAAGATCTCCTGTTGCGATCTCCTTGGGTCAAGCGGGAGCGGTCAGGGCAGTGTGAAGTCCTGGAAACCGGCGCGATGATATTTCTCCGGACGTCGACGGAAAAAAGTCCATGCCGATGCGGAATCGGTTGGAAGATACGGATTCTGCTCATCACGTTTCCGATAGCGTGGGCATTGCGGTCCGGCTCACGACAGAGAAGATCTCCGAGCTCCCGCATGCCGGGGTGAAACAGCAAATACATCTTCGCCGCTCGATCCATCTCCCCGGGGTGGGATCATCGATCAGAATATCTCCGGAGCGGTCGCTCCGGAAAGCGCGGGCTTTGAACCGGTTGCCGGTGGATTCACCATGCCCGTCGCGCTCGCGTCTCCCGGCTCGTTCCGTCGCACGGACAAGCGGTGTCTGTTGCCGTTGTAGTACACCCGTGCTGTCAGGACCGGCAGGCGAGAGTTGCCGGCCCCCATACTGCCACCACAGCGACCGCGACCGCCAGCGTGATCACCCCGGTTACGACCGGGTCGTAGTGGGAGCCGTAGTTCGGGAACGAGAACTCACTAACGTTCACCATGCCGTGAAAGAGGCTTGCCGCAAAGACGCTTCCCCTGGTGTTGTTGTAGAGCCAGACGATCAGGACCCGGAGCGCGACCGTCGAGAGGGACTGACCCGCCGCCCAGACCGGGCTGTTCTGCAGGATCCAGGGGATGAAGTGCCAGATCGCCCAGACCGTCCCGATGATGAGTGCGGCGGAAAGAGCGCTCCACCGCTCTTGCAGGGGGTCGGTGGCGTATCCTGTCCAGCCAACCTCCTCGAATGCGCCGGCGACGAAGAAGAGGAGCACGAAGGCCGGGATCAGAAGATACGGGACGAAAGGGTCGGCGGGGAGCGGCCGGCCGGAAAAGAGCGCGGCACCGTAGGAGATGAGTATGATCGCGGGCATCAGGAAGAGGATCGGAAGGTACCAGGCGGCTCCGATCTTCCGAAAGTCGGCGACCCGTCCGACCAGCCTCCTGACACCGCCGCCTCCCTCCTCCCGAAAAACCAGGATCGCGGCCGCCAAGCCCGGGCAGACGAGCATGAGCGCGCTCACGGGGAGGTTTGCCGGCCCCGGGAGCGGTGTCCCGGAAAAGAGCAGGAACGGGACGGAGAGGACGAAGAGCAGGAGGAAGAACGCCGGGGGCGACCGCCCGGCGCTCATGCATTCTCTAGGTTTCACATTCTCCGCCATGATCACTTTCCCTTTTCGTTCAGCGGCGAGGCCACGGTCCTCCGCAGGAACTCCGCGATCCCCCGCCGGACCTCTTCATGGTGCCCGAGAAGGATATGGCCGCCGCCGGATACGGCCTGGAGGCGGGCGTTCGGGATCTTCTCCACGAGGGCGCGGGCGTTCTCGTGGAGAGCCAGCGGATCGTCCACGGCGCTGATCACCAGCGCCGGCGTCCTGATGCTACCGAACGGATAATCGCTCTCCGTGGCGTTGAGCAGTCCGGGGGTTGAGACGTAGATGTCAAAAGAACTTCCGTCGACCCGGGCGCTTACGGGAAGGAGACTTGAGAGCAGCATCCTGACTTCGGCCTTATCTTTCGGGCTAAGCCGCTTTCCCGGGGGCACACCGGCCCATGGTCCGCCTACGATCGGCCAGAAGCCGGTGATCGTTGCCCAGTAGATGAAGTCGCTCTTGAAGAAGACGGTGAATATGGGTTTCGGCATGACCGGCCCCTTCCCCGGTGCGACGGGCTCGACGAGGACGAGCGCCGAGACGCGGTCCGGGTGGCAAACGGCGAACTGGAGCGCCGATGCCGATCCCGCCGAGTAGCCTACGACGGCCGCCCGCTCGATAGCGAGGGCGTCCAGCAGAACGGCAAAGGCATCCGCCTGCATGGCGACGCTCGCCCGCGGAGGCATGGGCGAGCCGGGGTAGCCGAACCTCGAGGGCGCGATGACCTGAAACCCCGGGTCGATGGTCCACCCGGCGAGCATCAACCCCTGGTCGAACCCGCCAGCGTTGCCGTGGACGACCAGCACCGGGTAGCCGTCTCCCACCCGGACGTACCCGATCGGTCCGCAGGCGGTCCGGGCAACCCGGCTCTCAAGGCTCTCGATACGCTCCCGGACGGCACGCATATCCCCCCGGTAACGTGCCGTGACCGCCACCCCCGCGACGGCGATACCGAGGAGGACGAGAACGATCGGGAGGTCAACCATGCCGGGTCTTCAGGCGCCGGTCTCTCCCCTTGAGAGTTCCTTCAGGAGGTCGGCGAGTTTGTCGAAGGACTCGTTCCACCCGGCCTCGGCCATCTCGCGGTTCTCGCCCGTTGGGACGTCGGGCTCCTGTATGGTCATCTCCGTCCGGCCTTCGATCTCGTTGAACGTCACCGTCGCCACCAGTTCCAGCGGCCAGTCCCCGGTCATCCCGTAGTCCGAGGCCGGGACGACGTTGCCCTCCGCGTCCGAGAACGAGTCGGTGGCGACGATCCGCTTCCCGGGGACGATCTCGCGGTAAACGCCCGTGTTCCAGAAGTCCTGGCCCTCGGGCGACCGCATGCCATACAGGTATCTCCCTCCCACGCGGAGATCGATCTCGATGGCCGGCGCGGTGAAGCCCTTCGGCCCCCACCAGCGCTTTACACACCCCGGCTCTGTCCACGCCCTCCAGACGAGTTCCCGCGGAGCATCGAAGACCCGCTCGACGAGAATATCCGACTTGATCTGCTCTGCTTCTTCCATGATCTGCTCACCCCGGGAGCGCCCTATGATGGGCGGGTGGTTATTAACTCATCGGCGATGCCCGGGGCGAGGTGGCCACAGTGGCTTAGCCCGTCCTAAGTAGACCTTGGTTTCTCTGGAAGTAACCTATTGGGACATTGGATTCAGATCTTCGTATTTGGAAGAAGTAGGTGAAGGCCTTTTTTAGTGCGAAGCATGCTCCAAATATGTTTACAACTGGTTTTGAGTATAAAAGTATAGCTTTATATGTCCTTGCGCGAACACCCCCTTAAAGAGTAATTGATGATGGGTAGTCAAAATAGATCACGTCTAAGCGCTACAGGGCCTGGAGTTGCTCATTATTCAAAACGCCAGGTCGGCCAAATTGAAACCGCGGTGAGTGATACTCCCACTGAGGCTGGCCAGGTAGTCGCTGCAAAAATTCTATTGAGCGTATTTGCCCCCGCAAGTTCCTTCTTTGCAATCGCAGTTGCTGCTATCCTTTTGATTGCCATTCTACAAAAAGTCGCTCATTATGCAGAAATAGCTGAAAGGGAGGGTACCGACGCAGCAATGTCTGAAATTATGAAGGATGTCGCAAAAGGAGTGATTCACCAGTATCTAACTGATTCTGCTATGGATTTAATCGTTGACTCAGAAAACATACCTTCACAGTACAAGGAGCAACTGGAAACGATCATGGGAATGGTCATCGATCAGGGTATTGATAGTGTTGAAGAGGCGTTTTTGAATGAGTAATAAGTTTGAAACAAAATTTGAAGAAGTCTTATATGTTATTTTAGTTGATTACGCAGCAAAAACGCTGAACTCTGAAGAAATTGCACCAAAGTTCAAGTCAAGGGCATTCGAAGAAAGAAGGGCAATAAAGGAAGTGATTCTAAAAGAATTGCAGGAAGCCGTAAAAAAGATCGGTAAAGAGATTTCTGAACAAAGTCTTTCGGATCCGCAAATGATTGTCACGCACAAAGAAGAGGTAAAGAAAATAATTACCCAAATTATCGGGAGGCAATCATGAAAATTGACAAAACACTAATCGAAAAACACAAACTGAATATCAATAGTGAGCATATAAATCGGTTTTTCTTTGGTGAAGAAAAGAACGCTCCAATACGAGAGAGGTTGCCTGCAAGATTGGATGATTTTGTCAGAGTAATCATGTACTGCAACTTCATTGATCGACTAAACGTTTGTGAGAAAGACGAGCAACACCAGATTGAAATTCCCGTATATGATCTCCCGTTTTGGAAGGACGAAGAAGAACAACTAGTTAAAATCTTGTGGTCACTCTATCGGCGGGACTTTTTCTTGGACTTTATTTTTGAGACATCACAGAAGCCCAAAACGCAAATTCAAACGAAACTTTTTGACGAAGATCGAGAAGAACTTTTGTTGTTTTCTGAAGGGTTGGATAGTATCGCGGCAGCGACCGTGTTTCAAAAAGCAACATTAATCCATGTCATAAAATCCACTTACACAGAATCACATTTGAAAAATGTAATGAATCTTTTCCCTGAGCGAAAAATCAAAACAATTACTTATGGTTTAAGGGGAGAAAATCTGCCTCGCGATACCGGCATCTCAAATTCAAGAGGTTTAATTTTTCTTGGATTGGCATCGGTTCATCTTGGCTTGAGTAAGTCGAATACACTTATTACCGGGGAAAATGGAGTGATGATGCATAATCCCCCCCTATTTGAAGGTTCGAAACCCACAAGGACAATGAATCCTAGTTTTGTTCGCTTGCTGCAGGGGTTATTGTCAGATATCTACAGTGAAGATATTCAGATCAAAACGCCGTTCTTAAAGATGACGAAAAAAGAAGTACTTGAAGTTGCAAAACGAAACCTGAACGAAAACTTCAAAACTGCAATTGAATGCAGCTATTCATGTTTTAGCCAGCAACCGCGAGGGAATGAAACGAAGATGTGCGGACGATGTTGTGCTTGTTTACTCCGTACAATTTCAATACGATCCCTTCAGGGGTATGATAATTCAATGTACGAGCGATCTCCCTTCTCAGAAGATTTCAGCGATGGGAAAGGTGCGGCAAATGTAATGGACCTAATGCGTTTTTCAAGGGGTGTCTTGCAACACAAGCTCCCTTATGTTGCTGCAAAAGTTGTTATGCAGGATGAAGATCTGTTTCATCGATTCGCTCAGGATGTTATGGCAACAATAAGAAAAATTCCTGACAAATCCGCTCACCTGAATATTGAATCTGAGAGGCCCAATTCGCTATAAAATATGATTCGTGCCGAGGCTGCCTCTGTTTCCCCCAGAGGCAAAATCCTGGCCGTGACCGCACCTATCGTGCCGGCGCAGCCTGTTTCAGCGACTGCAGGAGTCCGGCGAGGCGCTCCATGGGGCCGGTCATCTCTTCCTCCATCCCCGACTGGAGCATCCCGTCGCGGTCATCGACCGACTGGAAGACCAGATGGTCCGTCACCTTTGTCCTGCCGCCGCCGAGGTCTTCGAGCGTCTGCGTCTCGAGCAGAACGTGGCCCGGCATGGCCTCGTACTCGAAGGTGTCGACGATCCGCTCCGGCGTAGCCTCGTGGTATACGCCGTGGAACGCGTACTCGCTGCCCCCGGCATCGCGCTGGACGACACGCCACGTCCCGCCGGGCCTCGCGTCCATCTTCTCGACCGTGGTCGTGACGCTCTCCGGCCCCCACCACTGCGATACCAGTTCCGGATCCGTGCATGCCCTGAAGACGAGATCCTGCGGGGCATCGAACTCCCGCGAGATGACGACATCCTGTTTTCCCGGTTCAGCGGTGAGACTTGTTTCTGCCATTATATCCCCTCCGATGGTTCCCGGGCTTCATCCCTTCTCCATGAAAAATTTTCCCCTCACGGGCATGCCGGTGAAAAGAATGACGATGGCGGCAAATCCCTCCGGCGGTATGTCCCGGGTGCGGGCAGGGGCTCCCATCCGGATACGTGCTCTCTCCCCCTTCACCAGAACCAGGCCAGCAGGAAGATCGTTACCAGCAAAAGGCCGTCCTGGAGGACGACGGAGAGGATCATGATCTCGGCACCCAGCCGCGGGCCGAAGATCGCGGCGTAGAACGACCCGAGCCATCGCAGGTAGGTGACGACGCTGGTGAGCAGGTTCGCCACGAGCAGCGTGATGACGATCTCCCTGCCCGTCATATCCCCCGCCGCGAGCAGCCCGGATGCAAGGCTTGCCGCGGCGACGTACGACCCGAACTTCGCGGCGACGATCGCGAGCCCCTCGGGGGGTATGGGGAAGAACCGGCTCGCGCCCTCCAGGTACGCCGCGACGGCGTCGAAGACGCCTGCCTCGATCAGAAATGCCACAATGACGATCGTCGGGATCATGATCCCGAGAATGCGGCGGAGGGTCTTCGCGGTCGGTCCGAGAGAGGCCCGCAGGGCCTCGCGGACGGGCGGGGCCGGCCCGGGCGACTTCTCCGACGGCCCGGATGCAGGGGGCGGGGGGAGCAGCACCCTCCCGGCCGCCATGACGATCCCGGTCTTGAGGAACCCGATCCCCATCAGGATGCCGAAGTAGACCAGGCCGAAGACCCCGAGCAGCGGCACGTAGACCGGGATGAGGTAGCGCCAGTGCATCACGACGGACGGAAAGGAGTTGATGAGCGCCGCGACGACGAGTTCGTTCCTCCCGATCATCCCTTTGTGGTGGTAGTCGACGAGCATCGCGTCGGCCGCCTGCGGCGAGACGAACGCCAGAAGGAAACTCGCCCCGCACTCGCGGGGGAGGTGGGAGAACGTCGTGACCGGGTAGGCGACGCTCGCTATCCTGTCGGTGATCTTGAGAGCGATCAGGACTTCGGCGATCAGGACGCCGGCGACGACGATCGGGACCGTCCGAACCAGGAGTTCGAACGAGAGGCCCAGTGCCGCTGAAATGATCTCCGCCGTGCCGTCCATGGTTCACCCTGCCTTGCGGCGTTCGTCCCGCCCCGAAACAACATCCGGTACGCCCTCCGTCCATATCACCGTTCTGGATGGCCGCGACCGGAACCTGCCGTTCTTATTGTAGATGGTATCTGAATTGGAGCGCTCAGGCGAGAGGAATCCGGCAGTGGTGCGATCTCCCTTCGTCTCTCCGGCAGCAGGATCGGATGATTTAAATACAATTGATCGAGAAGGTGTTTAGGTACTCGATGATTGGCAACCATGTAGAGTCCTGTTGCACGTCAGTGCAGACCTGTGGAAACGTGCGGCGCACGTTTGCGCAGAACGCATTCTTCTTTAGATAGGGAACCGGCCCTTCTGCTGAGTTCCCGTGTAATGTAACGGTTTTTCCGTTACCGCCAGGTGGTTTGTTATGTTTGGCATTACTGATCCCGCGATCTGGGTTGGGTATCTGCTTGCGCTCGCGTTCACGCTCGCATGCTTAGTGTACGGCCTCTTGAACTGGAACAACGGCGTGGACGGTGAGCAGGATGGCAGTTGATACCGGGCTCTTCGTCGCAATGACGCTCGTGTACCTCGTCCTCGTCATCGGTCTCGGCTACCTCGGCTACCGCCGGACAAAAGAGAACGACGACTACATGGTCGCCGGGAGGAAGATCCATCCCGTGGTGCTCGCCCTCTCCTACGGCGCGACCTTCATCAGCACCTCCGCCATCGTCGGGTTCGGGGGGGTTGCGGCGCAGCTCGGCATGGGGATGATCTGGCTGACCGTCCTCAATATCGGGCTCGGGATCTTCATCGCGTTCGTCTTCTTCGGAAAGAAGACCCGCAGTATCGGGAGCAAACTCCGTGCCGTGACCTTCCCCGACCTGATGGGGAAGTGCTACGGGTCGTCGTTCATGCAGTATGCCGCGGGACTCGTCATCGTCGTCGGCATGCCGCTCTACACGGCGGCGATCCTGATCGGCGGCGCTCAGTTCATCACGAGCACGCTGCAGATCCCCTACACCACCGCGCTCATCGCGTTCGCCGTGATCGTCGCCCTCTACGTGGTGCTCGGCGGGCTCATTGCCGTCATGTACACCGACGCGCTGCAGGGCGGGATCATGCTTGTCGGGATGACCATTCTCCTCGTGCTCACCTACATCCGGCTCGGGGGCGTCATCGAGGCGCATACCGCCCTTGCCGGGATGTCCGACCTCGTCCCGCAGGCGCTCGCCGCCGGGGGGATGACCGGGTGGGCGTCCATGCCGGCGTTCGGGTCGTCGATCTGGCTCACGCTGGTGACGACGCTCGTTCTCGGGGTGGGCATCGGGGTGCTGGCGCAGCCCCAGCTGGCCGTCCGGTTCATGACCGTCAAAGACAGCCGGGCGCTGAATCGTGCCGTCCTCGTCGGCGGGCCGTTCATCCTGATGATGACCGGGGTCGCCTTCACGGTCGGGGCGCTCACGAACGTCTACTTCTACCAGACGGAGGGCGTGATCGCTCTCACGGCGGCGACCAACGGCAACGTCGACACGATCATCCCGAACTTCATCAACGCGTCGATGCCGGATCTCTTCATCGTCGTCTTCATGCTGGCGCTCCTTGCCGCGGCGATGTCCACGCTCAGTTCCCTCTTCCACACGATGGGAACATCGCTCGGATTCGACGTCGTGCGGCGCACCGGAACGGGGAGGGCGGCAATGCGGCCGATCCGGCTGGCGACCCTCGTCATGATCGTCATAAGCGTCATCCTTGCCTTCGTCATGCCGGGCAGCATCATCGCCCGGGCGACGGCGATGTTCATGGGTCTCTGTGCATCGGCGTTCCTGCCGGCCTACGCCCATGCCATGTACAGCAGCAGGCCGTCCCTCCGGGCAGCAAAGATGAGTCTCGTCACCGGAACGGCGGCCTGGTTCGCGTGGACGGCCTTCGTCCACGTCAAGGAGTCGGCGGCGCTCGGGCTCTCCAACCTCCTCTTCGGGGTGCCGGCGGTTCTCTCCGCCCCGTGGCAGGACGTGGACCCGCTCGTTGTCGCCCTCCCCCTCTCGACGGCCGCCCTGCTGGTCGGGTGGGCGCTCGATCGCCATGAGGTGGCCCTGGAGAAACCGGCCGAGGCTGCCTGACCGGGCTCCACCCCCCCGTCTTTTTTCCGGCGACCGCCGGAGACGCAAGCGTTATCCTCGGGGAGAACGGACGATCTGCTGAAAGGGGCCATGACCATGCGTTACCAGATCGTCGATGTCTTCGCGGAGAAGAAGTACGCCGGCAACCCGCTCGCCGTGGTGCTGGACGCCGGAGCGCTCTCCGATACGGCCATGCAGGCGATTGCCCGGGAGATGCACCTCTCCGAGACCGCGTTCGTCCGGTCGGATGGGGGAGAAGACCGTGCCTATGACGTGCGCATCTTCACACCGGAGCGCGAGGTTCCCTTTGCCGGGCATCCGACGCTCGGCACGGCCTACGTGATCCGGGAGGAAGTCCTGCAGGAGCCCGTCCCCGAAGTCAGGCTGAACCTCGCGGCAGGAGAGGTCCCGGTCTCGTTTGCCCCCGACGGTATCGCCTGGATGCGGCAGAATCCGCCGGTCTTCACCGGAGAGTTTCCTCCGGATACGCTCGCGGGCGTCCTCTCTCTCCCGGAAACCGCGATCGATACCCGCTTTCCGGTCGAGGAGGTCTCCACGGGGCTTCCGTTCATCATCGTCCCGGTAAGAAGCCTTGAATCCGTACGGCGGGCGGCGATCGACCGCGACGCCTACGAAGAACTGATCAGCACGACGGCGGCAAAAGCCGTCTTCATCTTCTGCCCGGAACCCTACCGGCCGGAGAACACGTTCAACGCACGGGTCTTCGCCGACCACTTCGGCGTCCCGGAGGACCCGGCGACCGGCAGCGCGAACGGGTGCCTTGCCGGCTACCTCCTCCGGCACGGCTACTTGGGCGACTCGCTCGATATCCGCGTGGAGCAGGGCTGCGAGATACACCGCCCGTCCCTGATCCGTTGCAGGGCGGAGCGGCACGGGGAATCTATTACGGTGCAGGTCGGCGGCAGGGTCATTCCGGTTGCCCGGGGGAATCTCCTGTAGAGAGGACGTATTCCCCGTCGATCCGCACCTGCCCCCGCCCGCCGAACATGAGCCCGCCGTCGTCGGGGCGGAGCAGGCGGACGATGTTCGGGTTCGCCCGGTCCGGCCCCTGCTCGATGACGAGCGTCCGGTTTGTCCAGAGGTTCTCCCGGATGAGGAAGTTTCCGAGGGCGGCGTTCCCCGAACCGGTCGCCGGGTCTTCCAGGTACCCGAACGTCGGAGCGAAGACCCGGCTGTGCAGGTCGTTCCCCGGAAACGCCGTCTCGCGGGTGTAGATGACGATCACGTCGACGGCATGGGCGAGGGCGAACGCACGGAGCGCCGCGTAGTCCGGAGAGCACCGGATACAGGCGTCGAGCGAGGCGAGGGGGACGAGCAGGGTATCGAGGCCGGCGTTCACGACGCCTATGGGTATCGCGGGGTCGATATCCCGGACGTCGAGCGCGAGCGCGGCGGCGGTCTCTCTGGTGTCGGGGCGTGCGTCGGAGAACTCCGGCTCAGGAGCCCGGATGTAGACCATGCCGTCCTCGCCCGTCCGGTTCAGCACCGTGACGACGCCTTTGTTCGTCCGGAGGAGGAGGCTCTCGCGGTTCCTGAACCGGTCGTCGCTACGCACCACGTCGTCCATGATGGCTATCGTCGCGTGGCCGCAGAACTCGACCTCCCGTTCGCAGGAGAAGTAGCGTATCGCGAGATCGGAATCGCCCGGCGTGCCGTCGCGCAGGAATCCGACCTCCGAGACGAAACCCTTCAGTTCGTGGGCGATCTGCTGCATATCGCGGTCGGTGATCTCCTCCCCCGGGGAGAGGCGGACGTATCCCGCGGGGTTTCCCGACGACCCGGCGGCTGCAAAGGCGTCGAGTTTCTTAAACCGGTAGCGTTTCATGAGTTCATCCCTTAATGTGCCGGCGATTCCAGCTATCGAGCGATCGTACTCCTCCCGAAGAGAAAGAGTTTGCTATCTGCTCAGGGCAATACCCGGCCACAGCATGCAGCGATCCCCGGGACGGCGATCGTCCGGGCGAGGTTCGCGAAAAAAAGTAGGGTTAGTTCTTTCTCGCCGCAACCAGCACCAGCCCGGCAATCAGCAGGGCGATGCCGGCAAGGGCCGGAGCGAGGGGCGCGTTCTGCGTGGGGGGCGCGGAGCTCAGGTCCACGTAGAGGTCGACGGTCTCACCCCTGGCGGGATACCGGTCGACGGCCGCCGTGTAGGGGAGATACCCTTCCTTCGTCACGGTGTAGGTCCTGTACGGCGTCCCGGTCACGTAGACCTGGACGGAGAGGACGCCCTGGCTGGTGACGCCCTTGACCTCGTTGTCGAACTGGACGGTCGCCCCGTCGACGTTGACGTGGACGGCATACCAGCCGACGTCGCCGCCGATCGGGGCGGGAGGCGCGACGGGGTTCAGGGTCGCATAGAGATCGAACGTCTCTCCTTTACCCGGAACCGAGGTTATGTCCCCGTAGTGGGTCGCGTAGCCGTCCTTCTCGACGCGGAACGTCTGGTAGGGTGCCCCGGTGGTGTAGACCGGGACGTAGAACACGCCGTTCTCGATCGTGCCCTTGTATTCGTTGTCGAAGTAGACGTCGGCTCCGTTCACGTTACAGTTGACCGCATACCATCCGTTGTCCCCGCCTATGGGCGGCTGAGCACTCGAGGGAAGGACAAGGAAGCAGGCGATGAGAGAAAAGACCAGGAGATTGCGTACAGCGCTCTGCATAAAAGCCTCCGCTTTAGTTAATAAATTATCTTCTGACGGATATACCTTTCTCTCTTTTATCGGCAGAATCGCGAGTTAAACGGGATTTACAAAAAGTCTGTGATTTCTCTGTCCAATCTGGGCACATCCGACGAGATACGGCACACCGGAGGAGAGGGCTGCGTTCCGGTTCCCGGTAAATGAGGCGCGGCTCCGCGATCTCCGGAATTCCCGGGCATCACGCTGTAAACTGCGGCGAATCTTAGATAACCGGCGGATAATGCCCCGCTGGAATAAAAAGATTTTAATCGTTCCGCATCTTCTCTCTACTATGAGATACCGTGCGATCACCGCTCTCCTGATTGCATCCGTCCTGCTTCTCATCGCTGCAGCAGGATGCACCGCCACAACGGAAG
Source organism: Methanoculleus horonobensis (assembly GCF_001602375.1). Classification (NCBI taxonomy): domain Archaea; kingdom Methanobacteriati; phylum Methanobacteriota; class Methanomicrobia; order Methanomicrobiales; family Methanomicrobiaceae; genus Methanoculleus; species Methanoculleus horonobensis. The sequence goes on along the minus strand of NZ_BCNY01000011.1, from coordinate 112,333 downwards.
AGAAGAACGATCCTGGTGCACCGGCCGACGAGGCCTACGCCCGGGGGCTCGCTGAATACGGAGCCGCCAACTACCGGACAGCCGAAGAACGCTTCTCGGAGGCCTACGCCCTCTACACGGACGCCGGCGATACGGATAAGGCGCTGACGGCCCGGAATGCGATCTTCCGGGCGAACCGGACGTATATGGAGTACATGTTCGATCGTAGCGCCGCAGAGGCGGCGCTGCGGGAGAAGGTTCCCGGGATCACCGATGCCGGGATAGCCGACTGGCTGGATACTCGCGCCCAGAAGATTGTCTCGGAGAACGAGACGCTCTACTTCTACGATGTCGCCGGGAACTACCTCTACGCGCACCCCGACGATATGCAGAAGCAGAACGAGAGAGGTATAGACTTCGACTACATCGGCCGGTTCGCCTGGGCAGAGGACCGTCCGGAGCACGGGCCATATGTGAACCCCGTCCGCTACTCGGGGATCGAGCGGCTCGAGATCCCGTTCGAGGCGCTCCCCTCGACGGGCACCTTGAAGATCTGGTTCCCGCTCCCGGTCGAGACGGACGCGCAGAGGAACGTCACCGTCACGAACCTCTCGTGCCCCGACTTCATCGTCGCCGGCCCGGTCACCACCGGCCCTATCGGCTACGTCTACTATGAAGTCCCGGCCGGAGCGGTCAACGGGAACCTCGTCATCTCGGCGGATATCGCGTTCACCTCTTATGAGCAGATATTCGAGGATATCGACCCGGCGCTGGTCGGGGAGTACAACACGAGCGATCCTGAGTACCTGCTCTACACGAAGTCCGAGAGGAACATCGAACTCACGGACGCCGTCCGGGAGAAGGCACGGGAGATCGTCGGGAACGAGACGAACCCGCACCTGCAGGCGCAGATGATCTACTACCATATCATCGAGACCTATCCCTACAGCCACGTCCCGCACGGTTCGCTCGATGCCCGGGAGCCCAAAGTGGCGGAGTCCACCTACATGTTCGAGACCGGCAACGGCGACTGCGGCACCCAGAGCATGCTCTTTGCCGCGTTCTGCCGGTCGCTCGGGATCCCCGCCCGTGCCCTCGGCGGCTACCAGATGATCATGGCTGAGACGCCCGGCGGCCACTTCTGGTCGGAGTACTACCTCCCCGGGTACGGCTGGGTTCCGAACGACGTGACGGTTGCCGAGGCGGCCGACTGGGTCGTCCTCCCCGAAGAGAAGCGGACCGCGTTCAAGGACTACTACGCCACGAACCTCGATCCGGCACGCCTCGTCATCCAGACGAACGTCGACACCCCGATGGATCCGGCCCTGCCCGACGACGCTGCCACCTTCAGGGTCGTCAGGCAGTCCCCGGCGATCGTCTCCGATACGGTAGACTATGACATCGAGCTCATCTGCATGGGGTGTTTCGGGATCAGTCTTACGGCTGTCGAGTGAGCCGATCCACTCGTTTTTTTTTTGGAGGGGTGCGGGCACCGTCCCGGCTCCCTCCCGCTCTGCCCGGGGCGGCAGGGGCAGTGCAGGAATTTTCGCGCGATATGGTTAGTTACTGTATAGAATTTAATTAAAGGCACAAGTTGGGCAGTTGTAATTACAGAAGGTATATAAAGCGATTATGCTGGTTCGCCAGATATATATGGATACAATTCCTTACAACTGAGTAAGAGTTCTCCTCTCAGCCGCCAGCATACTACCGGGTCGAATCATGATCCATGGACGGTATTGAATCATGATCCAGCGAAGCCAGCTCGACTTACGAAAATTCGTAGCTCCTGAATTTATCTGCGGAGACGGCGCACTGCGTCTCGCCGGCCGGTATGCCCGCAACTTCGGGATGAGGCATGTCCTCCTCGTCACCGACCCGGGCGTCCGGGCCGCAGGCTGGGCCGGGGCCGTCGGGGAGAGCCTGACCGAAGCGGGGGTATCGTTCACCGTCTTCGACTCCGTCTCCGTAAACCCCCGCTCCCGGCAGGTTATGGCGGGTAAAGAAGCGTATCTCGCCGAGGAGTGCAACGGCATCGTCGCTGTCGGCGGCGGCAGCCCGATGGACTGCGCCAAAGGGATCGGGATAGCGTCCTCCAACATGCGCGATATCCTCGCGTTCGAGGGCGTCGACCGGGTGCCGGTGCCTGCCCCGCCGCTCATCTGCATCCCGACCACCGCCGGGAGTTCCGCAGACGTCTCCCAGTTCGCCATCATCACGGACGAAGAGAGAAGACGGAAGATCGCCATTGTCTCGAAAACGCTCGTCCCCGACATCTCCCTGCTCGATCCCGAGCCCCTGACGACGATGCCGCGGGATCTGACCGTGAATACCGGCATGGATACCCTCAGCCACGCGATCGAGGCCTACGTCTCGAACGCCAGTTCTCCGATGACCGATATGCATGCTCTCGAGGGGATCCGGCTCATCGCGAGCGCACTGCCTGCGGCCGTTGAGGAGCCCGACGACCTGAACCTGCGGTTCTCGACCCTCCTTGCCAGCCTTCACGCCGGGCTCGCGTTCTCGAACGCCAGTCTCGGGGCGGTGCACGCGATGGCGCACTGTCTCGGGGGCGCCTACGACCTTGCGCACGGGCGGTGCAACGCGCTGCTGCTCGAGCACGTGATGGCAGCCAACTACGAGGCGGCATCCGGCCGCTACGACCGAATTGGTGCGATCTTCGGGCCGGGCCGGGCGACCCCGGCAGAGGAGGTGGGGGCGTTTCGGAGGGCGCTCGGGATCACCGAGACCCTCGCCACGGCCGGCGTCCGGGAGGATGCGATTCCCGCCCTTGCCGAAGCGGCATACAACGATCCCTGCATGGTAACCAACCCGCGCAGCCTTGCCTGCGACGAGATCGAACGGATTTATATGCATGCCTTCTGAAGCCCCCGAAGACCGGGACGCGCTCCGCGAGAAGATCATCGGCCTCGGAGAGACGTCCCTGCACAAGAGTTACTATCCCGAGCTGCAGAGCCGGCTTGCCGAACTCGAGCGGTTCCGGGCGCTGCTCGACCAGACGTACGACGCGATATTCCTGATCCGTGCGGAGACCGGGAGGCTTACGGACGTCAACGCATCCGTGAGGGCGTATCTCGGCTACTCGAAGAAGGAACTGCTCAAAAAACTGTTCATCGATCTGATCTGCCCCTCAAAACAGGCTCAATTTTCCGAGTTCCTCATGGATTGCAGCAATCTGCCGTCCGAATTCCGGCAGGCCTTCACCGCGCCGCTCGTAGCGCGGGACGGAACGGAGATCCCGATGGAGATCACCGTCCGGTCGGTCACCTTCGGCGCCGAGCAGTATATCGTCGCGATTGCACGGGACATCACTGATCGGATCCACACCGAGAGGGAGCTCAGGATAAAGGAGAGCGCGCTCGAATCCTCGACGAACGGCATCCTCATCGCCGATCTCACCGGAGCGGTCATGTACGCCAACCGGAGTTTTACCGCGATGTTCGGCTACGAGCGGGAGGGGGCGATCGCGGGGAGGAACCTGGAGGCGTTCTTCGCGGACCCTACCGTCGGGGAGAGGGTCACCGCTCACCTCCTCGACAGCCATGCGATCGTGCAGGAGACGATCGGGCTGCGGAACAACGGGTCTCCGTTTCATGTCCAGATCTCGGGCAGCGTCGTGCAGAACGGTGCCGGGCAGCCGCTCTGCATCATGCTGATCGTGATGGACATCACCGAGCGCATCCTCACCGATCAGATGAGGCGGGAGACCTACGCGCAGCTCGGGAAGAATATCGAGCAGTTTGCCATCCTCGGGGACCATATCCGGAATCCCCTGCAGGTGATCGTCGGGTACGCGGAGATGATCGACGACCCGTTTGCAGAGAAGATCCTCGCAGAGTCGCGCCGGATCGACGGCTTCGTCACCGAACTCGACCGGGGATGGATCGAGTCGGCGAACGTCAGGCAGTTCCTGCGACGGCACGGGGACGGCACGGGGTCTCTTAAAGAGGCGCTCTTCCGGTTTTCGAAACGCAATAAGGAAGATCTCTGATACACACTTCCCGCTGTGACCGGTATAAACCGTTCGGAGAGCGATGTGCGTCCAGGACGAGGAATGTATGGACGGTGCAGCATCGGGAGACGGCTGGGAAGAGAGATGCTGACTACTCCGGCAATGGATTAAGCGCCGTCAGGGGATTATACGCGATACGCCTCTCCGTGCTCCTGTAGCGTCGTCAGTGCCGCGTCGGAGTGTTCCGGAGGTTCAATCCCCAGATACTCCCGATATATTCTCTCTTTATACTCTGCCCCAATCTCGTTGATGGCGGAGATGAATGCGGTATATGTTCCGGCCCCCCCGATTGTATCCCAGAACTCATCGCCGATGAGAACAACATCGTCGTGCTTCATGTCGAACCAGCGAGCCGGGAAACTCCAGGAGTAGTTCTCGCGCGAACCGTACGGGTTATACGGCAGCGCAAAATAGGCGTTATCGACCAGGGGAGGCTCCATGCAGTGCAGTTTCAAGATCTTCTCTTTACTTACCTTGGTCTGGTCGCTGTTCGGCAGCGGTGCCTTCAACTCAAATGCATACCGCCTGTTGCTGACCCTATCTTCGACGTAGAGATCGCAGATGACGGAGACCGGAATCAGTTCCCCTTTTCCTGCTGTGATGTATGCCAGTTCGGCCGCCCAGTCCGGCTTGATCCTGTCCTTGCGGTTTGGGGAGTGTTCCAGCCTGTTCAGGATCTCTGCAATTCTGTGAAGACGATCCTCCCGGACGCACCCGTCAATGCGGTGCCCCATCGTGCCGTATCCGAGCCCCTCCGTTGCTGCAACGACCGCCAGTTTCTCCCAGACTTTGCCGAAGGGCGTGACGAATCGTCGCTCAAAATGCGATCCCTTGAATATTTCATCCGGGATGAGTGCTGCGTAGAGAGGCTTTTTCGAGTGGTGTGCTTCCTTTACAAACGGATCTGAGACAAGGACTCTTTCCATGACACCGTCCATGAGTTCCTGAACTACCTGCTGGATGGCTGCTTTCATTCGTTTGGAGTCAGACATACTCTCAACACCGGTGTATCAGAGTTTCCGCCATATAAAGATCGATTCATAGAACTCGGTCGAACGCCTGCCGGTTCTCCGGTTCACGTGGCGCTGGATGATATTCTCAACCTCAACATCCAGTGAGTCCGCAATCTCATCGTAGAGATTTTCCCGGTCGTTTGCAACGACGATCAGACGGCCGTCGGGATGCATCGTCCGGAGAATTCGCTGGAAGACCTCTGCAATGTCCTTCTGATAGGCTTCTTTCGCGTTTTTGCTCTTTCCGTTCGCAGCAGGCCCTATCTCCTTTGCCCGTTTGTCTTCAAGTCCGAGGAGGTGATACGCGTAGGCGTGCTGCTCGTGGTAGTCGATCAACCCGACATAGGGAGGGCTGGTAACGACGCCGTGAGCCGCAGGGAAATCAACGGTGCGGCAGTCTTCGTGATGGACTTCTACACGTGCCCCGGTTCGCACGGCTGAAAACGCGGCGATCCGTTTGATCGTATCGTTGCTGTAGCGTTTGAGGAACTTGAACGCTTCCCGGGTCGGCTGGCAGGTTCTCCTATGCTTATAGCAGTAATACGGTTCAGTCACGGGTTCTCTGGGGAAGTCCAGATCAAAATGCGTCGTTAACCGTGCGGACCGTGCGGATCGGCAGAGGATGATCTGCAAGAGATCTGCGTATTCATACTCGCCGGCCTCGATGTAGTATCGGTAGGTGAGCAGTTCCTCGAGCGCCTGTGGTGCGAACCAACGCTCCAGGTATTCGTTGTTGTCAGCGGAGAGATACGGCCTTTTCGTGCATTCCATCCAGAGCCTCCGCTGCCCCGAGTCGATCTGCGTCGCCGCTTTCACCTTGTTCAGGATGTCCAGGATCTCTCTCTGCACCACGGGAAGATCGTACTCGGCGGTCTTTGCCTGCGAGAGAAGGACGTTGAAGGCAGAGATGTCGTAGCCGATAGCGTTGATGCCGAGCTCGTTGGCCTGAACCAGCGTAGTCCCGGAGCCGCAGAACGGATCGATGACTGTCTGGCCGGGAGAGAAGTATTTTCTCAGGAAGACCTCGACGAGTTGCGGAATATATTTGCCGAGGTACGGGTGAAGGCGGTGGACGTGTTTTGTGCGCTCCCGTTCGGGGAGATCTTTCTCGGTCCAGTTGAGATTGAGTTCGTCCAGCGGGGTGGAAGGCGTCACCTCATGCGATCGTGTTGGGACATTTCCCATCGAGTAAATCCTCACCCGTTCTTCTTCGTTCGTGAGCATGTGCTGTCCTGCAATATGGTTTCGTGGTTTGGTAGTATTGGCGACGACTTCACAAATACATAGTGATCCGGGACAGCGGATGGAGTACGGTGAGTGCCCGCTCAAGTATTGGTGTTCTTCTCCCCGCGACTATTTTCTGGAATCGGACGTCTGTTTATACCCGGAAAAAGCCGTTTTGGAAACAGGGGTTTCACAACTTGAACAAAAACAAGAAACGCCCCGGCCGGGATTCGAACCCGGGTCGAAAGCTCCGGAGGCTTTCAGGATATCCACTACCCTACCGAGACTGCCATATTATGTTGTCGTGTATGGTATAAAAGGCCAGCGGAGAGGAGGGTTTCATGCCCTCCGCGATTCGTAGAGATGCCAGATCTTGCACGCCCCTTCGTGGCTGACCATGCAGGGGCCCACAGGGGTGCGCGGGGTGCAGACCTTCCCGAAGAGCTTGCAGTCGGACGGCCGGGCGATGCCGCGCAGCACTTTGTCGCAGATACAGGCGGAATGCTTGTCCACGTGCCGGATCTCGATATCGAACTTCTTCTGCGCGTCGTAGCCCTCGAACTCCGGCTTCAGTCGGAGGCCGGAGGCCGGGATCACCGGGAATCCGCGCCACTCGACGTCGTACGGCTCGAAGACCTCGTACATCAGGCGTTTCGCCTTGACGTTCCCCTCCCGGGTGACCACGCGCGGGTAGGCGTTCTCGACCCGGTGCGCGCCTTCGCGAACCTGCCTGACCGCCATCAAGAGGGCGAGAAGGATGTCCTCGGGCTCGAACCCCGCGACGACCTGCGGGACGGGGAACCGCTCGTACTCCTCGTAGCCCATCACCGCGCAGACGTGCCCCGGGAGGAGGAACCCGTCGAGCGACGCCTCCCCCTGGCCGAGGAGCCATGCCATCGCGGGCGGGACGAGCCGGTGGCACGAGAGGATAGAGAAGTTCTCCGGCGGGCGGGAGAGGATCGTGGCGGCGACCGTCGGTGCGGTCGTCTCGAACCCGACCGATATGAAGACGACCTCCCGGTCGGGTTCCCTCCGGGCGATCTCCGCCGCCTTGTGGATGCCCTGCACCACCCGGACGTCCCCGCCGCTCGACTCGAGCGATCCCTTCGTCCCGGGAACCCGCAGCAGGTCGCCGTAGGTGGCGATGGTGCAGTCGCGCTCCACCAGGTCGAGCGCAGCGTCGATCTCGCCCTGGGGCGTGATGCAGACCGGGCATCCCGGCCCCATCACGATCTTGAGCCGCTCGGGAAGGACGCTCCTGAGCCCGGCGCGGGCTATTGCCGCCTCGTGGGTGCCGCAGATGTGCATGAGCGTGATATCCCTGTCCACGAGAGCGTGAAGCGTATCCAGGATCTCCTTACCTACCGCCATGAATTATCACACTTATATTCCACTGACAGCACATATTAGTACCGGAATGAACAGCATCATGTACGGAAGCGCGGTCGTCCTCTGCGGAATCATCGCAGCGTTCATCGTTCACGAGGTCTTCCGGTGGCTGCAAAAGCGGGCCGACCTCACGGAATCAAAACTCGACGACATCGTGCTCTATTCGCTCGACAAACCCCTGGCCATTGCCATAATCGCGGGTTCCGTCTGGATCTCCGTAACGTTCATCATCGACCCCGCGGCCCTTCTCGGGGAGTACGCATGGCTCGTTTCGGAGAAATACTTCGCCGCGGCGGCGATACTCATCGCGGCGTGGGTGATCTCTTCGTTCATCTACAACTTCATCAACCTCTACGGCAGGTGGATGGCGTCGCAGACCGAGACCGACCTCGACGACCGGATCATCCGGGTGCTCGAGGTCTCGGCACGCTACATCATCTGGTTCATCGCCATCCTCATGGTGCTCCAGATGCTCGAGGTGAACATCACGCCGCTCGTCGCCGGTGCCGGGCTCGCCGGCCTGGCGGTGGCGCTCGCTGCCCAGGACATCGTCTCCAACTTCTTCGGGGGCGCGGTCATCCTGGTGGACAAGCCGTTCGCGGTCGGCGACCGGATCAAGATCGACGAGTTCCTCGGAGACGTGATCAGCATCGGCCCCGGAGCACCAGGATCAAGACGCTGGACTACCAGATGGTCACCCTTCCGAACTCGAAGGTATCGAGCAGCGTCATCGTCAACTACGCCCTGCCGGACGTCAAGTTGAAGATCAAGATCCCGATCTCGGCTGCCTACGGCAGCGATATCAAGCGCGTGAAAGAGATCCTCATCGATATCGGGTGCGAGGCCGCGGCACGGTCGGAGTACGTCCTCTCCGACCCTGCGCCGTCCGCCTACTTCCTCGAGTTCGGAGCATCGAGCCTGGACTTCATGCTCGTCCTCTGGGCAAAAGCCTTCAACCTGACCTGGGACGTCCAGGACTACGTGAACACGCGCGTCTACGAGCGGTTTGCGGAAGAAGGGATCGAGATACCGTTCCCGCAGATGGACGTTCACCTGCGGGGCTGATCAGGTCGCCCGGTAAAATACCCCTCTTTTTTCCTGCACCGGCTCGATCTGCCCGCCGGACTCGAGAACCCTGAGGTGTTTCGCGACCTCGGCCGGTCTGATGCCGAGGAGTGCCGCGAGATCTGTGGGCGTGCAGGGCCTCCGCCGGATGGTCGCGAGGATCGTCTCTGCGACATCCTCGCTCTCCGGCGGCAGCGCTCTCTCCGTGCAGGCCGCCCCGATCACCTCCCCGCCGAGCATCGCTGCGATCCGCTCGAGCGCCCCGATGGAGGCCGGCCTCACCCGGATATCGGTGCCGGGGCGGTCGAGGGTGTTTATCTGGACGCGGTCGGGACGGATTGCCGCGACGGCTTCCTGGAGGAGCCGGAGTTCTTCCTCGGTGTCGTTGATGTCCGGGACAATGAAGATCTCGAGCCGGATCTCGCCGGAAAACTCCCGGGCGAAGTCGAGCAGCCCCTTAAGCACCCGCTCCGCGGTGATGCCGGGAGAGGGGCGGTTGATCTTTATAAAGACCTCTTCGGAGACGGCGTCGAGCGACGGCACCACGAGGTCGGCCCACATGAGGGCCGCCCGGACATCCGGGTCGGTGAAGAGCGCGCTGTTGGTCAGCACCGCGACCCGGTAGCGGGGATACCGGTCTTTGATGAAGGCGATGATCTCGCCGATGCCCGTGTGAAGCGTCGGCTCTCCCGACCCGGCGAACGTGATGTAGTCGAGGTCGGGCCCCTTCGCGAGGAAGTCGTCGAGCTCCGCGATGACCCGGCCGGTCGGGACGTATTCGCGCCGCTCGCAGGTAAGATCGGTCGTCCGCCCGCACTCGCAGTAGATGCAGTCGAAGGAGCAGGTCTTGTGCGGCACCAGGTCGATCCCGAGCGATATGCCCAGCCGCCGGGAGGGAACCGGGCCGAAGAGGTGACGGTATGCCATGATGTCCTCACTATTATCCGGCACGATCGACTATCAGGCTGCTCATCGCGGCACCCTCAGGCGTCGCCGATCTTGAGCATCTTCTTGCAGAAATGATCGACCGAGGTGAAGACCGCCGCGTTGACGCCCCGCTCGGTCGCGGGGACGTCGGCGGTGACGAACCGGAGCATATCGGAGTAGTAGTTCAACGAAGGGTATTTCCTGCGGAACTCGTCGAGGCAGAGGGACGCCTGCCCCCGCTTCCCCCGGAGGAAGGCGTAGGTGTAGTCGATGAGGCAGAGGACGTGGCCCGGCATCTTCACCTGTTCGGCTGCTTTGCGGAACCTGTTGAACTCTCCCTCCTGGGGGAGGTAAAGGGCTGTCCGGAGGCCGTAGTAGACCGGTTCGGGATCATCGGGGAACCTCTGCAGCAGGTCGCGGATGAGGCCCATGGCATCGGCGAGGTCGCCCTGCTCGAACTTGAGGTGGTAGGCTTCCCGGTAGAAGAACATCTCGTCGGGGAACCGGATGAGGCCGATCTGGAGCATCTTGACCAGGGCTACGTCGTTCTTCTCCTGTTTGCTCTGCGTGATCCCGATCTCCAGGAACCAGCGGTTGTCGGGGATCCATTCGGTCGCAAGGAAGAGCATCACCCAGAACGGCTCGGCAAGCCACCTGTCCTGCTCGAGTTCGCCCCGGACCAGCCGCTGCAGCCCCGGCCGCAACTGCCCGAGTTCCTCCATATACTGGCGCGCGGCCTTCAGGTAGTTCCACCGTTCGACGGCGGAGTAGCCGGGTTCGGCCGACCCCTCTTTATAGAGTACGTAGTAGCAGTAGGCGTACCAGCACCCGACGGCGGCGTCGTGCTTGCGGTAGGGCTGGAGGAAGACGGTCGCCGCAAGCGGCATCCCTATCTTCATCAGTTTGACGGCGGCGGCAAGGTGGACGCCTGCTTTGCGCTCCTTCTTGCGCTTCATCCCGCAGGCGATCTCGCAGGCACGGCTGAGGAACTTCACGTCCCCGGCCCGGTTGCTGACCTCGAAGACCCGGAAGACGATTGCGTCGATGAACTCGTCGTAGATCGCGTCGGTGATGGGGGCACCCGCACGGTCGAGGAGCGTGACGACGTTCCCGAAGAAGACGGGGAAGTTCTCGTCGATGGCTTTGGCATTGGAGTCTATGTAGGAGAAGATCTCGGCCTTTGCTTTTTCAAGCCGGTTCGAGACGACAACCTCCGGGACGAAGCCGTCAGCCATGATTATTCATATGTGGTGTTGATTGTATAAACCATGCGGATTGGTCTTTTTTGACGCCGGAAGGCTGCCCCGTGCCGGGCACGGACGGCGCGGCCGGACGGGGCGATCCGGTTCGATCAGGGGATGAGACGGTGGTCGACGGGAGGTTCCCTGTTCCGAACCTATTTATCGTCCCGGCCGGAACATTCTGTATGTTCGGCGTCTCCACCTACTGCCTTCATCACGAGCCGCTCTCTTGCGCGCTTGAGAAACTCGCTCCCATCACCGATTGCGTGGAGGTGATGGACGACGGGCTGCACTACCTGAAGAGCGCGGAACCGCTCGAGAGTTACTCGTACCGTTACTTCATTCACGCACCGGCCCGGGGGGTCAACATCGCAAGCCTCCTCGAGCCGATCCGGCGGGCAAGCGTCGAGGTTCTGACGCAGACCTTCGCCGTCGCCGCCGAGGCCGGGGCGGGCGTGGTCATCCACCCGGGCTACTATGCGTGGGTCGAGGAGCGGGAGCCGGCGGTGGAGCGGTTCCGCCGGTCGCTCTCGGAACTGACCCGGGCGGCCGATGACCTCTCGGTCACGTTCGTTGTCGAGAACATGGGGAACTGGGAGTACTTCTTCCTGCGCTCCTGCGACGACCTGCCGCTCATCGATGGGATCGGGTTCGCGCTCGATGTCGGCCACGCGAACCTGAACGGGTGCCTGGACTGCTTCCTCGCCCACCCGGCGGCGCACTTCCACCTGCACGACAACGACGGCACCGGAGATACGCATTCGCCGGTCGGGGACGGGACGATCGACTTTTCGGCCGTGATGAAGGCCGTGCGGAGGAGCGGCGCCACCCCCATCGTCGAGGTGGAGACCTTCGAAGGGGTGACCGCCAGCATATCCGCGCTGGAGACGATCGGCGCCGCCGACCAGGGCGAATAAGAGCGGTCCTGCCCGGTTCCTTCCCCGGTTTCGGCCGTAACCTTTTATAGGGTTGACTTCTAACATAATTGGTGCGTCACGCCTCAGTGGCTCAGCCGGTAGAGCGCGTCCTTGGTAAGGACGAGGTCGCGAGTTCGAATCTCGCCTGAGGCTTTTTGTTTTGCAGTACTGCACCTGTGCGATACTGTTAAGTGTAATCCCGGACGGTTACGCTCATAATCGATCTGATCTGTCATGGTGCCGGAGGATACCGGCCGTGTATCGAACGTGAAGCCTGATGCATAGCACTCACATTCTTGAGATGCTGCACGAACGGTGACGTACCTATGCCGGAACTCGTCTCGGAGAAGATGGGTGTTAAAGAAGGAATGAGGGCGTTCTTCCTGGATGCGCCACCGGAGGCGGTGGCGGCAATGAATCTGCCCCCGCTTGTTATAGCCGACACTCTGGAGGGCACGTTCGATTACATACACTACTTCGTAAAAAGCCGGGCGGAACTTGATGCGCACGTTGCGGAACTAAAAGCGCACCTCGCCCCTGGCGGCAGGTTATGGATATCGTGGCCGAGGGGCGGGCAGTTAGGCACAGACCTCAAGATCAAAACGGTGATCGCAATCGGCTACAGCCACGGGCTGGTCGAGAGCGTCAACCTGCGTATCGACGACGTATGGACCGGACTTAAGTTCACCCGGCCTAAGCCCGGCAAGACGTATCATAATCGTTACGGACGGCTGCTCGAATAGCCGAACACTCCGTGCCCGTAGTTATTGAGCGGTGCGTCGCATATCCCGATCCGGGATGGTCTATTGTCTGGTAAGCGTGGCGGAAGAAGGCCATGGGAGGTTCGTCTGCGCGTGAACCTTCCGGGAGCGATGCCCGGGATCCGCTGTATTCCCGATGAGTTAAAACCCCTGCCCGACAAACCGATCAGGCACCTATGGCACCCGCAACAGACGGCGATACCCTCCTCCTGCACTTCACCAGCACCCGCCCCGACGGCGAGGTCTTCGAGGATACCCGCTCGGGCGAACCGGCCCGGGTCACCCTCGGGGCGAACCAGATCAATCCCCTCTTCGAGGAGGCGCTGATCGGGAGAGAGCCGGGCGAGACGGTGACCGTGGTGCTGCCCCCGGAGAAGGCCTACGGGAAGTTCCGGAAGAAACTCGTGGTCACGATAAAGCGCACGAACCTGAGACTCGACCACGAACCGGTTGTCGGTGAGTTCGTCCGCGTCGAGGTGATGGGGAAACCCTGCCTGGTGACCGTCCTCGACGTGGACGAGAAATATATCACCGTCGACGCGAACCACCCGCTCGCCGGGGAGACGATCACCTACACGATCACCGTCGAGAAGATCCTCCCCCGGGACGGCTGAGCGGCCGCCTCGCCGGCACCCGCCGCGCCGGATCGGGTGTGATCCAATCCGGCGACATAACCGCCCTGTTTCTTCGTTCCCACCCGGGTTGGTTCCGGCTGGTATTTATGCCGCCCGGCAAGACCTCTTTTCATGACAGCCGGTTCGCCCACAAGCGCCGGATCGCCCCGGCGGCAGGCGATCATCGGGTTACTGGTTCTTCTCGCCGTCGCTCTCGCCCCCATCGCACTCTCGGGATACTTCTCGCCGGATCCCGAACCGGTGCATGTTCGGATCCTCGCGGTCAACGACTTCCACGGGCAGCTCCCCGGCGGGCAGAACCTCAACGGCGAGCCGGCCGGGAGCGCACCGGTGCTTGCGGCGTACCTCAAATCCGCGATGGCGGATGCCGGCGAGGCGGCTACGTTCATCGCGCTCCCGGGAGACGTCGTCGGGGCGTCGCCGCCCGAGTCCGGGCTGCTGCTGGACGAACCTGCCGTGCTCTTCTTCAACGGTCTCGCGGACGACTGCCAGGGGACGATCGCGACCTTCGGCAACCACGAGTTCGACCGGGGCCCGGACGAGCTGCTGCGGATGGTTCGCGGCGGGAACGGCACGACGGCTCTCACCCGCCCGGTAGACCCCTACCCGGGCGCGGCGGCGGAGTACATCTCCTCGAACGTGGTCTGGAAGACGAACGGCACCCTCCTTGCCGCTCCCTACACCATCCGCGACGCCGGCGGTGTAAAGATAGCGTTCATCGGCGCCACGACCGTCGAGACGCCCTCGATCGTGAAGGCGGCGAGCATCGAGGAGTTCCGCTTCGAAGACGAAGCCGGGTCGATCAACCGCTACGTCCCGGAGATCCAGCAGCAGGGGGTGCACGCTATCGTCGTCCTCCTCCACGAGGGCGGAGAGCAGGAGCCCTACGACGGCCCGACCCGGGAGGGGGAGAACGTCACCGGCAGGGTCGCCGGGATCGTCGCCGGCCTTGATGCGGACGTGGACGTCGTCCTCTCGGGCCACACCCATCTCTTCACCAACGCCTACCTGGAGAACGCCGGCGGCAACCCGGTGCTGGTGACGCAGGCATACGGCTACAGCAGGGCGTTTGCCGACGTCGATATCGTCATCGATCCCCTCACCGGCGAGGTCACCCATACGTCGGCACGGATCGTCCCGGCGTACAAAAACGGCACCAGCCCCGACCCGGAGGCCCAATCGCTGCTCGAGTCCTGCAAAGAGGCGGTCGGGCCGCTGGCCGCCCGGGTCATAACGACCACATCTGCAGAGATCACGCGGGTACAGACCGATGCCGGAGAATCCGCGCTCGGCAACCTCGTCGCCGACGGCCAGCGGGCGGCGATGGGCGCCGATATCGCGTTCGTCACCACCGGCTCGCTCCGGGCGGATATCGCCGGGGGGAACGTCACCTGGGGCGACCTGTATGCGGTGCAGCCGTTCTCCTCGACCGTGCTCTCGATGACCCTGACGGGAGAAGAAGTCCGGGACACGCTGGAACGGCAGTGGGAGGCGCCGCTGCCGCCCCACAACCTCGCCGTATCCGGGCTGGCGTATACCTTCGACGAGAGAGAGCCCGTGGGCCGCAGGATCGTCGAGGTCCGGGTGAACGGCACCCCGCTCGATCCGAACGAGGAGTACACGGCGGCGATGGTCGACTTCCTTGCGGCTGGCGGCGATAAGTACACCGTCTTCAGAGAAGGGACGGGTATCGTCAATGGCCCGTACGACGTCGATGCGCTGGTCGCGTATATGGAGTCCCTTCCGAAACCGGTGGAGATGGAGCCGGAAGGGAGGATCGCGAAGGTCGCGTGAAAGGGTCGCCAGCCTGCCCAATCTATAAATAACGCCTCTTCCCATGACCCCCCCGAGGTCATTCGAGATGCCCGAATTTGCACAACCGTTCTCCGGGAACCGCATGGAGCGCAAACTTGACCGGGGGGAACTCATCAGGACGATCCGGTTCTCGATCGCCGCCGAGTACGAGGCGATCCAGTTCTACAACCAGATCGCCGAATCGACCGACGAACCGCTGGTCCAGAAGGTGATGCGCGATATCGCGGACGAGGAGAAAGAGCACGCGGGAGAGTTTCTGCGGCTTCTCCGGGAGATTGAGCCCGGCGAAGAGGAGTTCTACCGGCACGGCTACGAAGAAGTCGAGGAGATGATCGAGGAGTTGAAGAAAGGCGGTAATTCGTGAGGTGTTGCCGGGGATCGCATCCGGCGCCGGAAACCCCGCCACGACGCCTCCCGTAAATGCATACACTCAAATACGACTTCGTGCGAAACTTCAGCGATGGAACCTCACACCCGGACGATCAGAGAGAGAGTGGCGCAGAAATGCGAGATGCTGGTCGACCGGGTGGAGTTTATCGATCTGAACTTCTCAAAAGAGGTTCTCACCGACAGGATACTCAGGAAGGCGATGTACAAGGAGTTCCAGGAGGCGGTCGAAGCCGCGGCCGACATCTGTGCCCTTGTCCGGCGCAGCCTGGACTCTTCGGCGCAGGACGACTATAGCAACGTCGACTATCTGGTCGATCGGGATATCGTTTCGGCAGATGGCTGGTTCATGAATACGACGGCGTCAACGACCGGATTGCATATGCCTCAATTGCACGGCTCACCAGAGCCCTGCGCGAATTTACCGGGGTGATACTCACGTGGCTCCAGAGGTGACCGGCACAGAGCTCCTTGAACACTTCCGCGAGGTGCTGCCGTCCATCAGGGGTATCCTCATCTACGGGTCGCACGTCAAAGGCTACACGCAGACGGACGCTCGGACGTCGACGTCTGCCTCATCCTGCACGAGGGCGCCGACCGCGCCCCGGTTTATGGGCGCATACTTGCGGCGGGGGAGCGCTACGATATCGTCATCTTCGACGAGATCCCCTGGTATCTCAGGGGCGCGGTGCTTGAGGCGCATACGGTGCTCTATGCCGACGATCCGGACGACCTGGACTACTGGCTGTATCGACAGCGTTCCGTCTGGCGCGACATGAAGCACCGGCAGAAGCCGGTCTCGCCCGGGGATCTGCTCCGCCGCGTCCGGTCATGACCTGCCTGCCGTCTCAACGGTTCCGGATGACGATCGAGGAGTTGAGGAAAGGCGGGAAGTGATCTTCCCGTCCGTCACCTGATCCTGCAGGACTCCTCGTAGGACTTCCTGCAGTCCGGGCAGAGCGTCCGCGCCTTCTCGAGGTCGGGATAGTTCTCTTCGGTGATCTCGTCGCAGGCCGCCCCGCAGATCTCGCACCAGAACTCCTTTGTCTCCTCTTTCTCTTCGCCTTTGATGCTACGTCTGGTCATGCTGTTCTCCCTCCGGGCGGTGCCTTCTTCTTCATCGGGCATATGCTTTCGGGTCGGCCCGCTGCACCGCCCCGGTGAGACTGCTCCCCATCTCCCAGAACCGTTCCTGCGTCCCAACATCGAGGGCGAGGGATGACGGGCGTGTCCACCGGCTCTCCTCGAAGTAACCGCCGTTCACCGCCCCGGCGTCGGGGGAGGTTGCGAGGTATGTCACCACCTCCGCCCCCCTCTCCGGCGGGGCGCCTTCGCCCCCGTTGTGGGTGTAGGCCCGGAGGAGTTTCGTGTTGATCACTCCCGGATGGAGGCAGTTCGCCGTCACTCCCGTCCCCTCGAGCGTCCGGGCGAGCCTGGCGGTGAAGGCGATGACACCTACCTTCGATATGGCGTAGGCATCGTAGGCGTCGTAACTCGGAAAACCCGGGAGGTTTCTCCAGTCGATCGACCCTGCACTCCGGTGAGCTATCGATGCGACGTTGACGATCCGTGCCGGGGCGCTTCCTTTAAGGAGCGGGAGGAGTTCGTGGGTGAGGAGGAACTGTGCGAGAAAGTTCACGGCGAACGTCGTCTCGATCCCGCCGGGAGCGACCTCCCGCTCCGGCATGAAGACCCCGGCGTTGTTGATGAGGACGTCGAGCCGGTCGTACGCCCCGGCGATATCCTCCGCGAGACCCCTGACCTGCTCCTGCACCGAGAGGTCGGCGATGAAGAGAGCGTGCAGGTCGGAGCCGGTAGCCCCCTCCAGTTCGGCGAGAACCGTCCTCCCCTTCTCGGGGTTCCTGCCGTGGAGCAGCACGCGGTGGCCCTGCCGGGAAAGCGCGTGTGCGGTCGCCTTTCCAATACCGTCCGTCGAGCCCGTGACGAGGATGATCTGCTCCGTCATATGCGTCCCGGTGTATGCCCTCTCTATTTGAACGTGGCGGTGCTCGCGTCCGGTGCGCTCCACGGCACATACGCTGTGACAACGCACCGATGGATGGCCTGTTTCCCGGGCGATGGTGCGGGAAGAACCAAAAACGTGATATACTGCACCACAAACCTGTACTGCATGGTGCGATACTCGGTCACGATGGACGACGACCTCGTGAAAGCGATCGACAGGATGCGCGAATACCGGGATATATCCCGGTCGGAATGGCTCAACGAACTCTGCACGAAGTATCTCAACGGTGCGTCCGCAAAAGGCGTGCAGACCGCGGTTCCCGCGGGGGTGCAGCCCGTAAACGACCGGGAGCCGAACATGACCGACTACGAGGCCGCCTGCGCCAACTTCAGGATCGACGTCCCCGAACAGTTCAACTTCGGCTACGATGTGATCGACCGGTGGGCCGAGACCGACCGGAACAAGCTCGCCATGATCTGGGTCGACCAGGACGGAAACGAGAGGAAGTACACCTTCCGCGACCTCAGATACCTCTCCAACGGTGCAGCGAACATCCTCTTAAAATACGGGATCAAGAAGGGCGACCGGGTCATGCTGATGCTCCCGCGTGTCCCCGAATGGTGGATCTTTGTTGTCGCGCTGATCAAACTCGGTGCGGTCTTCTGCCCCTGCCCGACGATGTTGACCCCGAAAGATATCAAATACCGCGTGCAGGCCGGGAAGTTCCGGATGATCATCACGAACTCGGAGAACGCCGAGAAGGTCGACGAGGTCGCCGACGCCTGCTCGCTGCTCGACACCCTCTTCCTCGTGGATGGGGAGCGGGAGGGCTGGGCGAGTTACCCACACGAGCTCGAGTATCCCGCACCGGTATCGCACCACAAGGTCAGCATGCCGGTCGCGAAGAGGACGAGATCGACCGACCCGATGATGATCTACTTCACCTCGGGCACCACCGGCGAGGCCAAGATGGTGCTGCACGACAACTCTTACCCGCTCGGGCACATCATCACCGCCTCGCTCTGG
Organism: Methanoculleus horonobensis; assembly: GCF_001602375.1. Taxonomy (NCBI): domain Archaea; kingdom Methanobacteriati; phylum Methanobacteriota; class Methanomicrobia; order Methanomicrobiales; family Methanomicrobiaceae; genus Methanoculleus; species Methanoculleus horonobensis. The sequence continues at coordinate 93,955 of NZ_BCNY01000011.1, read as the reverse complement.
CAGGACGTCACGGAGAACGACCTGCACCTGACGTTCTCCGATACCGGGTGGGCGAAGTGTGCCTGGGGCAAGATATTCGGCCAGTGGATCGCCGGAGCCTGCATCTTCGTCTACGATATCCGGGGGAAGTTCGGCGCGACCGAGCTCCTCCCGCTGATCGAGAAGTACGAGGTGACCACGTTCTGCGCACCGCCGACGGTCTACCGGATGCTGATCCTCGCCGACCTCGACAAGTTCGACTTCCGCGACCTGCGGCACTGCTGCAGCGCCGGGGAACCGCTCAACCCCGAGGTGATCCGCGTCTGGGAGGACGGTACGGGAGAGGCCATCTACGAGGGATACGGCCAGACGGAGACCGTCTGCTGCATCGCGACGTTCCCCTGCATGAAGCATAAGCCCGGCTCGATGGGGAAACCCGCGCCGGGCTGGCATATCGAGCTCCACGACGACGACGGCAGCCCGGTCGGCCCCGGTGACGAAGGGCGGATCGCGGTCAAACTCGATCCCCGGCCGGTCGGGCTCTTCGTGGAGTACCTGGACAACCCCGAGGCGAACCGCGAGTCGTTCCAGAACGGCTACTACTACACCGGCGACAAGGCACGTATGGACGAGGACGGCTACTTCTGGTTCATCGGAAGGAGCGACGACGTCATCAAGTCGTCCGGCTACCGGATCGGGCCGTTCGAGGTCGAGAGCGCCCTCATGGAGCACCCGGCGGTGCAGGAATCGGCGGTCGTCGGGTCGCCCGACCTCATCCGCGGGATGGTCGTCAAGGCCTTCATCGTCTTAAAGTCCGGATATCATCCCTCCGAGTCGCTGGTCAAGGAACTCCAGGCCCATGTCCGGAACACCACCGCCCCGTACAAGTACCCGCGGGCGATCGAGTTCGTCCAGGAACTCCCGAAGACGATATCCGGTAAGATCCAGAGGAACGTCCTGCGGGACCAGGAACTGCAGAAGAGCAACAACGGGAACTGAGCGGGGTTCCCTGTTTTCTTTTTTGGACGACTTCGCCGGGGCGCAATTCGCTATCTGGCGGTGCTTGAATCTCGTTTGGCTACATGTCCGTGTACGGATTTCGTGGGGGTATCGCCGTGAGGGGGGTGGGGACAGGGGAGGGGGGAATACTCCCCCCTCCCCGTCAGCCCCTCCCCCAAACGCGATAGCCCCACTGTCCACTGCATGGGCATGTGCGACTAAACAGAATTCGCACACCGATGGTGCGAGTTGCGGTGGGCCGGAGTTTGAGCACCGAATGTGAGTCTCCAATGCTATCTGATGAGAGGGTTCCCCGCACCGCCCTCACGCCGGCCGGAGTTCCACGAGTTTCAGTGTCCGGCCCCGCTCGCAGACGTCGGGAGCGTTGCCGAGAACCTCGCCGACGACGTACTTCTCCCCCTCGATGATGCCGTCCGGACGGCAGAGGCGGTAACTCCGGCACTCGATTCTCGGGCAGGAGAACTCGTAGCTGACCTTCGAGTTCGCTATCGCCATATCGGCACCGATCAGGGCGACGAGCGGCGCCTCCATGACGTCGATCGCGATCACCGCCTCGTGGTGAACCGGGCAGTCGTGCCGGGTGTTCGTGCGGACTGCTGCGACGCGGTATCTCCTGCCCGGCTGCAGGTTGTGGCAGGCTTTGCGGACCTTGCAGCTCTCGCACTCCGTGCATAAGGTGCCTTCGTAGATGAAATCAAGCCCCGGCTTTGCGAGCGCGGCACCGATCAGCGTCACTTTAGTCTTCCCTTTCACCATCTCTCCTCACTCCCGGTAGAGCATCTTCACCAGATCCCGCGCCGACTCCTCGGTCAACCCCATATCCAGTATGGTGAACCGTTCCGGCCGGATAGTCCTCGCGGCGAGCAGCGCCGCAACAGCCGTCTCGTCGTCGACCCCGATCCCGGCGGGGGTCGTCGGCGCACCGATCTTCTTTAAGGAGTCGCGGATCCCTTCCCAGTTCCCGCCGTGGAGGTACATCGTGATGATTGCTCCGATCCCGCACTTCTCCCCGTGGAGCCCCTTTCCCGGCGCAAGCTGCTCCAGCGCGTGGGAGAACTTGTGCTCGCCGCCGCTCCCGGGACGGGACGACCCCGCGATGCTCATCGCGACACCTGAAGAAACCAGCGCTTTCGTCACGAGCCAGGCGCTCTCCTCGGAGTGGGGTTTGATGAGGTCGGCGTTCTTAAAGAGGATCTCGGCGGTCATCCGGGAGAGCGTCAGCGCGTACTCCGAGAGTTGTTCTCCCCGGAGACGGTGGGAGAGTTCCCAGTCGAGGATTGCGGTGTAGTTCGCGATGATGTCCGCACACCCGGACGCCAGCAGCCGGTGGGGCGCCGACGCGATGACGGCGGTGTCGGCGACGACGGCGATGGGGGGTTCGGCCGCGAGCGAGACGTTCCCCTCGGCGGTCGGGACAGAGGCACGCGACGAGGCGATCCCGTCGTGCGATGCGGCGGTGGGGACGCTGATGAAGTGGCGGTCGGTGTTGTAGGAGGCGATCTTCGCCGTGTCGATGACCCGGCCCCCGCCGACGCCGATGACGAACCCTGCCTCTGCCGCCGCCTTCTCGGCCTTCCTGATCGTCTCGAGAGGATCGCCTTCGCCCACGGCGAACGTCGCGACGTCGTAGGAGCCGGCGAGGAGCGCCTCGACCCGCTTCCCGGCGATATCCCTTGTTTGGCCACCCGATACGATGAGCACAGAGTCGCCGAGGGCAAGGTCTTCGCAGACAGCCGGGATCTGCTCGATGACATCGTGGCCGATGACGACGTCACGGGGGAGCTGCATCCATTTTGACTTGTCGAAGACCTTGGTTCTGAGTAGGTTTATGCGGTCTGCGCTCATTTAGATCAACAATGATTAGGGAGTTCCTCTACAAATACTACATAGATCCCATCCGTTACGGCGAGGCGTATACGCTCGTCGATACGTTGACCTATGCCCTGATCCTCATCGCAGCGGTCTATCTCGTCTATCGGGGCCTCCGGCGGTATGGAATTGCCGTCGACGAAGAGCTGGTGCTTGCAACCCTGCCGTTCGTCGTCCTCGGAGGGCTTCTCCGGGTCGTCGAGGATACCGGGATGATCGTCTCCGACCTCCGTTTTCTCCTGATCACGCCCCTGATCTTCTTTACGATCTTCGCGATCGCAGGTGTCGCTCTCTTTGCCGGGAAACTTGCGGAGAACGCCGGCCTCGTCCCCCGCTACAGCCGTTTCTATGGGGGGGCGGGAGTCGTTACCTGTCTTCTCGCCACAGCGGCGCTCGTCTGGTTCGGCCTAACTGAAGCGACGATCGCGCTCGACGTGCTCGCCGCCATCCTGGCGCTTGCCTCCGTTACCTCGCTCGCCCTCTGGGCATTCTTCGTCTACGTGCTGAAGTGGGACTACGCCTCGAACATCCTCTATAAACTCCTCATCTTCGGCCACATGCTGGACGCGAGCGCCACGAGTTACGGGATCGACATCCACCCCGTCCACTACGTCGAGCAGCATGTCGTGGGTGCGGCCCTGATCGATGCGACCGGAACCGCCTTCTCGATGTTCCTCCTGAAACTCGCGGTGCTCGTCCCCGCCGTCTACGTCCTCGAGATGTACCGGCGCGAAGGAAGCCCCGGCCTCTGGCACCTCATCCTGCTCGCCATGATCGTCGTCGGCATGGCGCCGGGGATCCGCGACCTGGTACGGATGGTGCTCTATGTCTGAGGTGTCGCTGGCCCGGTCCACGATCTTCGCGGCCGTCTTCTTCGCCGCCTCGATCGCCATCGGCGTCTTTGCCGTCTCCCGCGACCCGGAGATCGGTGCACAGGCCGCAACCCTCTTTAACGAGCAGGTGGTGGGCCAGCTCCTCTCCGACTCCCCCGCCGTCCTTGCCGGGAAACTCTTCCTGAACAACCTGACTGCCTGTCTCCTCCTCTTCCTCGGGGGAGCCTCCCTCGGCGTGGTCACGATGCTGATCCTCTCGGTCAACGGCCTTCTGATCGGTGCGTTGACGGAACTCGTCCGGCAGCAGCAGGGGATGCTCTTTATTGCGGCGGCACTCGCCCCGCACGGCATCTTCGAGATCCCTGCCTTCCTCATCGCAGGGGGCCTCGGCCTCCTCCTCGGGAGAGAACTCATCGGCGAATGGCACGGAACCAGCGATGCAGCCGCAGAAGCCCGGCATCTCGGCCGGCTCTTTCTCCGGTTGGTCGTCCCGCTCCTCGCGATTGCCGCGGTCGTAGAGGCATTTATTACGCCGGCAATCCTAAGTATGATCGCTTAACGAGGCAGATCAACAGTTTTTGAGGTACGAGTCGGATGGAAGAAGATACAGGAGCACTTCCCCGGAAAGAGGATTTTTCCGAGTGGTACAATGAGATACTCTGGCGAGCCGAGATCATGGACGTCCGCTACCCGGTCAAGGGGCTGTACGTCTGGTATCCTCACGGGTTCGGCATCCGGAAGCGTGCATACGGGATACTCCGGAACCTGATGGACCGCGACCACGCTGAGACGATGTTTCCGCTCCTCATCCCGAAGACCGAGTTCATGAAGGAGGCCGAGCACATCAAAGGCTTCGAGGACGAGGTCTACTGGGTCACTCACGGCGGCAGGAACGAGCTCGACGTACCGCTCGCTCTCCGGCCGACGAGCGAGACCGCCATCTACCCGATGTACTCCCTCTGGATCCGGTCGCACACGGATCTGCCCCTGAAACTCTACCAGATCGTCAACACATTCCGCTACGAGACGAAGCATACCCGCCCGCTCATCCGTCTCCGGGAGATCACGTCGTTTAAGGAGGCGCATACCGTCCACGCGACGTGGGAGGAGGCGGCGGCCCAGGTCGAGGTCGCGCTCGGCCTCTACCGGGAGTTCTACGACAGTCTCCGTGTCCCGGTGATCCTCTCGCGCCGCCCGGCCTGGGACAAGTTCCCCGGCGCCGACTACACCATCGCGGTCGACACCGTCATGCCCGACGGCAAGACGCTCCAGATCGGGACGGTACACATGCTCGGCGACCACTTCTCCCGCACCTACGCCATCACCTACGAGGACGCGAACGGCGAGCAGCAGTACGCATACCAGACCTGCTACGGCATCTCCGAGCGGTCGATTGCGGCTGTCGTCAGTGTCCACGGCGACGATAAGGGACTCGTGCTGCCGCCCGAGGTCGCCCCGATCGAGGTCGTCATCGTGCCGATCATCGTCGGGAAACGGCGCGACGAGGTGCTCGCGGCGGCGGGTGCTCTTGAAGCGGAACTCCGCGATGCCGGATTCGCCGTGAAACTCGATGCGCGGGATATGCGTCCGGGCGCGAAGTACTACCACTGGGAGATGCGCGGCGTCCCGCTCCGGATCGAGGTCGGGCCGCGGGACATCGACGCGAACACGGTCGTCGCCGTCACTCGCACGGGCAAAAAGACCACGCTCGACCGCCGGGGCGTCGCCGAAGGGATCAACTCCGTCCTCAGAGCGTTCGGGGAGGATCTCTCGCAGGCGGCGCGAGAGATGATGGCCGCACGGATAACCGCTGCCGCGACGATCGAGGAGACCGCCGAGGCGGTGAAGGGCGGAGTTGCGGTCGTTCACTGGTGCGGGTCGCAGGAATGCGCAGAAAAGATCGAGGCGGCGGTGGATGCGAGCATCATCGGCTCCGAGATCCGCTCGGACCTGATCGCCGTCTCGGACGGCCCGTGCATCGCCTGTGGAGGCGAAGGCACGTCCGCCCTGGTTGCCCGGACCTACTGATCAGCAGGACGGGCAGGTATACGTTTTTACGTGTTCGGGGGCCGCGAGGTCTCCCGAGATCACGGCTTTTCCGCCAAGGAAGAATATTCTCCCGCACTTTTCACATCTCTTCGGGAGCAGCCGTTCCCAGCGGCTCATCGGAACTTCCAGAGTGAACTGCATCTTCTCCGCGTCGGCGGGATTGCACTGGGTGAGCTCCTCGTACCTGGAGAGGATCTGCATGACCTGGAGGGGGTTTGCTCCCTCACTGCAGAATCGCTTGAAGACATAAAATTGGAAGATCATCCACCCGAGGTCGGAGCGCTCTATGGTCTCCTCATATTCGCTGCACGTTCCGTCGTCTTCATCGAGGGAATACCCGCAGAGGGGGCAGCGCCCACCCACGAGTTCGTCCAGGTAGACCTCTTCATGGCAGCTGGGGCAGGTGGTGTGGGGGGTATGCATTCTGGAAGTCATGTTTATACTGGCCTCATACCTCTTACTCTTCCAGAGACACCGGGCGCGGGGCTTCGTGCCTTCCGGAAGCATTCCACGCGAGATGCGCGATCTCTACGATTTTCGTGAGGTTTACTACGTATTGCGCTCGGGGTGCTCTTATACGTGTCGAATGAGGTGCGCGGATCCGCTCGCTCACGGTGCCGGAACCTGACGGGATCCCCGTCTCCTGCAAAGACGAATGACAACAAATCAACCGTGTTATCTCGATCCGGGTCACAGACGTAGAATATTTATAGGTTGTCATGGCACTCTGCGCGCATGGCATCCCCTGCGGCATCAGAAGTCTACGTCATCGATGCATCCGATCGCTCCCATGCCGTCGAGGCGCTCTGGCGGGAGATCGGTCTTCCCTCCCTCGATGGAAAGACCGTTGCGGTCAAGGCGAACTTCAACAGCGACGACCCGTTCCCCGCGACGACCCATCCCGATATGCTGGAAGCGATCCTTTCGCGGGTCCGCGGCGACGGTGCCCGGTCGATCGTGCTCGGGGAACGGAGCGGGATGGGAGAGACCGCTCAGGTGCTGAAGCACCGGGGCGCCACCGATCTCGCAGCCCGGGCGGGTGCGGAGGTGACGGTGCTTGATTCGCTTTCATTGGAGGGGTGGGAGGCGATCCCGCCGGACGATCTTCACTGGGAGCGCGGGTTCCTGGTCGCCCGGCTCTTCCGGGGTTCCGATGCGGTGGTTCAGACCTGCTGCCTGAAGACGCACCGGTTCGGCGGCCACGTCTCTCTCTCCCTGAAGAACGCGGTCGGAGCGGTGGCGGCGAAGAATCCGGGGGACGGCTACGACTACATGGCGGAGTTGCACTCGTCGCCGCACCAGAGGAGGATGGTCGCCGAGATCAACCGGTTCTTCCCCTGCGACGTCGCCGTCATGGACGCGACGGAGGGGTTCTCGACCGGGGGACCGGAGCGGGGCAACCGCATCGTTCCGAACGTCATCCTCGCGAGCACCGACCGGGTCGCCCTCGACGCCGCCGGTATCGCGCTTCTCCGGCACTACGGTTCGACGCCGGAGGTGATGCGGGGCCGGATATTTGCAATGGATACCATTGCCCGGGCCGCGGAACTCGGGGTCGGCGTCAAATCGGCACAGGATCTCCGGCTCGTCGCGCTCGACTCCGAGAGCAAAAACCTCGTCCTCGATATGCGCCGGATCTTGGACGAGACCGCCTGAGGTTCAGTTGAAGAGGTGTTCGAACAGGATCCGCAGCCCGATCGCGACGAGGATCACCCCGCCGACGATGCCGGCCTTCCGCCCCATGATATGGCCGAACGCGCTCCCGAGGAGGACGCCGGCGGCGGAGAAGGCGAAGGTGACGATCCCGATCGTGATTGCGGGCAGAGCGATAGGGGTATCGAGAACGGCAAACGAGACGCCGACGGCAAGGGCGTCGATGCTCGTCGCGACGGCGAGCAGGAGGAGGACGGCCGCGCCGTTCTCGAACCGGATGCTCTCGCCGTCCCCACGCACCGCCTCGGCGATCATCTTCCCGCCGATCAGGACGAGCAGCAGGAAGGCGATCCAGGGGCCGTACGTCCCGACGAGCGAGGCGAGCCCCACTCCCCCGAGCCACCCGAGCACCGGCATTCCCGCCTGAAACCCGCCGAAGAGCACTCCGGCAATGACGGCCCACCGGAGCCGCCCCTCCCGCAGGGTGGCGCCTCCGCTGATCGAGACCGCGAACGCATCCATCGCAAGCCCGATGGCGATGAGGAGGATCGTCGCAAACTCCATTGCTTCCGGAAAGGTTCGGCACGGTGCGGGATAACGCTGTGGGTGCGGCGTATGCTATAAAACGCTGGAGTGCCCTACGGATACGGAGAGATGATGGAGATGAGCACACAGAAGATCGGCCTCATCCAGACGGCGGTGAGCGAGGATGCCGACCGCAACCTGGAGCGCACCCTTGAAGCGGCGAGAACGGCGATCGCGAAGGGTGCGCGGATCCTCTGCCTGCAGGAACTCTACCGCGTCCCCTACTTCCCGCAGTACGAGGATACGGACGCTTCCCGCTACGCTGAGACGATCCCGGGGCCGTCGACCGAAGCCTTCGCGGCGCTTGCCCGGGAGCACGGCGTGGTGATCGTCGTGCCGGTCTACGAGCGTGCCGCCTCAGGAGAGCACTACAACACTGCCGTGGTGATCGACGCCGACGGCAGGCTCCTCCCCGCCTACCGGAAGGTGCATGTCCCCTACGACCCGCTCTTTTACGAGAAGACCTACTTCCTGCCCGGCGACCGCTATCGGGTCTACGATACCCGTTACGGCCGGATTGCCGTGCTCATCTGTTACGATCAGTGGTTCCCGGAGGCCGCGAGGGCGGTTGCGCTCATGGGCGCGGAGATCGTCTTCTACCCGACCGCCATCGGCCGGATTGCCGGGGAAGAGCCGCCCGAAGGCGACTGGCGCGAGGCGTGGGAGACGGTGCAGCGCGGTCACGCGATCGCAAACAGCGTCCACGTCGCCGCCGTCAACCGGGTGGGGAGCGAGGGCGATATCCGGTTCTTCGGGAGCTCGTTCGTCGCCGACGCGTTCGGGAACGTCCTCGCCCGGGCGAGCGAGACCGGTGAGGAGGTACTCGTCGTGGAGATCGACCTCGCGGAGAACGAGGCCGTCCGGGAAGGCTGGGGATTCTTCCGGAACCGGCGGCCGGAGACCTACGGTCTGCTCGCCCGGAAACTCCCGCCGGGCATGACCCCTGCGGCTTCCGGCTACCGGATGCCTGCGGAGTGGGAGCCGCACGACGCGGTCTGGCTCTCCTGGCCCCATGACCGCGAGACGTTCCCCGACCTTGCCGCGGTGGAGGGGATCTATGTCGAGATCATCGCGGCGCTCCGCGGCTCGGAGACCGTCGACCTCCTCGTCACGGGCGAAGCGATGCGCACCCGGATCGAGGCGATGCTGGAGGAGGAAGGCGTCGATACGGGCGGCATCAGGTTCCACCTCGCCAATTACGCCGATGTCTGGTTCCGGGACTACGGGCCGACGTTCCTCGTGAACAGGAAGACCGGGAACCTCGCGATGGTGAACTGGACGTTCAACGCCTGGGGGAATAAGTACGCGGAACTCATGGAGGATTCGCGGATCCCGCTTGCCATGAACCGCGAGATGGAACTCCCCCTCTTCACCCCCGGGATCGTCCTCGAGGGAGGGTCGATCGAGGTGAACGGGTGCGGCACGGTGATCACGACGGAGGCCTGCCTCTTAAACCCCAACCGGAACCCGCACCTCGCCCGGGAGGAGGTCGAGGCCTACCTGGAGGCGTACCTCGGCGCCGGCCACGTCATCTGGTTAAAGCAGGGGATTGCTGGGGACGACACCGACGGCCACGTCGACGATATCGCCCGGTTCGTGAATCCGACGACGGTCTTCTGTGCGCTCGAGGAGAACGAGGACGATGAGAACTACGCCGTTCTCCAGGAGAACTACGAGATCCTCCTCTCCTCGACCGACCAGGACGGCAACCTCTTAACGGTCATCCCCCTTCCCATGCCGGGGAGGGTCGGCGGCGCGGAGAGGCTGCCGGCGAGTTACGCGAACTTCTACATAGGAAACACCGTCGTGCTGGTGCCGGTTTTTAAGCACCCGAACGACAGGATTGCCGTAGCCCGGATCCAGCAGGTCTTCCCCGACCGGGAGGTCGTCGGGATCGACTGCACGGCGATGGTCGCGGGTTTCGGCGCGGTTCACTGCATCAGCCAGCAGCAACCGTCCGCTGCGCCCCGGATCACCTGCCCTGGGGAAGGAAGCGCATCACGAGTGGAATGATTGCGTAGGTCGCCGTGCTCCAGTCCCAGCCGGCGAGAGCGAGCAGGATTGCGATGACGGAGATGGCCGGCACCACCATCACCCGCTGGTTCCCGCGGCGGATCTCGGTGCCGGGCCGGACGAGCCGGCGGTCATGCGCGGCATACCACCACTGGGCGGCAAAGAGCAGGCCGATGAAGAGGAGGTTCGCCTCGAAGATGACTGCCGCGAAGGTCTCACCCGGATAGTCGCTGATGAGGGAGACGGAGAACGGTACCAGCACTACGAACATCAGCGCCCCGATGTTGATCCAGAGGAAGGTGCGGTCGATATGCCGGAGCCGGTCGATCTGGGCGTGGTGCGCTATCCAGAAAGAAGCGAGGATGAAGAACGCGAGGAAGTAGTGGAAGAGGGCGGGAACCTGGCCGGCAAGCATCGCGGCGACGGCGGCATCGGAGGGGTCGCGCAAGCCTTCCGGGATGTCGAGGCTGATTACCAGGAGGGTCATGGCGAAGGCAAATATGCCGTCGGTGAGCGCCTCCGCCCTGTTCTTCGGATAACCCAGGGATGCTTCCGACTCTCTCCCGGTGCCGTCTCCCTGCTTCATTGTTCGCAATCTCTGCTGGGAGCGCCGGCCTGATAAAGAATGAGCATTTGCATCCACGAGATCGAAACGGGGTCATCAACCGTTACGGCGAACCCTGCCCTTGCGGTAGCTCTTCTCGGGCGAGGCCGGGCGGCCGATATACTTCCTTGACGCTCTGCCGGGTCAGGATTGCTTCGAGGGCGTCCATTGTGCCCCCTCCGGGCCGCTCATGGCTTCAAACATTCGCGAGAACCCTTTCGCGTTCTTCGCGGCTTCGCACCTCCGCACCTCCGCACCTCCGCACCTCCGCACCTCCGCACCTCCGCACCTCCGCACCTCCGGTGCTCTAACTCCGTTCCCAGGTGGAACGTCGTTCTCCGGTGCTCTAACTCCGTTCCCAGGTGGAACGTCGTTCTCCGGTGCTCTAACTCCGTTCCCAGGTGGAACGTCGTTCTCCGGTGCTTTAACTCCTGTCCTTCGCACCTGTGGTTCTCAATCTCCGGTTCATGATGGTATCGGGGCACGCTCCGTTTACCGTTTCTTCTTCTCGCGGCGGTTCCCGGCAGACGAGAAGGGGAACTTCACGAAGTCCCGGAGTCCCCCTGCCGGGGAGAAGTTGCGCATATCCCGCCTGACCCCGGCGATGAGTTCGTCGACGACCTCCTGCTCCTTTGCCTCCCCCTCCTCCTGCACCACCGCCAGGCGGTGGAGGGAGTAGAGCCCGAGGATGAAGGCGAAGAGGAAGAAGAACTCCCACTGCTGGATGTCGAGCGTGACGAAGACGAGTTCCTGCACCGGGTCCTTCCAGATAAGAGTCCAGATCAGTTCCCGCTCGGCGAAGAAGTCCACGAAGAGCCCGCCGAGGATCGGGGCGACGCCGGCGGCGACGGAGTTCGCGAAGGTGCTTGCCGCGAGATAACTGGTCGCCTGGCCCTGCGGGGCCATCTTCAGGCTGATGTTGCCCGAGGCGAGCGAGACTCCGGCAAGGGAGATCCCCATCAGGATGTGGATGAGGACGAGCAGCGGGTAGGTCAGGATGTAGACGTTCGGGAGCGTGACGAACATCCACGCGAAGATCGCGAGCATGAAAAGCGGCCCGCTCACGGCAAGAACCGACTTGTTGGAGTAGCGGTCGGAGACCCGCCCCCACGAACGGTAGAAGATGATGTTCATGACCTGGCTGAGGACACTGAGGGCGACGACGATCGAGATATCGAGACCGATCCTCTGCAGCATGTAGACCGTGAAGAACGGCGCCGCGAGATTGACGGCGAAGTTCCATGATCCAAGGAAGATGATGAGGTTTTTGAAGTTCAGGTCGGCGAACGGCTTTTTGATTGCGGCGAGCAGGCCGTCCTTCCCGTCTTCGAGAGCCATCCGGGGCTCGGGAGTGCGGGCGAGGAACGTGATCCCGATGAGCCCGGCGATGAGCCCGAGAAGGAAGAGGATGGAGTAGCCGTAGGCAGCAAGGTCGGGGAAGGTGATCTCCCACGAGTCGATGAAGAACCCGGCGACGAGGCTGATGACGAGCGCGATCCCCGTGGAGAAGGTCAGCCGGCGGGAGAAGAACTCCCCGAGCCGGTCCTGTGGTATCAGGTCGCGCATCCAGGAGTTCCAGCCGCAGTGGGAGACCGCCGAGAACGATGCGTAGAGGGTAATCGAGGCGATGAGCGCGATTATTCCCTGCCCCGGCGAGAGGAAGAAGGGTATCAGGATGATGGGTATCCAGCAGAGGCGCGCCGCGAACGATGCCATGACGACGACCAGCCTGCGGTTCTTGATGCGGTCGATGATGTAGATGGAGGGTATCTGCAGGAGTTCTGCGAGCGGGGGGATTGCGGCGAGCAGGCCGATGACGGTGTTGGATGCCCCGAGTTGCAGGGCGAAGGCTACCAGGAAGATGCCGCCGGTCAGCGTCACCATTGCCTGGGTGCTAAGGCCGTCGCGGATGACGAGTCTCAGGCCGTGGTCGACCTCTTCGGCCGTCAGGCTCTCCTTTGCCTCGAAGATCGTGCGCCGTCTGCGTCCTCTCGTTATGCTCACGGAGCCGGTCACCTCGATGGATTGCCCGCCGTAACAGATCCTGTGGGGGGCGATTCTTCGAGCCGGATCATATAAAAATGGAATTATATTAATCTGTTTGAATGAATCACGTGGCTCTCCGGCGGCGGCGTGGGAGCGGCCGCGATCTCCGGGTGGGTATGCTCATTACGGGGTTTCATCGCCCGTCAACTTCCCGACGACCACGGTGTCCTGAAGTCGGGGTAGAGCGTCAGCCCGCCGTCGACGTAGATCGTCTGCCCGGTGATGTAAGCAGCCTCGTCCGAGGCAAGGAAGGCAAAGACCGCGGCGATCTCCCCGGGCTCTCCGGCGCGCCCCATCGGGATGTGCCCCTCGACAGCCGCCTTCTTCTCGGGATCGTCCACCCATTCCCGGTTGATCGGCGTCGCGATCGCTCCGGGGGCGACCGCATTGACCCGGATGCCCTGCCCGGCATACTCGAGTGCGAGCGTCCTCGTAAGGGCCCCGATTCCCGCCTTGCTCGCGGCGTAGGGGGCGTATTGCGGTTTCGGAATCGTCTCGTGAACCGAGGTGTTGTTGAGGATGACGCCCCCTCCCCCACGATCGAGGAAGTGCCGCACCGCCTCGCGGGAGCAGAGGAACGCGCCCCGGAGGTTCACCGCGAGAACCCGGTCGTAGGCGTCCAGAGTCATCTCGTGGGTCGGGCTCGCGGTCTGGATGCCTGCGTTGTTGATCAGGACGTCAAGCCTCCCCCACGCCCCAAGAACCTCCCGGAATATACGCTCAACGTCCTCTTCGCTCGCGACATCCCCCTGTACCAGCATCTCCCGGCATCCTCTCTCACGGATGATGCTGCAGGCATCCTGCACGTCTTCAAGCGTCGTCTCCGCCTCCGTCTCGCTCGAGTGATAGTTTATGGCGACGTTTGCCCCCTCGTCCGCGAACCGGATCGCCGTTTCCCGGCCGATTCCGGTCGAGCCGCCGGTGACGAGGACGTTCTTTCCCTCCAGCCGTTTCATCTTGCCTCACCTTCCGGGTGATCCGGGCACCCTGTGGAGCGGGTGGGTTATGAAGGTCCCGGGTGGGTGGTGCAGACGCCGGCGAAGAACCGAAAAACGGTTAATATCCTGCACGATATCACTACAACGGAAAACCCTCTGTTCGTGCACCGGAACTGTCATTGGTGGTGGGACAGGGGGCAGGAGATGTACGGGATATGACCGGAGCCGGTGATGGAGATACGCGGACACCTGTCGTCGAGGACGGCGGCATCATCGCGTTCGAGATAGCGACCCGGCTTGAGGAACCCGGTTGCGGGGATCTTTCGGTGGCGGCGACGGGGGCGGATGCATGCACCGCCTGACCGGCATGGCGGAGGATCGCACCGTCCTCCTTGCGGAACCCGACCGTGACGCCGCCGGAAAGGTCTCCTGCTGGCTGCAGGGCGAGGGGTATACAGTTGTGAGCGTGGTCGGGCGTGGCGATGACGCCCTCGCGGCCGCAGCGGCATCCCGGCCGGGTTTTGTCGTCCTTGACGCTTCCCTCCCCTGCCCGAAAAGCCCTCTCGCGACGGCTCTTACGATCCGTGACCGGCTGAAGATCCCCGTCGTCTTCACGACGGCAGACCCGATGAACGCGCTGCCTCCGGGCGGGCCGGAAGGGCTCTCGCGAGAGGAGATCCTGGAGAAACCCTTCGGGCCGAACGACCTTGCCGCCGCGATGGCAGCCGCGGCCGCACGCCACCGCTCCGGGTGCCTGCGCCGGGCATGGGACGAGGCATTCAGGCGCGCTGCCGATTCTATCTCGTATTTTGTCATGACCCTGGACGCCAACCGCCGCATCCGGTTCATCAACCTCCCGGGAGCGATCCTTGCCGGACGCTCCCGCACGGCACTCGCCGGGCGAGATGCCGTCGGGACTGTTCTGCCGAAGTCCGATCGGGACGGCAATTATCTCCGGAAGCGGTTCGAAGAGGGGCGGGAGATTGAGTTTGTCGTTGATTACATGCCCGCCGGTGGGGGGCGGGTGCCCGTCCGGTGGACCTGCCACCCGGCACTGGATCCCGGGGAGTGTTGTGGCGGTTGGATCTGTTTCGGCACTGAAGATGAGGACGTCCTTCTCCCGGACTTCGATTCCCGGGAGAGGGTGCTCCGGCAGATCGAGGAGAATGTCGAGCAACTCATGACCCTCAACGACCGGATCCGCAATCCCCTTCAGGTGATCGCCGCACTGGCCGGATTCATGGATGGTGACGCTCGCGACAAGATCCTGCTCCAGGTGGAGATGATCGACGATACCGTCCGGCAACTCGACCTGAGGTTCCTCGAATCGTCGTCGATCCGGGAGTATCTCCGCAAGCACCACCAGATTGAGGCCCCGTGAAGATCCTGCTATCCTCCGTTCACCGCCACTCCTCGATCACCTTCCGGACAAGCGGCCGCCTCTCCGGCCCGCCGGCCATGAGCGCCTGGAACTTCTCCTCGTAGATCGGCTTCTCGACCGAGTAGAACGTCCCGAGCGGGATCGGCGCCTCCCGGTCGTAATCCCACTCCCGGATCTTTCCGAGAGCGCTCTCGAATCTCCCGGCATCCACCTCGCCCACCTTCATCTCGTAGGCGTGCTCGTTGTAGTAGTCGGTCAGGTTGAAGTAGGTCGCGCAGATCTGGAGCACGTCGACGAACGAGAACCCCCGGTGCATGATCGCCTCCTTGAAGAGGTTTTTTAGGTGCCGGATCTTCTTCGTATAGCCCCGTGCTATGTGCGTGGCCCCGGCGGCGAGCATGACTTCGAGCGGGTTTAAGGGGTGCTCCGTGATGCCGCCCGGGGTCGAGCGGCCCTTAAAACCGGCGGGCGATGTCGGGGTGTACTGCCCCGTCGTCAGCCCGTAGACCCGGTTGTCGTGGACGACGACCGTGATGTCGCTGTTCCGTTTTGCTGCAAAGATGAGATGATCAAGTCCCTCGGCGTAGATGTCCCCGTCCCCGACATGGCAGATAACCTTCAGATCCGGATTTCCGAGGCGTATCCCGGTCGCCGCCGGAACCGAACGGCCGTGGATACCGTAGAAACTGTTGACGTTCAGGTAATCGACCAGTTTCCCGTGGCACCCGATCCCGCCGAGGAGGACGAAGTTCTCAATGGGTATCCCCTCCTCCTCCGAGAGTTCGGCGACGGCCGACTTCATCATATGCTCTATCGAGAAGTTGCCGCAGCCGGGGCACCAGGTGTTCTCCGCAGGGCTGATGAGGTCGCCGGCCGGTCTCGAAGATCGATCGGGGGTCATGTGAAGACCTCCGTAAGCCGTGCCTCCAGTTCGTCGACCGCGAACGGCCGTCCGTCGTACTTCAGGACAGATCGACCCGGATCGAACCCCTGCTGGCGGAGGAGGCGGGCGAACTGTCCGGTGGCGTTGTTCTCGACGCAGGCAACCTTCCCCGCCCCGATCATCGCCTCCTTCCAGGCGCGGGTGGGGAACGGCGAGAGGACGAGCGGGTGGACGACCCGTGCTCCGAGCCGCTCGGCAGCCTCGATGCAGACCCACTTCTGCGACCCCCAGCAGACGATCGTCGTCCCGGCGTCCCGTGCGCCGTAGGTCTTCACCGTCGGGTAGGTGGCAAGTTCCGCCTTCAGGCTCTCCTCCTTCCTGAGCATCTTCTCCTGCACCTCCCTCGTCTCGGTCGGCTCTTCCGTCGTGAACCCGACCTCGTCGTGGGCGTAACTGCTTGCCTTGATGGTTGCCCCCGCTCTTCCGGGGAAGGCGAGCGGCGATACCCCGTCCTCTGTCCGGGCGTACCGGCGATACTCGCCTGCACCGTCCCAGAGCACCGGCTGGCGGTCGGGAAGCGGGGTGATCGCCCCGAGATCGAATGAGTAAGCGCCTTCCCCAAGTGTCTTATCGGTCAGGACGATCGCGGGAACCTGGTACTTCCAGGAGAGCATCAGGGCGGCCGCCGACCAGACGTAGGTCTCCTCGAGGTCGCCCGGAGCGACGACGAGCCGGGGGAACTCGCCCTGGCCTGCGTTCAGGACGAAATGGAGATCGCCCTGTGCGGTGTAGGTCGGTATGCCGGTGCTCGGGCCGGGCCGCTGCCCCATCACGATCGTCACGGGAATCTCCGACATCCCGGCAAGCGAGAGCCCCTCGGTCATCAGGCAGAACCCGCCGCCCGAGGTGCCGACCGCCGTCTTCTTCCCGGCGTAGCCGAGCCCGAGTGCCATCAGGATGACGCTGATCTCGTTTTCGGGGTGGATGACCCCGATCGAGAGATCTTCGGCGCGGTTCGCGAGGAAGTGGAGGATGCTCGATGTCGGTGTCATCGGGTAGGCGACGTAGGACTCCAGCCCGCCGTGGACGAGCCCGAGTCCTGCGACTTCGTTGCCGGTCAGAACCGGAAGCGCCGGGGCATCGACCGGCTCGACGGTGAAGACGCCCTCCACGGCGTCGTAGCCCCGGCCGGCGACCCTGAGGTTCGCCTCCAGGTGCTTTGCCGGAACGCTTCCGCGAAGGACATCCTCGAGCACCTCCCGCCCGATCCCCGCCACCCGGGCAAGCGCCCCGAGCATCGCGGAGTTTTTGGTGATCGGGGGCGCTTTCTCCTCTTTGACGATATCGTCGAGCGGGAGGCCGTAGCCCTCGCCCCGCACCACCGCTGATGCGTCGTGGACGACCGTCGTGCCGTCGTGAATGCTTTCGCGGTGGTTGTCGATGCTGTTCTGGTCGAAGGCGAGGAGGACGTCGACCGGGGTGCGGTGCGCCCCGATCGCTCTATCCGCGGCCCGGATGATCGCGAAGTTGTGCCCGCCCCGGATGAGCGAGGGATAATCGAAGTACATGTAGGTGCGGTAGCCGAGGCGGGAGAAGAGACCGGCGATGGAGAGGCCCGCCGTGTTGATCCCCTCCCCCGCCTTCCCGCCGATCAGTACGGAGTATTCGGCCATGGTGATCAGGCGTGCCGTAGCCCGCCTGCGGGTATATAGGTTGTGCTCCGGGGAGGACGCTGTCTCGCGGGAGGCGACGGCAGGTGCATCTCCCGCAACCCCTCCGGTCTCTTATCGCACTATCGGCGACGCTGTCTCATCGAAGGGATTGCTCCGCATCGCAAGCGAGAAGAGGTACGGATAGTTCCTCTGGAGGTACTCCATGTAGGCGAGCCATTCTCCGATGAGCCGGCCGTAGACCCGCTCGACGTCCCCCGCGAGGTGCTCGACGTCGCTTGCCGGGAGCCCGGCGAAGTCGCCCCGCCGTTCGAGTTCTTCGGTCAGGTGAAAGACCGCCCGCAAAAGGTCGGTGAACGACTCGTGCTCCATGAGGACGGGGTTCTCGAGCAGGCGGAGGAGGAACCCCCGCTGCTCTTTGAGGTACCGGCAGAGGTCCTGCAGGTCGGCGGCACCGACGGTGACCCGGCAGGTGTGGTGCCGGAGACGGCTGCGCACCCCGGAGAACTTCTCCGGCGTCCAGGCGTTCGTCACGACGAGGTCGTGCCGGATCTCCGGGAGGTTCGGGTCGCGGTCCGAGAGGATGGTGAGGAGCTCGGTGCCGACCTCCGAGAAGAAGGTGCCGATGACCATGTTCAGTTTGTCCAACCGGTCGCGCTTTGCCCGGACGCTCAGGAGCTGGTTTAAGATGAGGGTCACCAGGAGGACGTTTATCGGAAGGAATCCGAGAGCGTTGAAGATATACTGGTAGGTGTTCTCGGCGTCGCCGAGCAGGAGGTGTTTCACGCCGTAGATGACGACCGATGAAGCGACGAGGATGATCCCGAGCCTTACTTCCCAGGTCCGGAGGCTGATGCGCATGATATCATCACGTACCTCCGGCGGGGAAATAAAGGTTGGGTACCGGGTCCCCCTCAGACCCGCAGGCGCGAGGATCCCGGTGTCTTGATGGTTGCAGGAACCTTCCGCCGCTCTGCGATCCCGGCCTCGACCCAGGCGACCAGGTCGAGCAGGCCGGCCTCGAGGGGAACCTCCGGCTCGTAGCCGAGAACCTCCCGTGCACGGCTGATGTCTGCAAAGCAGTGGCGGATATCTCCGATCCGGCTGATCCGCATGATCTCCGGGGAGAGATCCTGCCGCCCGGTCATCGTTGCAAGAAGGTCGGCGGCTGTTCTAAATGTACAGGGGCGGCCGCTTGCGATGTTGAACGTCCCGCCGGCGGCACGGGGAGACTCGAGGGCCAGGCGGAAGGCGCGTGCCGCGTCGTAGACGCTCACGAAGTCGCGCTGCTGGTAGCCGTCCTCGAAGAGGCGTATGGGAAAGCCCTGGAGCAGGCGGGACGCGTACTCGGTCAGCACGCCGGAGTACGGGTTTGCATACCCCTGGTGAGGCCCGTAAACGGGAAAAAGCCGGAGAATGGTCGTCGGAATTCCGTAGGACTCCCCGATCAGCCGGCACATCTCTTCCTGGTCGTGCTTTGAGATGGCGTAGACCGAGAGCGGCGACGTCTCCTTCGTCTCCGGGGTCGGGAGGGGGTAGATCACCTCCCCGTCCGGGCTCCGCGGTTCCCACCCGCCCCGTGCCGTCTCTCCCGGGGAACGGCGGATCTTCGGGTAGACGGTGCCGTTGTATGAGCAGTAGAGCCCCTCCCCGTAGACGGCGCTGCTCGAGGCGACGATGAGCCGCTTGACCGGATGGTCGAGCAGCGCCTCGAGGAGAGTGGCGGTTCCGGCGGTGTTGACGCTCATGTACTTCTCGATCTGGTACATGCTCGACCGGTCTCCGACGACCGCCGCAAGGTGAATGACGGCGTCGGCTCCGTCGAGAGCCTCCTTGAACTGGTGCGAATCGCGGATATCCCCGACGAGAACCTTCGCTCGCCGGTCGAGGTGCTCGGGCAGGCGCCGCTCCGCCCCGTGCACCTGCGGCATCAGGTTGTCGAGGATACGGACCTGGTAACCGTGCTGCAGCAGTTCAGTCGCGAGGTGCGACCCGATGAATCCCGCTCCCCCGGTGATGAGAACGGTCTGACTGGTATCCGTATGCATGGTGTATCAGGCATTCCTGATGCACTCTTTGCATTAAATATTATCGCGAACACAAAATATTAATAAAAAATGGTTATTCGGGGTATTTGTATCCCCCGAGGTTGTTTAACCTCCCCCGGTCCAACGTCAGGGACATGGTGTGCGGCCAGCGGGGAAGGTTGTTCGTCAATCGATACGCTCCGTCTTACGAGTCGAGGATCGCCTCGGCAGCGTCGCGGTAAGCCCGCATCACGTACGGGATGCCGGAGACCGCTTCCGCCTCCTCGGTCAGGGCCATCAGGTCGTTCCGGCCGACCGTCTTGAGGCTGAAGTTCCGACTTCCGGCCATGATCTGCTGGAGCCCGGTTCTGAACTTCTGGACGTAGGTGTAGATCCCGATTGCTCCGAGCGGGATCTCTCCTATCCGGCCGGGGAATCTCTCCTTGAGCTCTTCGTAGCAGACGAAGATCTCCTCGGCGCTGCTGCCGTACTTCGAGACGGTCTTCGGGATCTCCCCGGTCTCAAGCCACTTTGCGATGTTCTTCCCGACCATGCCGGGGATCATCAGAGCGCGGCCCATACAGACCGCCTTGACGTAAGGACTCCCCATGGCAATCCCCTTGAAGACGTTGGCCTCGTCCGCGAACCCGCCGGCGATGGCGATGTCCGGGACCCGGATGCCCCGCTCCCGGAGCCTCTCGGCGAACTGGTAGGCAAGCGACTCGATGTAGAATGTCGGAATGCCCCACTCGTTCATCATCGGCCAGGGGCTCATCCCCGTACCGCCGGGAGCGCCGTCGATGGTGAGGAGATCGATCTTCGCTTCGGCCCCGTAGCGGATTGCCATCGCGAGTTCGACGGCCGAGTAGGCGCCGGTCTTGAGGGTGACGCGCTTGAACCCGATCTCGCGGAGCCGGTCGACCTCATCGAGGAAGTCTTCCCGGGTGACGAAGCCGAGGCGGGAGTGCCGCTCGAACTCTTTTATGGCGCCGTCGTTGAAGGCCGCCTGCACCTCGTGAATCCCCGGGTCGGGGAGGACGATGTATCCGCGATCCTTGAGCTGGTTCGCCCGGTCGAGGTTGCCGACCTTGATCTCGCCGCCGATGCACTTTGCCCCCTGGCCCCACTTCAGTTCGATCGTCTCCAGGTTGTGCTTCGAGGAGACGTACTCGGCGGTTCCGAGCCTTGTGTCCTCCACGTTCAGCTGCACCAGGAGCTCGCCGTAGCGGTCTTTGAACTCCCTGTAGGACTCGATCCGGCGATCCATCTCGGGCGATCGGGCGACCTTGCCGTCGTGATCGAGCGCCAGTTCCGGGTCGACGCCGCAGACGTTCTCTCCGCAGACGAGTGTAATGCCGGATATTGCCGCTCCGATGGCGAAGTGCTCCCAGTTCGCCCGGGCAATCTCGGTCGACCCGAGTGCCCCGGTGAAGATCGGAACCCGCATCGGCACTTTGATCTCCCAGCCGTATTCCGTCCGGGTATCGACGTCCTGAAAGACGGCGGTGTCGGGATTGGCATCGACGCCTTCCGGCAGCCCTTTTGCGCCCCGGGCGTAGCCCTGGATGTTCAGGTGTGAGTAGTCGATCGGGTAGTCTTTATCCGCGCCGGCCGTGATCTCGCCGAACGGGCCGGGGTAGAGCACTTCTCTGCCCCGGAACGAGGAGAGCCAGATCTCGCAGGATCCTTTGCACCCGTCGACGCACCGGCTGCAGATGCCGGACATCGGAACGACATCACGGGAGCGGTTGGCCGTACCCGTTGCATCGTTAGCGTTTGGTCTTCGCAGATTCATCAGTTGCACCTTCACAAATGTGGATAGAAGGTTCCTTCCTGCACATATAAATGTTTCGTACCGGTTGACCGGCTCTTCCAGAACCGCGTCGAAATCCCGTCGTCGTAACTTCGGTTTCACTTCCGACCCGGTGGAATCCCCCGGGTCGCGCTGCCTGACCGGCAGGCACCCTGGGCTATTTATCTCCTTGTATCCACGGCGTGCCGGGAGCGTGACGAAAAAGTAAAATACATTGATGAGCATGATTGCTTTATGAACTTCAGGTTGCTATCAGCTCTGATTGTGCTCCTGCTTGCATTTTCGCTCTCTGCCGCCTGCACCGGCACAGGCGAGCCTGCCGACCCCACAACCCCGAGGGTGACGACGACGATCGCGGAGACCCCCGCGGCCACGACGGCGCCGGCCTCGCTTACGCCCGGCCCGACGCAGACGGCGCCGCCGGGAAAGGAGGTTGACTTCCAGCTTACGGGCGGATACCCCTCACGGGTAACGAACGACCTGTACATCGCATTCAGCGGCGGGAAGGGCCAGGACTTCGTGACGAAGATCGACGTGCGCGTGACCAAATCGACCGGGGAAGTCATCACCGACACCCTGCAGCCCATCCGCGGCGACGATATCGTCATCCAGCATGCGAAGGGAGAGAACCGGGTTGAGATAACGGTATCCTTCGTCACCGGAGGCACTTTCAAGGTCAAAGACCAGATCGTGGAAGTACCCTGATCCGAACAACCTTTTTTTCGATCGACCAGTCTTTTTTGAAAAAGTTATCGAACGAGTTTTTCCCGCCTTACGCTCTCTTCACTTCCCACCGTATGAGCAGGCCGTCGTCGAGCCGGACGGCCTCGATGATCTGCAGCCGGGGAAAGTCTTCCTCGTGGAGAAAACCGGCGCCGTCAGCGGGTGTGGGGGCATCCTTTCCGCCGATGACGACGTTGCCGACGAACGTCTGGAATTCATCGACGAGCCCCTGCTCGAAGAGTGTCCAGATCAGCGTCCCTCCTCCTTCGACCATCAGGCGCCGGACACCCTGCCGGTGCAGTTCCTCGAGCAGGCCGCGGAGGTCGACGGTCTCTTCGCCGCCGACGATGACGGCGGCATGCTGCCGGAGAGCCTCCACAGCGTTTGTGGGCGCTTTTTTTGAAACCGCGACGATACGCTTTCCGCTTCCCTTGTGGAGAATGTCCGCATCCAGAGGCGTCCTTCCTCTGCCGTCCACTACGATGCGGATGGGGTTCTCATCCTTTCCGGCTGCCTTCCGGCGCTCCCGGAGTTCCGGGGATTTCACAGTGAGCGAAGGGTCATCGGCGAGCACCGTGCCGATGCCGACCATGATGGCGTCACTCTCCGCTTTGATCCGATCGACCCGCAGGTAATCCTCGTTACCCGAGATCCTCACCTGCCGCCGCTCTCTCGTTGAGATCTTCCCGTCAGCGCTCATGGCGATGTTACCGAAGACAAACGGGCGCATAAATTAGGGTTACACGCCGTTCTTCATATATGCTCCCTTTTCTTGCAATACTGCGCCGGCAGAACCTCCTGCCGCCGCCCTCTCATGAATTGAAGAATATTCGAGATATGTTCTGAAAATTCAAAGAAATGCACTTGTTTCCCTGAAACATTACTTTTTATCGGCCAATCGATTCCGAATCGCTTATATACATCTCCTTAAATAACCACTGTATTACCTATGGCCTTGAACCGGAGCCTCTTGAGCGGTTTTCAACAGGATCTTTTTACCGGGACGGATATCGTCAGAATGATCGTGGTGGTTTCGTTATCGGCGGTGTCGCTCATGCTCACGGCGGCTACACCGATGAACGCCCAGCTCTTCTGTCCCCTGACATTCTGCATCCCGATACTCTTTGCTGCTCTCTGGTTTCCGAGGCAGGCATTCAAGGCGACAGCGTTCCTTGTTGCCGGGTTTGTAATCATCCGGGTGTACCTATCGACGCTCGGCTTCGCCGTCGACCCTGTGATGACGGGGCTGCACACGATGATCTTCCTCTGGGTCTTCGGGGCCGCGACGCTCTTTTCTCAGGAATCTCATCTGGCTGCCTCCCGGTGCAGGCGGATCATCGAGGATACCCGAAATGCAAGGTTCCTCTGCGATCCCGAGACCCTCCGCGTTGTCTGTGCCAGCAGAAAGTGTGCCGATATGCTCGGTTACGCGCCCCGGGAACTCGTCGGCATCCCGGCAGAGGCGTTCTGGGCGGACGAGGCCGGCAAGGCATGGTTCATCGCGGAGATGGAGCGGGAAGGCTACGTCGGAAATGCGGAGATGACATTTTACGCGCAGAACGGCGATGCGAGGAGAGTTCTTCTCTCCTGCAGGGTGCTTTCCATCGAGAACCTCTTCGAATGCACGGTCGTCGACACCGGAAGGCTCCTCACCCAGAACGACGCGCTCATCCGGTCGAATGGGCGGCTGATGGATCTCATCCGGCAGACAAACGATATCTTCTTCATTCAGGATGCCGCGGGCTGCATCCTGCACTTCTCCTGGGTTCGTGCGCTCGAGTACGGGATCTCTCCCGAAGAGATCGTCGGGAAGTGTGTGGACACTCTCCTGCCTGGCGACCTTGCCGCGCAGAACATGGAAGAGATCCGGAAGGTGATCGAAGAACAGAAGGGCGCCTGTTATGACCTCGATCTGGAGATCGGAGGCGCCCGGCACAACTTCTCCGTTGCGATCGCCCCGTATAACGGAGTGGACGGTGCGTTCACCGGCGTCGTGGGGTCGGCACGGGATACCACCGAGGTGCGGCGGCAGAGCCTTGCGTGCAGGCAGCTCTCCTGGGAGGTCGAACAGTGGAAAGGGCTCGTCACCAAGCTCGCCCATGAGTTACGCACCCCGCTGCAGCCGCTCGTCGGCTATCTCCGGATGCTCGTCGAAGATCCCGATTATTACGGCCTCACGAAGGATACGGAGAAGATCCTCAAGACCTGCCTTGCGTGCGCCGACAAGGAGATGGCGGTGGTGGAGAGGGCGGTCGAGCTCAGTCTGCTCACGATGGACTACGTCGATCTGACCGTTCAGGAGGTGCCGCTCCACGAACTGGTCGATGCTGTCGTATCGGACGGCGAATACGAACAAAGTGCCCGGATTTGTAATGAAATCCCTGATAACGTCCGTATTATGGGAGACCCCGATCGGCTTTCGATGGTGGTTGCGGGACTGGTATCGAATGCCGTTAAGTATAATGAACCGCCAGAGAAAGTATGGATCCGGTATACGAGATCAAATGAAAACCATTATATTATGGTGTGTGATAATGGCATCGGTATCCCCGAAGATGTTATCAAATCGATCTTTGAGCCGTTCTACATAGGAGACGCCGAGCAGGCCTGCAAAGGCGGCAGCGCCGGCCTTGGGCTCTCGATCGCGAACAAGTATGTCCAGTTGCATGGCGGGGATATAACGGTGACGAGTAAGGTGGGCGAAGGGAGCACCTTCACCATCAGGATACCAAGGGAGGTATGAACTTTGGGAAACAAGATCATGGTCGTCGACGACGACCTGCCGACGCTGGAAGTAATGGAGCTGCTGCTCAAGAAGATCAACCGCGAACCGCTCCTTGTTCATAACGGATGGGATGCGCTGCGGGCAATCAAGAAGGAGAAACCCGCACTCATCATTCTCGACGTGATGATGTCTCCTATAGACGGATGGCAGTTCCTGGAAGAACTGAAACGGAATGACGAGTACAGGGATATCCCGGTCTTGCTCTTCACCGCAAAACATGTCTGGCCGGAAGAGTATTCGAGATACGCGAACGATATCGTCGGTGTCCTGGAAAAGCCCATCTCTCTTGCCGAGTTGAAGGCCGCCCTGGAGAGGGCCCTTCCCCGGGACGCCTCTTCTCGCACGGACCCCGAGACCCGCCGCACTCTCGAGATCAAAAGTGAGTGACCCTGTTTAGCACGCATGCCCGCGGCAGTCTCCCGGGGCTGTCTCTCTCCCACCGAAAGGCATTTTATCGGTTGGGTGTGTATTGCCGGGTAGTGTTCCTCTTATGATCGTTACAGATCTCCCCGGGTATCCTTCCCTCAGGGAATATCAGCGAATCGCGGGCACAAAGCAGTTTTCGGTGATCGAGGAACTTGCCGGGCGTCTCTCCGGTGTCAAGATCCAGGAGATCAACTCGACCCGCTACGGGGGCGGCGTCTCGGAGATCCTGATCTCCTACGTTCCGTTCCTCAACGCGCTCGGCCTCGAGACGACCTGGAGCGTCATGGAAGCCGACCCGGCATTTTTCGACGTGACAAAGACGCTCCATAACTTCCTCCAGGGTCGGGGGGGCGGGTTCTCGCCGGCAATGGTCGAGACCTACTGGGAGGCCCAGCGGCAGAACGAAGGGTTGATAGAGGACGATTCCGACGTCGTGACCATCCACGACCCTCAGCCGCTCGGCCTCGTCGAGTTCCTGACGAACCGGGAACGCGAGCGAAAGAGGCTGCTCTGGCGGTGCCACGTCCAGCTGGAGACGGTACCTACCACGACCGTCGGGGAGATCGGCAACATCCTGCGAAGGCTGGTCGAGAAGTATCACGCCGGCATATTCTCCAGTTTCCAGTATCTTCCTCTCTGGAACGTGCCGAGTTTCATCATTCCGCCGTTCATCGATCCTTTATCCGAGAAGAACCGCGATCTCGCCCCGTCCGAGATCGATGCAACCCTCGCGAAGTACGGTATCGACCCGGAGAAGCCGATCGTCACCCAGGTATCCCGGTACGATGCCTTCAAAGACCCGGTCGGCGTCATCCAGGCGTTCAAGAACGTCCGCCGGAAGATGCCCTGCCAGCTCGTCCTCGTCGGCGGGCGGGCGTGCGACGACCCGGAGTGTTTCATCGTCCTGCGTGAAGTCCGCGAGACAGCCGAGGACGATCCCGATATCCATATCCTCGACCTCCCGCCGGACAGCCATCGCGAGATCAACGCGCTCCAGCGGGCGTCCGACGTGATCGTGCAGAAGTCCATCAAGGAGGGGTTCGGGCTGACGGTGACCGAAGGGCTCTGGAAGGAGAAGCCGGTCGTCGCCGGGAGTGTCGGCGGCATACCGCTCCAGATCCGCGACGGCTGGAACGGCTACCTGGTCTCGACGATCCAGGAGACCGCCGACCGGATCCTCCATCTCCTCCGGAACCCGGAGCTGGCCCACGAGATGGGCGCACGAGGGAAGGAGTTCGTGCGGGAGTACTATCTCCTCACCCGGGGCGTGCAGGATCACCTCACTGCCATCGACCAGGTGAAGAACGGCAGGATCACCGCCCGGGACAGCGTCATCTGCTACCACCCGCAGGTGGTGACGACCCGGATGGCCGGGTGCGCGGCCCGGCACTGATGCCTGCCCCCTCCGTCCCCGTCACTCGATGGGGATCTTTTTGCCGTTGGTTCCGGACCGTGTCCTCATCTTCTTCAGGCGTACTTCGAGGACGCCGTTCTTGAATCCGGCCCCGGCGCCATCTTCTATCACGCTCGCGGGCAGGCGTACCATCCGGGTCAGGATCTCGTCTCCGCGTTCGTGGATGTAGTAAGTCCCCGGCTCCTCCTCGGCCGGCCCGGTGCGCCTCGCCGTTATTCGCAGGGTCTGGGGGTTTGGCAGGTTGATCCGGATCTCGTCTTTGTCCGCGCCGGGCAGTTCCGCAACGACGATCACCTCGTCGTCGTGATCGAGGATGTCGATCCGGAAGTCTGCGGTGAGGCCGGGGAAGTCGCGACTGCCGCCGCGCGAGACCGGCGGCAACCCGCCTTTCTCCCCGGCCTCCGGGTTGTCCGCTCTCTGATCCCTATCCTGCCGCCGCCCGGGGCCGGAGGGGTCGTCTTCTCTCCCTGTCATGATCCTTGCCTCCTGCGGTCTGGTTGCCGTCGGGTGGCCGGTCACCATCCGCCGCCCCCACATGAGCCTGCATGCATAACAATTTTACCCGGGTAACCTGCATCGGGTGGTCTCCTCCCGCAGCCGGGCCTCCGGTGATGTATACGTTGCGGTCTTCCCGGCGGCCCGCGGCGGTGCCGCGCCGGATAATCCCCTGGACGTCGTTGGGCGGCTGTCGATACGCTCTCGGAGAGCGTTTTTTCTGCCTGCTTGTCCCGGCCGTTAGGTTTTTGTGGCGTGACCGGCATGGGGAGCAACCCCCGGTCTTCCGGGGTGCGGGGGAACCGCAGGGTTCACCGCCCGTGCCGCCGTTATGCCGGAGATGCCCGTGCCGATGGATATGCGGGGGTTATGGAGGAAGATGAGATGGCGCAATTCAGACCATTCGAGATGGAAGGGATGCCTATCGAAGAGCAGCCCATGAACTGGAAGGATATGGTTCCGGCCCCGTATGACAAAAAGGCGGTCGACGCCTACACCCGGACCCGGATCATCCTCATGAACGGGATCGAGAACAACGCTGTCCTGATGTCGCACGCGATCGAGCGGATGCATCCCGATCCCGAGGTGAAGAAGGCGATGGCCCTGATGCGGCGGATCGACTCCCAGCAGCAGGAGACGATCAACTGGCTCAACCCGGCGGACCAGTCGGTCGTCGAGACTACCCTCGGCTACGAGCAGGTGGCGGTCGACCTCACCGCGAACCTGGCGCAGAACGAGCCGGATCCTTACGTGAAGCAGACGCTGGACTTTGCCCTGCTCGAGGACTTCGATCACCTCTACCGATACAGCTGCCTCTACGACTACATCGAGGGCGGCGACCCCGACTCGATCGTCCAGGGCAAGACCGAGGTGAAACCCGGCAGGCCGACGAGCATCGAGCACCGCCACCCCTTCGACTCGATGCGCAAGCACTACGACAAGGAGACGGCCGACATCAAGACGAAGATGAACTACATCACGATCACCGCCGGAGAGCAGCAGACGATGCTCTACTACCGGGCGCACGGGTTCATGTATCCCGATGAGATTGCACGGCAACTGTATGCCGAGATCGCGGAGATCGAGGAGCAGCACGTCACCCAGTACGGGCTGCTCGGCGACCCGAACGAGACGATGCTCGAGAAGATGGCGATGATTGAGCTCAACGAGGCCTACCTCTACTACTCGTGCGCACAGACCGAGAGCGACCCGAGGATCAAGGGGATCTGGGAGAAGTTCATGAAGATGGAGGTCACGCACTTCAACGAGTGCGCACGGCTCATCAAGCAGTATGAGGGCCGCGATATCCAGGACCTCGTGAAGGCCGACGTCATCGAGCCCCTGGTCGTCTTCGAGGAGAACAAGGACTACGTCAACAGCGTCATCGACGCCCAGCTCGATCTCGCGCCGAACAACATGGAGTATGTGCGGTTGCGCGACCTCCCGGACAGCTGGGCGAGTTTCGGCTACCTGCGCGTCATGAACGCAAAGGGCGTCCCGAGCGAGGAGGTCGTCTCCAAGGCGGGCCCGACCCTTGCCGAGCGCGACCAGGCGGCGAATATCAGGCAGGTCAAGCAGGAAGTGGCCCGCCGGGTTGAGAAGGGTATGGCAGCGGTGCCGGCCCGGTAATACTCTTTTTCGTGCGTGAGATGGGGTGCCGGAATTCTTCGCTCGCGGGCTCACCTGACAAGCAGGAGACCGTAGAGGGGCGCACACGAGAACGGTCTACTCTGTCTCTTCCCCGGATTCGCCGCCCTCAGCCTCCCTGAGCGTGAGCCGGAATGCCGCCCCACACCCGGGATGCCCCGGCACCCGGTCTTCGACCCAGATTCTGCCGCCGTAGCGGACAACAAGCATCCGGCAGATCGAGAGGCCGAGGCCCTGGCCGCTCTCCCGGGCCTTCCCCTGCTCGAACCGGGAAAAGATAACTTCCTTCGCCTCGTCCGGAACCCCCGGGCCGGTGTCGGCGACGGTGACGAGGACGAGCCCGCCATCTTCAGCGTCTTCGACGACGATCTCTATCTCGACGCCCGGCCCGCCATGCTTCTCGGCGTTGCCGATGAGGTTCGTGAAGATCTCGGGGAGGAGGTCGTCTGCGAGGACTATCACCCGCAGCCCCTCGTAGGTGATGCGAGCGTCTGGATGGTGAGCGATCTCCTCGCGGATCACCCCGTCCAGGTCGACCGGGTGGAGCGCCGCCCGGCTCTCGCGGATCTTGCGGATCGTGGTGACGTTTGCCGTGATATCGATGCTCTTTCTGATACCGGCGCGGAGTCTCTTCAGGTATTCCCGCTCCTTCCCGGAGAGTGCTTCGTCGAGCAGTTCGGCGTAGATGTTCGTGACGTTGTCGGCGTTTTTGATGTCGTGGGTGAGGATGTCGAGGTAGAGGTTCGCCTCCCGGTTCGCCTCCTCGAGCCGTGAGTAGAGCATCCCCCGCAGAACCCCGCTCCCGACCTCACGGCCGACCGCCTCGAGGATCAGCCGCGTCTCCTCCGGTATCTCCCGGGCGGCGGTGCTCCCGAGCACGAGCGCCCCGATGACGGAGGATTCGGCGGTGAGTGGAATGAAGGCCAGGGAGGCGGCGCCGAAGTCCGCGAGGACGTCCAGGTTCCGGCCGGACGCATCTTCCCCTCCCTCGACGAACCACGGCTGCCCCGCGACGAAGACCCGGTTGTAGGGCCAGTGCCGGACGTTGAGTCTCCCGTTATGCATCAGGGCGAACTCGGAGACTCCCCGGTGGCACCGGATGATGGCGTGCATCCGCTCTCCCTCCTCCAGCATGTAGATCGACCCGAGATCGAATCCGAGGTTGTCGAGGACGGCGTCAAGCGTATTGTCGAGGAGTTCGTCCAGGGTGAATGCGGATGCCGACGCGGTGATGACCGCGTTTAAGACGGCGAGCCTCTTGTTCCTGATAAGGATCTCTTCCCCGGCGCGTACCCGCTCCGTGACGTCGGCAAGCGAGAAGACCAGCCCCTGGACGCCTCCCCGTGCGTCCTTCACCGGCACGAGGCTCCAGTCCCAGTAGGTTGTCCCTCGTTCCGGCTGGTTCTCGTAGGTGAACGGTTTTGCGTATATCCTAAACGGCTCGCCGGTATCCCGCACCCGCTCAAAGACCGCCTGGTTTTCCGGGTTCGGGAAGAGGTCGAAATGGTTGCGGCCGAGAAGTTCCTCTTTTTTGTAGCCCGAACCTTCTGCGTAGGCGGTGTTCACGCGGACGAACCGGAAGTGGGGATCGAGGTACGCGAGGTGGACGTCGGTGTACTCCATGACCGTCCGGAGGATGTCGCGTTCTGCCGCGAGGTCGGCCGCGAGCGACTGGTTCTCAGCGAGCAGCCGCTCCCGTTCCGCATCCGTCCTTTTCCTCCGGGTGATGTCCCGGGCGAGCCACAGGATCTCCGTGAGGCTGCCGCGGCCGTCCCGGACGGCCGTGGCGGAGAGGGAGACGGGGACGGGCGCTCCGGTCGCCGGCTGTATCGTGACCTCGATCCCCCGCAGGGGGCCCGGGGCTCCGGCCTCGAACTGTGCGACGAGGTCACGGCAGGCCTTCCCGTCCTCGGGGGCGATGTAATCGGTGCTGAGCGTCCCGATCAGGTTCCGGCGGTCTCTCGCGAGGAGGACGGCTCCCGCCAGGTTCACGTCGAGGATCGTTCCCTCCGGGTCGCAGACGAAGTAGCCGTCGGGGGCGAGGTCGAAGGTCTCCCGGTAGTACCTGTGCTCCTGCCCGAGACGGTGGCCCTTCTCCTCGCTCTCCTTCCTTGCGGCGATGTCGCTGACGAGGAGGAGTACCGCGCCGTCGCCTGGAACCCTGACCGAGCACGCCATCCATCGGTCGGGAGCGATCCGGCATTCCAGCCCGGAGAGCGGTTCCCTGTCCCGGAGCGCCGCGAGCAGCCGCCCGGCCGTTCCGGCATCGTCGATGAGCGGTGCGAGATGGGTGCGGACGAGCGCCATTCCGTCCGCCCCGGTGAGGTCCCTGGTGTCCGGCAGCGATAGAAGGCTTTGAAAGGCCCGGTTGACCCGTATCACTCTTCTCTCGGCGTCGAGCAGGAGCACGCCGTCCTCGAGTTCGTCGATGGGGGCATGTGGCATGAGCCGCTCACTGGATACGGGTGTGGAAGACATGGTACGTTCGACCGTTCTGCGTATCCGGGGTGGAACTTAATCGGCAGTAAACTTTGGCATGCGATGATCCGGCAGGAGCCGGTTCTGTACAGGCCGATATCGCCGGTTGTGCATGAAGATGTTATGGTCTGGTTCTGGTGTGGGCACACACGGTGATGGGATAGATTTATAGTATTTAGCGCATATGAGTAATATGTTACAAACGAGGTGAAGAGAAATGCCAGGATTCGATGCTACCGGGCCCCGCGGTATGGGGCCGATGACCGGGCGGCGCATGGGCCGGTGCGCCCTGCCGCCGCAACAGCCGGCAGAGGGCAACCCTGCCGGAGAGACGAACGAGACCGCCCGGGAGGCACCGGCTGAGCAGCAGCCGGTTTATGGCCTCGGAAGAGGCGGAATCCCATATGGGTGCGGTCGTGGGCGCGGCTTCGGCGGCGGACGCGGGCGCGGGCGCCGTTGGTGAAGAGAAAAACTTTTTTCGGGCAGGCCGCCTGCCCGGGCAACTCTCCTGCCGGGTGCAGGACGACGGCTGAATGGGAGGACTCTATCTGTCCGGCTCCCCGGGCAGAGCGTTTCGTGCTTCGCGGGCAAAAGCAAGCGTCCTTTCCCTGTTACGGACGCCGTCTTTCTTGACGCCGGTATGCACGTCGACCCCGTAGGGGCGGACTTTCCGTATCGCAGTGCCGACGTTCTCCGGCGTAAGCCCTCCTGCAAGAATGACGGGGATCGCCGAGTGTGCGACGATCGTTGCGCTGACGTTCCAGTCGTGGGTGAGCCCCGTCCCCCCGAGTTTCTCCGGTGTCCTAGTGTCGAGGAGGAGCGCGTCGGCGTAGGGCTCGTAGCGTTTTGCCGTCTCGACGGCCGATACGTCCATCACGTGAACGGCCTTCACGATCCTGACATACGGGAGAGCATCGCGGACGGCGTCCAGTTCGGTCGGTTCGACGATGTTCTGAACCTGCAGCGTCGTGCAGTGCGACTCTTTTACTAACTCGATGAGGTCTTTTGTCTCCTGCAGGTGGGTGACCGCGACCGGTTCGATGAACGGCGGGAGACGGCGTATCATTCTCGCGGCTTCTGCCGGAGTTACGAAGTCGCTGCTCTTGTGGGTCACGCCCATGATGAACCCCACGGCGTCGCAGCCCGCATCGACTGCGCACTCCATATCCGCAAGGCTGGCCGTTCCGCAGAATTTGACACGCATCGGGATATCTCTGTCTTAATAGTAAATAGGCTACCTGCATACCCGAAAGGTCGCGACTACACAGGGGAGCATACGTGAACCCGGATATGCTTATGGATCATCGGGAAGGCTTCGCTGGTGTATTGGGCGGGCTCAATTGCTCTCTGGGTTACCCATGCGAGCGCCGGGCTATTGCCTCTTGTGGAGCAGGTACGGTCATGGGTGCTGAAATTAACCTGAAACCGGTGCGGTCACCTTGGAACGGACTCGTCCTAGCATCATTATAAAAACGCTTTACTACACCACAGCTGAAAGTTAACTTTATGGAGCCAGTAGATAGGGAGTTTTGGATCGATTGTGGTAATGACGATCTTCAGACAATTTTCCGTAAACTCCTGTCTCGTGGGTACTCCAGAGAAGAGGCCATAGATTTACTGGCAAACGGAGAATTATTCGATGCTCTTCTTGAGGATAAAGACCTTGAAATTGCAAGACAGAAATATGAGGAATCCAAAGCGAACTTTATCAAATACCATCGCCTCAAATGTGACGCGGATGCCCAATTTCTTCGCGCGAATATAGAGATATGGGGCGATTGCTTCGTTGCATGCGATGCCCTTCACGTACACGCAGTTCTTCTCAATAACGAGTACCAAAATGACCTTAGAACTACCCTTTCTGATGAAGTGAAAAAGGAAACTAGTTTTCTCCACTATTCGTTAATGGCTAACTACGCAAGGGCATGCCAGATATATGCTGAAATATTTTGTCTTCTTAAAAATGGATTTGCTAATGGAGCATTTGCTCGCTGGCGTTCGCTTTTTGAACTATTGGTTGTGTCCGAATTTCTCATGAAATATGGAGAGGAAACAGCAAAGGCCTACTTATATTCATGTAACAGCGCTAGGGAGAAATATGAATGGGCAACAACCGCAGGCTGCTTCAAAAAACGGGAAAAGGTTCAATTCTCACATATCCTGGAAAAGGTTGAAATTGCACATGACTTTGTAACATACGAGGAGCATTTATTATCACATAAAATAGTCCACGTATCTCCCTATGGTCTATTCAACGGTGTAGGCATCAGAGAAAACGATGATGAACTCTACGACGGTCCGAGTCATTGGGGTCTGGTGGATCCTGCTATTTTAACTGTTAGGGTTTTTGCGGTATTGTCGAGCCTGTATTTTATGCAGTATGATATCCCCAAGTGGAGAGCAATAGGAGAGAGTTTCATCTACTGGGTAGGGGACATTGCTGATAGTTTTACCAAACAGGCTGAAGTCAATGGAGATATGGATATTGTAGGGCATGTTGATGATTTTACGGCTACACATTAGCAGAGTTATACACAATCGGGTGTTGGTGTGTAACAGTGGTCATCTTCGTCGAAGGCGCAACGGCAAACATGAAAGGGTATCTCTTTTGCGTAGGGCCATATTGAGGTCATCGCAAAAGCCTCTGCCGGGAGGGGGACACCCCCTCCCGATCCCTCCCCCAAGGGGCGATAGCCCATGGGAAGCCGGATCTGCGTTCTGGAAGGACATTATCTAATTATCTGCGAGCGCATAAGAGCATTCCGGGAAATGCGGTTCTGTAATCCCGGAATCTTCTTGGGCTGACTTCACCCCATTTTTGAACAAAGACGTCAGAAAAGTTGCTCGAAATGCCCCCGCCCGGATTTGAACCGGGGACAACCAGATCTTCAGTCTGGCGCTCTCCCAGTCTGAGCTACAGGGGCTTCTGCCTTACAATGTTGTCGGTCGTTCCTAATAAATACTGTGTTTGCCGGGACACAAACCCGCCGGCACCGGGACAACGGGGCGGGAGCGGACCCAAACCGCCTGTTTATCACGTCGTACGCCGATATAAAGAACAATGGGCGGAAGCGATCGAAAGCCTGATACCAGGAGCGGAAACCTCATGCAGGCGCTCTCCGGGAGGACGGAGCACGTCGTGCACCTCACGCACAATGACCTCGACGCCGTCGGGAGCGATGCCATTCACCGGAGAACCTACGGTGAGGTCTTCACCGTCTGGGCTTCGGTCGGCAAATTCCTCTCCCTTTTCGACGCCGTCGCCGGCTCTCCGGGCCGGGGCGACCTCCTCAGCATATCGGATATCGGCTACCAGCAGGGTGTCGAGCAGCGGCTGGCGAAGGCCCGGTCAAACGGGTGGCGGATCGAGTGGCGAGACCATCACCGCTGGAAAGACGAGGAGATCCGCGCCGTCGAGAAGAAGACCGGCCTCCTTCACGTCGACGTTTCCACCTGCGCGACCGGGATCGTCGCCCGCGATCTCGCCCCCGGCGACGCGGTGGTCGAAGAGATCGCCCGGGTCGTCTGCGACTACGACCTCTGGAAGCACCAGGACCCCCGGTCGAAGATGCTCGGGCAGGTGGTGATGCGGAAGGGCTGCCGGGAGTACGTCCGCGACAACCTTGTCCGGGGAACGATCGTCGACGCGAGGATCGAGAGTGAGTACAACGAGATCGTCCGCGAGATGGAGCGGGACATCAAAAAGAGCATCCGGCACACCACCATCATCGAGGACGGTCGCTACCGGATCGCGTTCGCGCCCCTCTACGGCTACCCGAGCGAGACCGCTCACGCCATCCGCGACGAGCTCAAGACCGAGATCGAGGTGATCGTCTCCAGAAACGGCCGGATCTCCATCCGCTCCGTCCCCCCCGTCAGCCACATCATCGCCCGGGAGTTCTCCGGCGGCGGGCATCCCCACGCGGCCGGGGGAACCTTCCCCTTCACTCTCCTCGACCGGCTCCTCTTCTGGCTCATCAAGAGGAACCGCCACTACCGCCGCCTGGCGGAGAAGGCGGAGTCTATCGAGGAATGAACGCCCGGTCGACGAGACCCTTCCAGTAGTCCGGACAGGACTCCTCGCAGTAGCCGCCCGCCTCGAGCATATCCGGGTCGACAAGTTCGGCAGCGGCCGCTGCGAGATCCTCTCCCCCCGCATCGAGCAGGACGAGTTTCCGGACGCGGAACCTGTCCATCAGGTCCGGTGCCCGGTCGAGCGCGGCCGCCGGGAGGACGAGAGTTCCCTGGTACTCGAGCAGGAGTTCCAGGTCGAAGGTCTTCGGGTTTCTCGGGAAAAAGAGGACTTTTCTCCCGGCAAGCACCTCGAGTTCGATCGCATCCGCCTCATCTGCGACCAGAACGTGGCCCTGTACGCCTGCATCCCGCATCTCCCGCGCAAGGCGGGCGTAGAGGTCCGCTATCGTCTCGGAGAACTCTTCCTCGTCTCCGATGGAGGCATCGCGAAACCCGAGCATGTGGGGGGCGGGGAGGGCGACCCACGCATCTTTGCGTCTTGCCCTGACGAACCGGGCATCGTCGGCCACGGCTGCCGGGTCGATCCCCGGCTCGCCGACGAGCACCCCGTCCTCCATGCCGAGGAATGCCCCGCTCAACCGCTCGCCGTAGAAGACGCCGCCGGCAGCGGGAACCGCCACCCCTTCCTGTGCGTCGAGCGACTGCTCGAGCCGGTAGGTGGTGAGATCCGCGTCCACCCCTCTCTTCCCCTTCAGCCACCCCGCAAGTTCCGTAACGGCGGGCGTCCCGACCTCGGAACCGAATGACCTCACCGGGATTTTAATCAGTCGTGCCATGCGCTGGTATCTTTATTAGCATCGCAACCAGATTAAATAAGGATGAGTGGTAAGCCGTTGCTGGTAACGTGCGGGCTCCCGTACACGAACGGTCCCTGCCATATCGGGCACCTGCGGACCTACGTACCGGCGGATTTTTACGTCCGGTATATGCGCCGGTCCGGGGAAGAGGTCGTCTTTGTATGCGGTTCCGATAACCACGGGACGCCGATCGTGATCAGTGCCGAGCAGGAGGGCTCGACACCCCGCGCCCTCTCGGAGCGGTATCACGAGCACTTCTACGAGACGTTCCGGCGGATGGAGGTCGTCTTCGACCGGTTCGGGATGACCGACGATGCCATGAACCACGAGACCACCCGCTCGATCGTCGAGCGGCTCATCGAGAACGGCTACGTCTACGCAGAGACCGTCAGCCAGAGTTACTGTCCGCAGTGCGAGCGGTTCCTCCCCGACCGCTACGTGGAGGGGATCTGCCCGCATTGCGGGGCGGTTGCCCGGGGCGACGAGTGCGACCAGGGATGCGGGCAGCATCTCGAGCCCGGCGAGATCAAGGACGCGGTCTGCAAGGTCTGCGGCGGGAAGGCTGAGTACCGCGAGCAGGAGCACTACTTCTTCAGACTCTCGGCGTTCCGCGAGTTCCTCCTCGAGTACCTCCCCGACCTCCGGGGCACCTCGACCGCCCGGAACTACGCCCTCGGGTGGGTGAAGGAACTCCTGCACGACTGGTGCATCACCCGGACACTCGACTGGGGCGTCAAGTTCCCCGGGCGCGACGACCTCGTCGTCTACGTCTGGGTCGACGCGCCCATCGGCTACATCTCGTTCACGAAGGAGTGGGCACAGAAGGCCGGCGCCGACTGGAAGGATTACTGGTGCGGCGACGAGACAGGGGTCACGCACTTCATCGGCGGCGACATCATCTACCACCACTGCATCTTCTGGCCGGCGCTCCTCAAGGGGGCGGGCTACGGCCTCCCACACGCGGTGGTCGCGAGCGGCATGGTCACGATCGAGGGGAGGAAGTTCTCGAAGTCCCGCGGCTACGTCGTCTGGACGAACGACGACTATCTGGACCAGGGCCTCCCGGCGGACTACCTCCGCTACTACCTCCTCTCCTACACGAACCACACGAAGGAGCTCGACTTCTCCTGGAAGGTCTACGCCGAGCGGGTGAACAACGAGATCGTCGGGACGCTCGGGAACTTCATCTACCGGGCGATGTACTTCGCCGAGAAGGAGTTTGGCGGCGTGCCCGACCTCGCTCCGCGGCCGGAGGTGATCGAGGAGATCGAGCGGTCGCTTGCCGCCGTCGACGCCCAGATGCGGGACTACGACTTCAAGAACGCCGTCGATACGATGATGGCGCTCGCGTCGTACGGGAACGGCTACATCCAGAACAATGCCCCCTGGAAGGTGATCAAGGAAGACCGGGCGGCGGCAGAACAGGTGATCGCCGACTGTCTCCAGATCGTCAAAGCTCTCGTCCTCGTCTTCGAGCCGCTGATGCCTGAGGCGATGCAGCGGGCCTGGATGATGCTCGGCTACGAGGACAATCTCGCGGATCACCCGATCGCCGAGGCCACTGCGCCGGTGGGAGCTCGCACACTCGAAAAACCCACCACGCTCTTTACGAAGGTCGAGAAGGAGCAGGTCGCCGCCCTCGAGGCGACCCTCAATATGCGGGTGGAGCAGGCGAAGGAGGCGGCCGCACCGAAGATGCCCACCGTCTCGATCGAAGAGTTCGGCAACCTCGATATCAGGATAGCAAAGGTCGTCTCGGCCGAACCGATCAAGGGCTCGAAGAAACTCTACAAACTCGTCGTCGACCTTGGAAGCGAGAAGCGCCAGGTGGTCAGCGGGATCGCACAGTTCTACGCCCCCGACGAGCTGGTGGGGAAAGACGTGGCACTGATCGCAAACCTCGCCCCGGCCAAGATCTTCGGCGTCGAGAGCCGTGGGATGATCCTCGCCGCCGGCGACGAGGCCTCTCTTCTGGTCCCCCTCCGCCCGGTCAAGCCGGGGACGAAGGTGCGTTGACCGGGGGGAGACCCGGTCGACCCTGTTTTTTCCTGACGTCCTAGAGACAGTCGAGCGCTTCTCTCCCCGTCATCCCGACGACGACCCCGCGCTCGGATGCATGCCGGTTCGCCCCCTTGATCTTGCCGCGGAGGAGGTCATCGACGGTCTCGATCGAGGATGCGCCTCCTGCGGGTTTGACCCGCGCCGCGGGGTAGCCGAACTTTTCGAGCGCATCGATGTCGAACGCGCCGCAACCGACCATCCCCGCATCCGTCACCACCGCCACGAGGTTCACCGGGCCGAGGGGTATGGCGTACCCGTCGGCGTCTTTTCCGGCCAGTCTGACCGTTTCGTGCTTCATGGGATCTAATGGGCCATCCGCCGTCATCAATCCCGCGGTTTGGGGTGGGGGAGTGCGCCAGGAGGAGTCTCTTGCAACCCGACGGCCGGGGACGCGTTATCTTCCCAGCACTACGATCTCTTCCTCTCTTCAGGCTCCGCGAGATCGCCGATATCCTGAGATCCCTCGCCGGAAGAGATTGCCGGCATGATGAACCGGAAGAACTCGTCGGCAAACCGGTCGTAACTGAACCCCTCCGCCTCGATCACCAGCGTCCATCTGTGTTCCATGGAGAGGATGCCCATGAAGGATGTCATGAGATACATCGAGGTCAGGAAGGGATCGAGATCGGCCCGGATTGTACCGTCGTCGATGCCCTCCCTGACCGCGTCCGCGAGCATCCGGCGGCAGGTGCCGTATCCCTTTCCAATCTCTGCGGTGTACGGGTTCTCCCGGGAAAACCGCTCGGAGCCGTAGAAGTGGATCAGCCGGAGGTACTCCGGGTGCTCCTGCGAGAACCGGTAGTAGGCCCGGCCCATCAGGGTCACCTTGGCGATGCCGGGAACCTCCTTCTCCATGCACTCCCGGTATTTTGCCTCGAGAATCCCGATGCCCCGCAGAACGATGGTGGCGAAGAGCGCCTCCTTATTCTTGAAATAGAGATAGATGGTAGCCTTGTTCAGCTCGACCTCGCGGGCGATATCCTCCATCGAGACGTCTTCATAACTCCGGGAGAAGAAGAGGCGCTCGGCTGCATCGGCGATCTCGGTCTTTCGCTGTTCCTTCTCCCGCTGTCTTCTCTCGGCGATTCCCATCTCAATGCTCCGGTTATACTACGAAATTCTTAGATCTCCCGCCGGCGCCAGGCCTCGATCAGCGCCCGCGAGATGCTCGCTCCCGTTGGGACAGCAGGCAGGGCGTCGCGGGCAAACCAGCCGGCGGCTTCGATCTCCTGGTTGTCGACCCGGATCTCCCCTCCGGCGTGCTCCGCGACGAAGCCGATCATGAGCGAGTCGGGGAACGGCCAGGGCTCGCTCCCGAAGTACCGGAGGTTTTGCACCGTAATCCCGACCTCCTCGCCGACTTCGCGGTGGACGGTCTGCTCGAGGTTCTCACCGGGCTCGTTGAAGCCGGCGATGACCGAGAAGAGCCCCGGCGGGAAGCGGGGGGAACGGGCGAGCAGAACCTCCTCCCCCTTCTTGATCAGCACGATGACGGCGGGGGAGATCCGGGGGTAGACGACGCGGTCGCAGGCCGTGCAGATCCGTGCCCGCTCGGTCGTGAGCGGGCGGGTCGTTGCACCACACCTGCCGCAGAAGGCGGTCGACCGGTCGAAGTCGAGGATCCGAACGGCGTAGGCGGCAACGGCCAGGTCGTCGTCCGGAACCGCTCCGAAGAGTTCCCTGACCGGCGACGGCTGCCAGCCGGCCGGCGGCGCGGTTCCGGCAGCGACCTCGGCGGCGTAGTAGACGACGTCGCCGCGGGTGCCGAGGTACACCGGCGCGCCGCACGCGAGACCGGCGGGGAGCGGGTCTTGCATGAGAGCGGTGCCGGGTGCCGGGTTGCCCGTGAAGAGCACGGAGTTCCCCTGAACCAGTATCCAGCGTCTCCGTGCCGGCGGCGTATCCTCCGGCTCCGGGTAGACGGGGAGGAGAGGGCGGACTGTGTAGAACGGACGGTGCTCCATACGTATAATCTCGGTCTGTATCACTGAAATATCTCCCGATTGGCGGCAGAATCTACCCGTTACAGGAAGTATTCCGGCTCCTTTCGCTCGCTGTACAGTGTATGAAGACGCACCGATGCGTCTTTGACCAACCCGGGTTTCATCGTTCGGGCATGCTGCGGGCAGTTCTTGATGCACGCACAGCAGGTGATGCACGTTGTCGTGTCGACCCGGGTACTATCCCTCGGATCGATCGCGCCGACGGGGCATCCCTCCGCACAGATCCCGCACTGGATACACGCGTTGCTGACCGCGATGAAATCGACGGTCCACAGCCGCGAGTCCCCCCGGTAAG
Organism: Methanoculleus horonobensis; assembly: GCF_001602375.1. NCBI lineage: Archaea > Methanobacteriati > Methanobacteriota > Methanomicrobia > Methanomicrobiales > Methanomicrobiaceae > Methanoculleus > Methanoculleus horonobensis. Next base: position 53,433 of record NZ_BCNY01000011.1, on the reverse strand, counting down.
GACGGCAGCAGGGGATCTCGACCCCGGCGATCCGGTCGGCGGAGGGGATGGCGGCGAGTTTCTCCCGTATCATTCGCCCGAACGACTCTGCGTGGGAGAGGTCGCCTGCATCCGGACGCCCTCCCGCCGTCGGGGTCTCTTCGGTGGAGAACGAGTGCTCCCCGATGTAGGCCGCACCCGCGATCGGCCTGCACCCGCACCCGGTCAGGATATCCTTCAGTTCGATGAGTGCATCGTCATACACGCGGTTGCCGTAGACGACGACGCATACTGCAGGCGTATTCTGAGCGGAGATCGCATGCAGCCACTCGTTCAGGAGTGCCGGCATCCTTCCCATGTAGACCGGCAGACCGATGACGAGGAGCTCGTTCTCCGATGTTTGGAGGGGTTCCACTCTCGCATCCGGCCGGGTGATGTCGAGCATCTCCACGCCGGCGGGTTTTAATCCGCGTGCAATACCCTCGACAACCGCTTTCGTCGTCCCGGTCGGTGAAAAACAAACCAGTTTCACGGACTCAATCTTCATTGCAAACACTCCATCATTCAACTCTTCACTCGACGCTTCTTTTCCTGCAGAGCCCAATCTTCAGGACTCAACCGGGTTCCTCGCCCCTCAGAGGGATGGTTCCCGGAGCGAGTCTCGCCAGAGGAGTATGCTCGTTGATCGTAATATAACTGTTGGTTATTTACTAACTATCGGTTGGGTGGCGTGGCACGTCGGGTGCCTCTCATCCCCGATCTGAAGAAGGTGCCGAAGTCCCCCTGGCTTTCTTTGCCCGGAAACCGGAGAGACGCCTATACCTGTTACTCATGACTGAACTTCAAAAACAGACGGGCCTGGGGGGATTCGAACCCCCGACGTCCGGGTTAGAAGCCCGGCGCTATGTCCTGGCTAAGCCACAGACCCCTGTGGTATTCCCATACATTTTGGTCGCGTGGAGTTATTAACCCTTTGAGGAGGGTGCTCAAAGCTCCGTCCCTTCGGGACACCGCATATAGAAAAGGGAGGGTATCATCCGGCCCGGTAACATGCCGAACGGACGATCTCGACCTTGGTCGGGTCTCCCCACTTCCGCCCCTCCACGTCGCGCGTGAGGGTCACCCCCCGGAACTGAACCTTGATCCGGGCGGACATCCGCTCCCGTTCCTCGTAGAAGAACGAGTTGGCGACCTCGAGCCGCCTCATGCCGATGTTGAGGGCGAGGAGGTCGACCATGATCCCGGGATCGCCGGGCGCGAGGTCTTCCTCGTTGACCGACGTCACGAAGAGACACTCTCCCGGGGCGGTCTCGGTCAGCGTGATGATGTTGTGGGCGCTGTTCAGCTCGAGGGTGCGGGCCTTGCCGCTCTTGAGTTCGGCAATGACCGACGGCGAGATTCCGGTTAACGCTGCGTACTTCATTGATCGTCACCCGTACATCGGCAGCTGTTCTCTCCGGGGCGAGGCCTCGGTCTTCTGCACCTGCTCGGCGATCTGGGACATTGCAGCCTCGATCTCCACCGCCTGTTCGAGCAGTGGCTGGATGTCCAGGTTGAGGCCGTAGATCTGGTTCAAGACCTCGATCGTGGCCGCGGACGACCGCGGGTCAGGGGTGTTCACCGTCTCACCGAGAAGCCCTATCCCCGGGATGCCCCGGGTCTTGCACTCCGTGAGGAGGCTTGCCGCGACGCCGGAGATGCTTCCCATCGGAAGGATGATCGTCTTCTCTTCGACCCGCTGCAGCACTCCGCTGCTGGTCGCGACCCCGAAGACTCTCTTTTCCGGTTCGTTCGTGATGATCCCCGCGATCGTGACGACCTCTTTGATGTCGAACTGTACGAACCAGTCCATGATGCCGTTCGCCACCTCGTAGCAGATCGCCGGGTGAACGGGAACGTCGGAGACGACCGCGACGAGGTGTTCCTTCTCGTAGAGGCGTACCGGGGCGTTGATCACGCCCTTCGACATAAGGGCGACCGGCGGGAAGTATTTGCTCGTGATCGCCCCGATCTGCTCGAATTCCATCTGCTCGACGAGATATTGCAGGGCAATACTCCCGACGAGCCCGCTCCCGGGAAAGCCGATCAACACTGTTTTTTCGGCGCCCTTGAGCGCTCTGGATATGACCTTTATATCGTCCATGGGATCAATCACTCACTCCTGGATTAGTTTAACATAGCTGGATGTCCCTTAAAAATATTATGCAGGAATACCAGATCAAGCGCGGATACACGAAACAACTCGCAGAATCCATGATTCAGGGTCTCCGCGACCAGTTCGGGATCGAACCCCGTGCGGCGGAGGACGGCCACTATACCATCTCCTACGGAGCGCTCCTGCGTCTTGAGGTCTGGCTGGGTGCAGGAGGAAAAACGCTGATCGTCGATACCGAAGCGAAGAAGGATGTCGACGACGAGGCGATCATCGACACCAACCGCCGGTTCAGGACATATCTCCAGCAGGTGACCGGATATACGGCGAAAGAGCGGGCGAAGAAAGCACAGCAGGCACTGAAGGGAAAGGAATAACCGGATTCTTCTCTCTCCGGCAGGGCGTTTCTTCTTTTTTTGCGGGCTATTACTCCGCATTCTTCATTCCGATTTTCGGTGCAACGAGGTAGCGTGCTCCTACCGCTCTGATGTCGTTGCCTGTCACTTGTACGCAGGTCATCTCCTGCTTCAGTTTTATGGCTGGGTACACAAACCCATGCACGGCTTTCCATTGGCTATCGCCACGCACTGCCCCCGCCCCTCAGGGGCGGGGAACGACGGGCTGTAGGGCCGGAGCATGAGCACCGTAGGTGCGAATGAGGAGGCCGGAGGCCGGGAGGGGTGGGGATTACAACTATCCTCGTATGAGGTGGAGACAGGGGAGGGGGAGTTACCCCCCTTCCCACCTGACGGTGGTCGAGCTCCGGTTCTACGAACCATCGCACTCCCCGTCGGCCCCACCCCCAATGGCGATACCCCCACGGTCCACCGTACCGGGCTCTTCCCTCGCTTTGGTTGTTCAAGACGCATGTGACGGACAATGGCCTTCATCCTTATCGCATACCAGATCCTCTGCCCCGGCTCCACCGCCGACTCTCCATGGAGATACGAGAGACGTGGGGGATGGACGCTTAAAGAACCGTGCTCGAAAAACAAACGTAAAAAAAAGTGAGTATCCTACTCAATCACGATCGCCGGCTTGAACGGCAGCGCCCCCGAGGCCTTCGGGTGCGTGCTCGCTTCGGCGTCGAGAACCTTCACCGGCACGCCGAACTCGTGCTCCAGGAACTCCCGTGCGCCCTCGAGGACGGTCTGCTCGTCGAGCGGTGACGCTTCGAGTTGCTTCACGAGTTCGGGCGGCAGTTTCAGGACGAGTTTCGTGATCTGCTTCGCGGCATCGGTCGCCTCGCGGCCGCGCTTGCGCATCTCCTCGTTCTGCATGATCTCCCGCATCACTCTCGTCTTGTCGGCCGAGACCGCGATGATCCGGAACGCCTCGTGCTTCCAGGCCGGGGCTACGAAGAGGCTGATGGATGTGGGCTCCATCGGGATGAGTCTTCTGATCGACTCGATATCCTCGACCGTCCGGTCGAGGAGTTCCTCGGCGAGTTCGATCTCCGGGCTGACCCGTGCTTCGTCGACCTCCGGCCATGGAGCGAAGGAGATCATGCCCTCCCCGCCGACGCTCTTCCAGAGCGCCTCGCAGGTGAACGGGATGAATGGAGCGAGCAGCCGCACCCAGGTGCGGCAGAGGTCCTGCATCACCGCTCCGCCGGTTGCGCCCTCGGGCAGGCGGCGGCGGTACCACTTCAGGTCGGCCTCCACGCCGAAGAACGCCTCCTGCAGCGCCTGCCGGGTCTGGAACCCCTCGAGCGCAGTGGTGGCGTTCTCGATGCGCCGCTGGAGCCTGCTCGCGAGCCAGGCATCGATGTCGTAGGCGCCGGTCGCCCCTTTCGCCTCCTCGACCGTGTTCCAGAACCGCTCGATCTGCCTCCTCGTCGACGAGACGAGTTCGTTCCTCCAGTCGAAGTCCTGCCAGGGCTCGGCGCTTCCGACGAGGAACATCCGGACGGTATCGGCGCCGAACTCCTCCACGGCATCCTCGAGCAGGAAGACGTTGCCCTTGCTCGAGGACATCTTCGCCCCGTTCAGAAGGCCCATCCCGAAGACCACCATGCCCTGCGGCTGCAGTTCCTGCGGGAAGATCGCCCGGTGGTGGAAGAGCTGGAAGGTGAGATGGTTCGAGATGAGATCCTTTGCCGAGAACCGGTAATCGTAGGGATACCAGTAGAGGAACTCGCTCCGGATCGTATCGAGAGTCCCGCGGTCGACCGTGGTCGGGTCCCCCTCGCCCTTGAAGATGTACTCAAAGACCTCGGGCGTCAGGTTCTCCGGCGGGATGGCCTTCAGGTGATGGGCGATCGTGTAGTAGGCCATGTAGATCGTCGAGTCGGAGAGCGGCTCGATGATCCAGGTCGGATCCCAGGGCAGTTTCGTCCCGAGCCCCACCCGGCGGGTGCAGGCCCAGTCCTTCAGCCAGTCGACCGTCCGGTCGAACTCCGTCCTGACCTCGGGCGGGACGAGCGCCATCCGCTCGAGCTGGGTCTTCACTTGCTCCTTCCAGCACGGGTCGCTGTATTCCAGGAACCACTGGTCGTGCAGGATCTTCACGAAGACCCTTCCGCCGCACCGGCAGATCACCTGCCGGTTGTCGAACTCGTGCATCGCGATGGAGCCGTAGCGCTCCATCATCACGGCCGCCACGTCGTCCCGGGCCTCGCGAACCGGCTTTCCGCCGTACTTCTCGAAGACCTTCCCGCGGGAGAACTCCGCGCTGTAGACCTCCTGGGTGAGCGCCTCCATCCCCGGGTCGTTCTGGTCGCGGATGCCCGCCCGCTCGACCGCGTCCTTTGCCGGAACCTCGCCGTAGCCCTCGACGGAGATGAGCGGGATCGGCTGGATGGACGTGTACTTCCCCTGCTGCTGCAGGTCGCGGAGCGCGATGTAGTCGAAGGGTGCATGGGCGGGGACGCTCATCACGAGCCCGGTTCCCATGTCCGGGTCGACGAACGCCGCCGGGAGGACGGGGACGTCGCCGGAGAGTGGGTGGGAGACCGTCTGATCGACGAGCGCCGTCCCGGGGATCTCCTCTCCCACGCGGACGTCGTGATCCTGCAGGGCGAGTTTTGCCGCGGCTTCCCGACTCAGGATCCACTCATCGCCGTCAAGCGTCACCCGCACATAGGTGACGTCCGGGTTCACCCAGAGGTTCGTCACGCCGTAGACCGTCTCGGGCCGGAGGGTTGCGCAGGGTATCCTGGCGCCGTCCCAGGAGAAGAGCACCAGGGTGAACTTGATGATCTCGGCCTTCTCCCCCTCGAGGAGGTCGTGATCGCCGACCGGGTTCTCGCACTGGGGACAGTACTTGACCGGGTGGGCGCCCCTGACGACGTGCTCCTCCTCGTGCAGGTGCTTGTACTGCCATTCGATGAACTTGCTGTACTGCGGGTCGACGGTGATGAACCGGCGCCGCCAGTCGATCGAGAGCCCGCACTTCTGCATCACGCGCCGGTACTCCTCCGAGAAGTGCCGGACGATCTCCATCGGGTCGATGAACCGGTCGAGGATGTCCTGCGGCACCCGGTAGAGGTCGCGGTAGAGCCCGATCGTCTTCGCGTCGCCGTTTGCAATCCTCTTCGAGATCCCGATGACCGGGGTTCCGGTGACGTGGAACGCCATCGGGAAGAGAACCTGTCTCCCCCTCATCCGCTGGTACCGGGCGAGGACGTCCGGGACGATATACGTCCGTCCGTGCCCGACGTGCATCGCCCCGCTTGGATACGGGTACGCCACGGTCAGGTAGTACTTCTCCTTCTCTGCCGGATCGGCCTCGAACGCGTGCTCCCACCGGGCGATGCACTCCCGTTCGTTGCCCTGCATATCTAATCCGCTCACTCTAAGCCTCCAGATTCTGGTTCCTCATAACTATATCATACCGGCCGCAGCCGGATCGTCTCGCCCTCGTTGTAGCGCTTGATCATCTCCTGGGCGATCGTGCTGTTCTTGGCGAGGAGGATGTCTCCCTCCTCGTTCACCGTTGCCGTGAAGAGATACTCCTTCCCGGCGAAGACGTCCACGATCTTGCCCCTGTTCTCGGGAGATACGATCGTCAGCTGTTTCTTGTCGATTCGGATCTTGATGCCGCCGGCAAGGTGCATCTCCTCCTCGACGGGTTTCTGCGCTTCGAGTTCGCTCCTCGGCCGGATGTCGATCCCGATGCCCAGTTTATTCACGATCGCCGAGACGTTCTTGCCGCCCTTCCCGATCGCCGCCGGGACGTCCTTGTCCTCGATATAGACGACGGCCTTGTTGTCGCTGATGATCCGGACCTCGACCGGGCCGCTCGTGTAGCGCCCGATCTCGCGCTGAACCTCCTTCTCGGCGACCTTCCAGGTGACGTTCTCCTCGGGCTCCGCTGCTGCCGGTGCCGCGACGACCGGCGGCTCCGCCGGTGCGGCGGCAGGTCCTGCGGCGTTCTTCTTCCGGGCGAGCGGCATCACCAGGGTCTCCCCTTCATAGCGGAAGATCTCGATCTCGGGTTCCCGCCGGGCGTGTTCGCGGACGACGATCACCGGGCGGATATGCACGTCGCCGGGCATGCCCTCCGGTGCCTTGATCGTCAGTTCGAGGTCGTAGATCTTCGCGATAGCACCCTGGACGACGTAGATGACGGTGTTGATGATCTGCGGCAGGATGCTGTAGTCCACGCGGTCGCAGAACCGCCGGAGGCAGTCGTGCACCTCCATGGCGTGGACCACGCTGACCATGCCCATCCCGGCGAGGCGCATATCCGCGTAGACGGTGAAGTCCTCGTTTTTGCGGAGTTCATCGAAGATCACGTAGTCGGGCCGGACGAGCAGAAGGGCTTCGGCGGTATTCGCCATGCTTCCCTCGAGCGCCGTGTACTGGGTGATGTGGTCGGGCACCTGCAGGTCCCGCGGGGCCTCCATCGTCTTCACGACGAAGTTGTTGTCGGCGAGGAACGTCGCAAGGCTCTGGGCGAGGGTGGTCTTCCCCGCCCCCGGCGGGCCCGCAATCAGGACACCGCGGCGGTTCCCGAGGATCCGCTGCTTGATCTCCGGTGCCATGTCGTAGTCATCGAGCGAGAGGTCGACAAGCGGCCGAACGACCGTGATCTCCATCCCGTCCGAGAACGGTCGCCGGGCAATCGAGATCCGGAGCGACCCGATCTGGACGACCGTGATCCCACGCTTCTCGAGTTCGATGAAGCCGTCCGGATCGCGTTTCGCCCGCTCGAGGAGTTCCTGCGCCATGCCCTTGAGTTCGTACTCGGTCATCGGCGCATCCCGGAGGGTTACCAGGCGGGTATCCCGGAGTTTCCCGATCTTTGCAACCGGCCGGGCCCGCTCCTTGAGCGTGATCGCGATCGTCTCCTCGTCGAGATACTGGTCGATCGAGAGCGGCGAGAAGTCGCCGATCTGCGGCCGCAGGTAGGTGACGTCGAGCCCTTTTGCCTTCGCCACCTCCGCCTGCACGAGATCGCTCGTGATGAACCGTGCATCGTGGTCGATCGCGACGTTCCGGATCAGGGCATCGATCTCGCCACCGCTGGAGAGTTTCACCTGATCGAGGCTCGGGCGTTCTCCGGCAAACCGGAGTTCGATGACGTTCTCCTCCGACATCCGGAAGAGTTCCTGGAGTTCGTTCAGACCGGAAAACCCTATCTCCCGCCCCTGATTCGCCTGGGCCTCCAGCTCGGCGACGACGGCTTCCGGTATGATTATTGTTGCGCCCTTATATTCTCCGGTTTTTATCAGCGATGTTATGCGTCCGTCTATTACGACGCTTGTATCGGGTACAATTTTCATAAAAAATCACCATAGTAATGAAGTCATTCACCCTTATTAGCGTATACCTTCTCCGGATCGAAGACCAATCCGGCGATCTCTTCTCCATCTGCCGTCCGGTAGAAGCACGAGGCGTGGCCGGTATGGCAGGCGGCACCGGTCTGTTCCACCTCGTAGAGGACGGCATCCTCGTCGCAGTCGACCAGGATGCGGCAGACCCGCTGGACGTGTCCGCTCTCCTCCCCTTTCTTCCAGAGTTTCTGCCTGCTCCTGCTGTAATAGTGTGCGTATCCGGTGGTCCTCGTGAGTTCCAGTGCCTCCGCGTCTGCGTAGGCGAGCATCAGGACATCACGAGTCCGTCTTTCCTGCACGATAACAGGCACCAATCCGTCCTTGAACTGTATCGTCATATCTATTCACATTCCTGCGATTGTCTTCATGATTACAAAGAGGATATCTCCCATGAACAGTGCGGTCAGGAATCCCGCTGTGATTGGTATGATGAATGGAATGCCGTAGGATATCCAGACCTTGCCGGCCTTCCTGTAGAGGGAAAGTTCCCTTCGGTAGTCTTCGGGGTGCAGCCTGAGATCTTTTGTGTATAGCCGCCGCTCCCCCCGCACGATGCGCCCGAGCGATTCCGCAAATCCGACGAACCGCCTGACCAGTCTGCCGTCTTCCTCCTCGATATCTTCCATCACGAAACCGAACTCGTTCTGGATCGTTTTCCCGTCGACGGGAAAGCCGAGCAGGAGACAGGGCAGCGGCGCCCGGTTCCCCTCCAGGATGTTCTTCGCAAGGATTGCGACGGGTGCCGCGATATTGAAGAGCACGGCGTTCGTCAGCACGCTGAACGGGAAGAATCCGAGGGGCGATGCACCGAAGAGCGGTTCGAGCGGGTAGAACGGGATGCATGCGGTTATGATGATGAGAGCGTACGCATCCGCCCCCCCGAAGAGGTTTACGGCCTGGAAGAGGTAAAAAAATCCGCAGAAGACCGCGACCAGGATGAGATACGCCGCCGCTGCCTGCCAGTCCGCGAGGATGGTCAGTCCGTATACCCAGACGGCCGCCGGAATCGCCAACGCGAGTGCGGGGCGCCAGGTTTTGTGAGGCACCCGCCGCTCCTTCGCATCCAGGATGGACGCATATATGAGTGTGACCCCTATTGCAACCGCTGCAATCATGAGGGGAACAGTTACCACGGGCGGAAGAATCATGGGCGGGTACTTTATTCACCTGTTATCTCTTATTTCTGGCGATCATTCTTCGCAGGGGATCGCTGCCGTTTGGATGCATTTCCTGGATGGATCCGGGACGATTCGGGCCCCCCTCGCCTGCCGGGGCGGCCTGAACGTCCCGGATCTTCGGTCGCACCTACCGCCATGGGCAGAAACCCATCGGAGCCGGCTGAGCGTAAACGGTCTCCTCTATACTCACGGATACGCCTCTTTCTCAATAATATTTGTTAGAATCCCGATTCCATTATCACAAGGTATTAATAATAGCATACTGATGTGATATATTGTGGTAGGGGGTAAAAACCCCCTTTCCGGCATAAAAACTACAAAATACCGTACCTGAAGATCTGCATGGAAATAAACGACCTTATGGGCGAGATCCTTCGACAGTCGACGAGCGAGGGACATTTCACTCTTGACGAGCTGCTCCACTACAGCCGCAGCAATCCCCTGACCGGAATTGGGGTTTCAAAGGCACAAGAACAGACGTTCTTCCTGTTTCTTGCCGGGGGCGAGCCGGACGGCGCCATGTATGTCGATTCGATGGGGACACTCTTTGGTGACTCGGCCGCCCTGCGCCTGACCGGGGAGGAAGAGTTCGAACTCTTCCTGGTAGCGCCGTCGATCGTCGACGCGCTGGTTTCACGGTGCAGGGTCTTTGACAAGAGCCACCTGAAGAAGAACGGTCGCCTCGACATCCCGACCGTCGACACTTCTGCCCGGCAACGGATTGGGGTGCTCAGCCTGATCGTGCGCGACGGCCGGATGCCTCTTGCCGGGGCCCACGTCGCGATCCGGAAAGGAAAACTCGTTATGACGAGTGATGTGACGGATTCTGCTGGAAAGGTCAGTTTTCGCCTGCTCAATGGGCGCTACATGTGCGTGGTCTCGGATCGGATCGGAGAGCGGGCACGGCGCATCGTTGAGTTTCATAAACCTCAGGTAGTGGAGTACATTGAGATTGGGGGCACAGAGGATGAGTTCAGGAGAAGATGAAGAACGTGAATTGATAGCAGCGGTCAGGGGCCTTCTCACGCAGCCCGGAAAGCAGGGTGCCGGCAATGGAGAAACCACGACGGAGAGCGTCGATACAGATTTGCTCTTTTCGTCCCCCGACGGAGGTGTGCAGGAAGGGACGGGTCCGGCGGTTGCCGGGCACGTTACCGATGACGAGGACGAGCACCCGGAGCCGTCTCCGATGGAGGCACAGCAGAACGCGGAGATCCGTTCGCTCATCGACACGGTGGCGAGGTCGGGCGACCACGCCGAACCGCGTGTAACCGTCGCCAGGGATCCCGTCCGGGCGCTTCTCGACCGGATAGGTCGGAACGGGTCGGACGGCGGCGAAGAGAGGGAGCCCGCCCCGGCGGTAGAGATGCAGGATCTCCATGCAGAACCGGAGTTGCCGGCTGATCCGCCGGCCGGGGTTGAGGAGTTCGTGGAGAAGCCGGACGCGCCGGCTTCTTCCCACGGGCGCCATATCCCTGCGGGAATCCTCGACCGGGTGAAGGAGTGGCGTGACGCCGAGGGATCCGGATCCACCATGCCGGAACCTCCCGTTGTGGAGGAAGTAGAGGAATCAGGCACCCCCGAACCGAAACCCCGCGTTGTAGAGGTGATCGACGATCCCGGAGAAGCGATCCCCGACGGCGTGGTGACGGTGGAGGAACTCGGGAACCTGGCGGATCTCATCCTTCCGAAGAGCGCGACGTTCACGATCGATGAACTGAGCATCAACCGCAGCGATCATTCTTTTGACTTCGTCGACAACGCCCGGGTCGTATCGGAGTTCGACGATATCTTCTCCCAGTCTTTCTCCTCCGCTTCGCTTGCTGCGGCCGCCGCACAGGTGGTGACCCCGGCCGAAGAGGTTCCGCAGTCCCGGTTTGGGTTCCTCAAAAAACTCCAGGTGCCGAAAGTCGGCGCCGTTGTCGAAGAGTACAACTCCACGCTCCACGGTCCCCTTGTCGATCTCGCGATGCGGCCGTCACCGGGGGTGGAGGAGATCGAACTCTACCCGGTGAACGAACCGTATGCCTATGTCCGGGTGACCTACGACAGCACGACGCATGATTACACCTATAACGTCATCGAGCCCGTGCTCACCCCCGGAGAGCACGAACTCTTCCTGGAGATCAAAGAACGGCTCTTTGAGACGCTCAGCATCGCGTCCCGTGACCTCACCCGCGATGAAGCAAGGATAGCGCTCCGCGGTGCGGCAAACACGATCATCGCCGACTATGGGATCCGCCTCGACCCACTCGGGCGCGAGAAGATTCTCTATCACGTCGAGAAGGAGTTCCTCGGCGACGGGCTGATCGACCCGGTGATGCACGACAAGTACATCGAGGATATCTCCTGCGACGGTGTGGGCAGTGCCATATTCGTCTATCACACGACGTATGAATCGATGAAGACGAGCCTCGTCTATCACGATCACGTGGCGCTCGACTCGTTCGTCACGAAACTTGCACAGCGGGCCGGGAAATACATCTCCATCGCCGAGCCGATGCTGGACGCCACGATGAGCGACGGATCGCGTATCCAGATGACGCTCGGGGCGGAGGTGACCGCACACGGCTCGACGTTCACGATCCGTAAGTTCCGTGAGGAGCCGATCACGCCGACGGACCTGATCGAGTGGCATACCTTCTCGCCGCTCGGGATCGCGTTCATCTGGCTCGCGGTCGAGAACGCCAAGTCCTGCATCTTTGCCGGCGGGACGGCGTCCGGAAAGACGACGACCTTAAATGCCATATCGCTCTTCATCCCGCCGCTCGCAAAGATCGTCACCCTCGAGGATACCCGGGAGCTGAAACTGCCTCACCCGAACTGGATCCCGAGCATCACCCGCGACTCGTTCTCGCAGGACGGGCGGGGCGAGATCGATATGTACGAACTCCTGCGTGCCGCACTCCGGCAGCGTCCGGAGTACATCCTGGTCGGTGAGGTCCGTGGCAAGGAGGCCCTGACCCTCTTCCAGGCGATGAGCACCGGCCACGTCACCTACGCGACGATGCACGCCGACTCGGTGGCGAGCGCCGTCCACCGTCTGGAGAACCCGCCGATCGACGTGCCGAGAAACATGCTCTCCGCACTGAACCTGATGTCCATCCAGGTGCAGGCCCGTATCGGCGGTCAGCGGATCCGGCGGAACAAGCAGCTCATCGAGATCCTGGATATCGATCCCCGGACGAACGAACTGATCACGAACGAGGTCTTCCGGTGGCATCCGGCAACCGACGAGATCCGGTATTCCGGTAAATCCTACATCCTCGAACAGATCATGGAAGACCGGGGCTGGAGCGAGGAGCGGATGCGCGAAGAGTTGAAACGCCGGCAGGAAGTCCTTGAATGGATGCGTATCAAGAAGATCCGCTACTTCAAGGACGTGAGCAAGATCCTGGTCTCCTACTTCCGTGATCCGGAGACGGTTGTCCAGCGGGTGCGTGCCGACCTCTACGGGGAGGGTGGTTCCGCATGAACAGTCTCGAGCGGATCTGCTTCAACCTGATCGGGCACGGGCTGAAGGCGAAGCGGGGAGACTACATCAGCCTTAGAAACGACCTGATGGGTGCCCGGATGACTACGCCGTTCGAGGCGTATCTTGCGACCGCTTACGTCTGCTCGGTCGCCGTGGGACTGGCCGCCGCCGCGCTGATCGGGCTTCTGACCTACCTCCTGCGGGTTCCCGATATGATCGTCTATCGCGGAGCGGTTCCGGAAGTCCTGTACGTGTTGAACGATTACAAGATGCTGCTTGGAACCGTCGCCATCACGGTCATCTCTCTCCTGGTCTTCGGCGGGCTGACCTACCTGATCTTCCTCCTCTATCCCGGTATCAGGGCCGGAGAGCGCCGCCGGAACATCGATGCCACTCTCCCGTACGCCATCAACTACGTCACCGCCATGTCTTCGGCCGGGATCACTCCCGACGAGGTCTTCCGGCTGCTCGGTCAGAGCACGATCTATGGCGAAAGCGCGGTCGAAGCGCGCTTTATCTCCCGGGAGACCGATTTCTTCGGAAAAGATCTCCTTGAGGCCCTGCGGACGGTCTCGCAGGCGACGCCGAGCGAACGGATGCGGGAGTTCCTGCAGGGGTCCGTTGCGAGCATCTCCAGCGGGAGCAACCTCACGGAGTACTTCCGCACCAAGGCCCACCAGTATACGCTCGAGAATAACCAGCAGCAGAAGACGTTTTTAGAGACACTCGGACTGATCGCGGAGTCCTACGTCACCGCGATGGTCGCAGGCATGCTCTTTCTGATCATCCTGCAGTCGGTGATGACGATCCTCTCGGGCGACTCGAACCCGTTCTTCCTCTACATCATCATCTACATGATTGTGCCGTTCGGGAGTATGATGTTCGTCGTCCTGATCAGTTCTATGACTCCGGAGGTGTGATATGGGATTTAAAGACATTTTCAATGATTTCCTGAACAGGAATCCTTCGGCTCCGGAGAGTGTCCCGGATGACGCCCTGGAGCCCGAGCTGTTCGTGGAGCAGGATCAGGAGATCTTCGGCAGGATTGAGAACTGGCGGAAGTACCAGGAAGGGCTCTACCGGTTCCTCAGGCACCCGATCAGGGTGATGATGGAGGAGCCCTACACCGTCCTCTTCATATCCGTTCCGGTCGCGCTCCTCCTCCTTATCGGCGGTTTCGTGAGTATGGTGACGTCTTACGGCGTCAATTCCATCTTCACGACGACGATGCTCGACGACGTCTTCGTATTCGCGCTCCTCATCGCCATCGTGCCGCTTGCTCTCCTCGATTTCAAGGAGGCGTGGCGCATATCGAGCGTCGAGGCGTCGCTCCCGAACTTCTTCCGTGACGTGGCCGGGATGAACGATTCGGGCATGACGCTCCCGCATGCCATCCATATCGTCTCGGAGGGTGAGTACGGGGCGCTCACACCGCACATCCGCAAACTCGATACCGAGATGTCCTGGGGCGTTCCGTTCGTGGAGGCGATCCGCCGGTTCGGAAAGACCGTGAAGACTCCTCTTGCGGAGCGGAGCGTCGACCTGATCGCCCACGCGAGTTCCGCCGGCGGCGACGTGAGCGAGGTGCTGCGGGCGGCGGCACACGACGCATACGAGTTCTTCAACCTGCAGTCGGAGCGCAAAAACGGGATGATGATCTACATGATCATCATCGTGATGTCGTTCTTCGTCTTCCTCTTCGTCATCGGGGTGCTCTCGAGTACTTTCCTCACCACGATGGCGGAGGCGGGCGAAGCGGTCGCTGCGTCGGGTTCAAGTTCGGCCCAGTCGTTCATGGGCAACGTGGACCTCTTCCTCTACAACCGGCTCTTCTGCCACTCCGCGCTGATTCAGGGATTCTTCTCGGGGCTGGCGGCGGGCATCATGGGCGAAGGCCGGATGGTCGCGGGGCTGAAGTATTCGGCGCTGATGGTGCTTATCGCCTGGATAGCGTTCCGGTTCATCATCTGAAAGAGCCGGGACAGCGTTTCTTTTTTTGAAAGTCTAACACCGGCCGGTTGCCCCGTATTGTTTCCAGTACCATTGTAACGCGTCACGTTCCACGCGTTTGATAAAACCGTCTTTGCCGTCACAGTATTGCCCTATATCTCGCGGATACCGGGCGGCAAGTTCCGACTTGAGAGCGGCATACGCACGGCTGATCTCGGGACGGCACCTCAGGTAATCCCGAAAGGCCAGGTGCCTTGTGATATTCTGGACGTTATCGAACTGGAAGGCATGTATCTGGTGGGTGCGGTTCTCCCCGCCTTTGCGGAAGTATCTTCTGCCGGGTATGCCGAGTTCACCCATGGTTTCATAGCCGATAGCCTCGAACCGTTCGGATCTCTCATCAACCTGCTCGATATCAAGGACAGCCGGCATGATATCGATGATCGGTTTTGCCCGGAGGCCCGGCACGGACGTGCTGCCGATGTGAAAGATCTCTACAAGGTTCTCTTTCAGGATATCCTCTATCAGGCGGGCTTCCGTCCGAAAGAGTTCCGGCCAGGCAGGATCATACTCGACGACGCGGACGTGTATGTAATCGAGAACGGTTGCGTCCGACGGATCTGTCTGCCTTTCGCTCATCTTCTATCACCTGGGCCGGCAATCCATAATAGTATGGCTCCAGACGGACTCCCCTCAAGCTCCGGACGTGCCATCCGTCGCCGTTCGAAAACGCTTCGCGTTTTCTCATGCTCCGGTTCTGCGAACCGTCGCATCCGTGAAGTACGCTAAAATAGCCTCCATATCCACGTGCTCCTCGAAGTGCCGTGCCAGGTCGTCGTAGGATGCCGCGGCCCCGAGGGCGCCTCCGCCGGCTTCCGCCACCGGCTCGAAGGCCACGCCCCGCCGCCCTGCGAGGTGGGCGAGGAGGGCGTTTACGGCGCCGGGGTTCTGGAAGAGGCCGTGCATGTATGTCCCGAAGACCAGGCCGTCGGGGGTTGCGGCCCCTTCGCCGGCGAACGCCTCGGGCAGTTCTCCATGCTCCGTCTCGCCCATGTGGATCTCGTAGCCCTCCACCACCCCCATTGCGGTGAGGATGGGGCCGGGGCCGGTTGCCCGGCGCCGGACCTGCACCGTCGTCTTGTGGTAGCCGGTAAAGGCGGTGACGACGTCCAGGAGCCCGAACCCCGGGTAATCCGCGGGGTTCTCCGACTCGATGCCGGAATCAACGATCCGGTTCCCGAGCATCTGGTAGCCGCCGCAGATCCCGATGATCGGGACGCCCCGTTCGCGGGCGAGCCGGAGTTCTTCCCCCACACCGTGGCGATTCAGCACGGTGAGGTCTTCGACGGTGTTCTTCGTCCCGGGGAGGATGATGCAGTCGTAACCGGAGAGCGATCCGCCGGGCGGGACGTAGTCCACCGTGGCGTGCTCTTCGAGGAGCTCGAAGTCGGTGAAGTTTGAGATCCGCGGTAGGCGGAGGACGGCGATCCTGACCGGGCAGGCGGCCGCCCTCTGTCCTTTATCGGCGATCGAGAGCGAATCCTCGCTCGGGAGGGGGATATCGGCGAAAGGAACCACTCCGAGCACCGGAACGCCCGTGAGTTCCTCGAGTTTCTCGACGCCCGGGGCGAAGAGTTCCGGGTCTCCCCGGAACTTGTTGACGATGACCCCGACGACGAGGGGCCTGACATCCTCCGGGAGGAGGGCGAGCGTTCCGTATACCTGGGCGAAGACCCCGCCCCGCTCGATATCGGCGACCAGGACGATGGGGAGGCGGAGCGAGCGGGCGAGCCGTATGTTCGCGATGTCGCGGTCGTAGAGGTTCACCTCCGCCGCTCCTCCGGCACCTTCGATCACCACGTTCCCGAACCGGTTCCGGAGCCGTTCGAACGCAGCGACGGCCTCGGCAAGAAGCGTATCGGTCTCTCTGTAATAGTCCCGGATCTGCACATCCTTATATGGGCGGCCGAGCAGAACCACCTGCGAGACCGAATCCCCCTTGGGTTTGAGGAGGATCGGGTTCATTTCGGCCTCCGGCTCGATCCCGGCCGCGAAGGCCTGGACGGCCTGGGCGATCCCGATCTCGCTCCCGTCGGCCGTGACGTAGGAGTTGAGACTCATGTTCTGGGATTTGAACGGCGCAACCGGGATCCCGCGGCGGTAGAGCGCACGGCAGAGCGCCGCAACGGTCATACTCTTGCCCACGTGGGATGCAGTTCCGAGCACGATGAGAGACATTGCCGGCAGAAGAGTTGGGCACGACGGGTTATTAAGGGCGGGGTTCCATCAGGGATCCTATGGAGTTCTCCCCGCAAGCCCGCCTCCTCCTGGAGAGCCGCTACCTCCTCCCGGGCGAGACGCCGGACGCCCTCTTCTCCCGGGTCGCGGACGCCGTGGGCGGGACGGCACGGGCCCGCGAGTTCTTCTCGCTCCTCTCAGCCCTCCTCTTCCTCCCGAACTCCCCGACCCTGATGAACGCGGGCACTTCCGCCGGGCAACTCTCGGCCTGCTTCGTCCTTCCCGTGGAGGATACGCTCGAAGGGATATTCGGGACACTCGGCCATATGGCACTCATCCACCAGTCCGGGGGAGGAACCGGATTCTCGTTCTCCCGTCTGCGGCCCCGGGGCGACGCCGTCAACGGGGTTAAGGGCGCCGCAACCGGGCCGGTCTCGTTCATGCGGGTCTTCGATGCGGCGACCGGGGCGGTCAGGCAGGGCGGCCGGCGGCGAGGGGCGAACATGGGGGTGCTCGCGGCTTCCCACCCCGACATCGAGGAGTTCGTCACCGCGAAGCAGGACGGGGGGCTCTCGAACTTCAACATCTCGGTCGGTGTCGACGAGCGGTTCTTTTCGTGCCTCGCGACGGGGAAGGATTACGACCTCGTTAACCCCCGCGACGGCACGATCTGGAAGAGCATCGACGCCCGATCGCTCTGGCGCCTCATCGCCGCATCCGCCAGTGCCTCCGGCGAGCCCGGGGTGCTCTTCCTCGACGAGATCAACCGCCGGAGCACCACCCCGCACCTCGGCCGCATCGAGGCGACCAACCCCTGCGGCGAGCAGCCGCTCTACCCCTACGAGAGCTGCAACCTCGGAAGCGTCAACCTCGCCCGGTGCATACGAAAGCACGACCTCGACGAAGACCTGCTCGCGAAGGTCATCCGGTGCGGCGTCGACTTCCTGGATGCGGTCATCGATGTGAACCGATTCCCCCTCCCCGAGATCCGGGAGAAGACCCAGTCGACCCGGAAGATCGGCCTCGGGGTCATGGGGTTCGCCGAGGCGCTCATACGCCTCGGAATACCCTATGAGTCGGAGGAGGCACTCCGGTTTGCCGGGAGCCTGATGGAACATATGGAGGAGATGGCCCGGGAGCGGTCGGAGGAGCTCGGAAAGGAGCTCGGGTCGTTTCCGGCGATCGAGGGCTCGGTCTTTTCAGGTGAGATGCGGAACGCCACCGTCACCACCATCGCCCCCACAGGCTCGATCCACCTCATCGCCGGAACCACAAGCGGCATCGAGCCGCTCTTCTCCTTAGCCTACGACCGGACGATCGACGGCCGGCCGGTCAGCATCGCGAGCGGCCTCGCCGCCGAGTTCCTGCCCCGGACAGCCGGAGGGAAGGACGTGGCCGGGCACATCCGCCGCCACGGCACGGTCGCCGGCCTCCCCCTCGACGACCATGCCCGCGACCTCTTCAGGACGGCCACCGAGATCGCACCGGAGCACCATGTCCGGATGCAGGCGGCATTCCAGAAGCACGTGGACAACGCCGTCTCGAAGACCGTGAACCTGCCACAGAGTGCAACCGTCGACGAGATCGCCCGTGTCTTCTCCCTTGCCCACGACCTCGGATGCAAGGGCACTACCGTCTACCGCTACCGAAGCAGACCCGACCAGATATTCTCGCTAGGGTGCGATGTCTGCCTGATTGACGGATGACCATGCCAAATAATATATAACGAGAGCTGAAAGGTACAATGCAATGAACGGTGGGATATGTCCGACCTGCGGACTGCCAAAAGAACTGTGTATCTGTGAAGAAGTAGCCAAAGAACAGCAGAGAATCAGCGTAAAGATAAACAGGCGTCGGTATGGAAAGGAAGTCACGGTCATCGAGGGCCTCGACCCCTACGACATCGATCTCGAAGACCTCTCCAAGTTCCTGAAAGCGAAACTGGCCTGTGGCGGCACGGTCAAAGACTCCTCGATCGAGCTGCAGGGCAACCATCGCGAGCGAGTGAAAGACCTGCTCGCCCAGAAAGGATACAACATGGAAAATATCAGTTGACCGGGCCGTCCTCGATAGAGGACCCGGGCACTTTTTTTTGCGAAGACGCTGCACCCAGGAGGGCGACTCATTTCCGGGCGGCAGACACTATAATCAGCAGATAGGTATTACAATACAGGGAGTGGACGACCTATGGTGATGAGATGTTCGTTTGCGCTCGATCCCGACCTGATGGAGCAGATCGATCAGTTTGCCAGGGATCACGCGTTCGACAGAAACGAGGCGATTCTCGAGTTGATCGAGGCCGGCCTTGCCTGCAAGGAGGCGGGGACGCCGACGACCCGGCAGCCGCGAACGTTTGAGGAGTTGAGCCGGCTCCTGCAGGAACTTGAGGATGTCAAAGGAGTCCTTACCGAGCTCCGGAACGAAGTCCGGCTGGTCCACCACACGATCGAGACCGACTGGAACGACGAGGCGAAGGGTGTTCCGTTCCAGACGAAACACCCCTGGGAGTTCTGGCGGAAGTAGTCCGATTAACTGATGATGTTTGCGATGCTGCGGAACCCCTCGCCGGAGAGGTCATCGCAGAGAACCGCCTCGACCTTCGCCATATCGATATCGGGTGCATCGCGGCACCGGCTGCAGTAGGCCCGTGCCGGCGACGGCAGTTCTATCCCTTTTACCACGACGCGGGCGGAGTGGACGCAGAGCCGGCATTGATCGATGGGGACGCTCTCTCTCTCCGTGCACCGGACCCGGCCCCGGACGACCGGGAGGCGCCGGGGTTCACTCATAGGCTTCGACCCGGTATCCCGCCCGGCCGAGGATCGCGGCAACCTCGCTCTTCCAGGCGATGTCGTCGTCGATTGCGAGCGGTGCGACTCCCTCCTCCCAGCACCGGCGGAGGGCAGCATCCTCGGTGGCGAGGCTTCTCCGCCCTTTCACCCTCCCGACCTCCTGCTCGCCGGCATCGAAGATCCGCATGGTGCAGCAGATGTAGGAGCGGCAGATCAGCGGCCGGCTGTTGTGGATGGTGCAGACGTACTTCCCCCTCTCCCCCGGGAGAGGCCGGAGGAACGGGCACCAGGAAGGGTGTCTCTCGTTCTCGGAGGTCTCCCTGAAGGCATCGAGGAACCGCTCCTCGACCCGGGCGCGGAACGTGCCGCCGACGACCTTCTGCCGGCAGAGGAAATCGCGGCTCGTGAGCCTCTTATCGACCTCGATGAGCGCGCCGCCTGCCTGCATGCAGCACTTTCCGCAGAGGTTACATTCGAACGCCGTCATCCTGTAGATTCTTTGCATAACGATGGATAAAGGTTCGCGAATGGAGTGCTTTGCCGCCCCAATAGGGTTAAATCGATACGCATACAATGGAGTGGCATGAAGGTGTGCATTATGTGCGGAGGGGAGGGCACACGGCTCCGCCCCCTCACGTTCGGGCGTCCTAAGCCGTGTATTCCAATCGTCAACAAACCCTCGATCCAGCACCTGGTCTCACACCTCGCGAACCTCGGGTTCACCGACGTGGTGATCACGCTCGGGTACATGAGCGAGTCCATCGAGGAGGCCCTCGGGGACGGGTCGCTCTTCGGGGTCAACGTCACCTACGTCCACGAGAAGACGAAACTCGGGACGGCGGGGAGCGTCAAGAACGCCCAGAAATACCTCGAAGAACAGCCGTTTCTGGTCGTCGGCGGCGACCACGTGGTGGGCCTGAACCTGCTCGAGTTCTACCGCGAGCACCTCAACAACGACTCGATCACCACGATCGGGCTCATCAGTATCGACGACCCGACGGAGTACGGGATCGCCGAGATCGATGCAGACTACCAGATCAAACGGTTCAAGGAGAAGCCGAGCCCCGGGGAGATCTTCTCGAACCTCGCGAGCACCGGGATGTACGTCTGCAACCCGGAGATCTTCGACCATATCCCGACCGGGGAGAAGTTCGACTTCGCCCGGAACCTCTTCCCCGAACTGATGGAGAAGGGCTACGCCCTGAAGGCCTGGCTCGCCCGCGGCAACTGGTCGGACGTGGGTAGCCCCCGGTCGCTCCGTGAAGCGGAACGGTGGAAACTGCAGGATATCGGGTTCACGAACATCTCCGGCGACCTCTACATCAAGGGCGCCCGGATCCTCGGCCCGGCGCAGATAGGAAGCTGCGTCTCGATCGCGGCGAACTCCCGGGTGATCGGGCCGGTCTCGATCGGCGCCGGAACGATCATCGAGGAGAACGTCATCATCGGGCCGTACACGAGCATCGGGGAGGGCTGCATCCTCAAGAAGAACGCCAAGGTCTTCTCCTCGTCCATCTACAACCGGGTGCTGATCGGGAGCGACAGCACCGTCAGCGGGAGCATCATCGACAACGATACGCTCATCGGGAGCGGGTGCAACATCGAGCACGACACGGTCATCGGTCCGCGTGCGGTCTTAAAAGGCAGCGTGGTCGTCCACTCGGGAACCCGGCTCTGGCCGGAGGTGATCATCCCGGAGGGGACGATCGTCAAAGAGCACGTCCTGAACGAGGACTTCGATACCCGGACGGAAGGGTCCTGAGCGTCCGGGCACTCCCGGATCGGATTTTTCCGTTCCTCTTTTTTAGACCCTGAGGCTCAGGACGATGATCTCCGAGCCGTCGGCTCCGCGGGCCACGACCACGACGTCCACCGGCGTGCCGTTGTTCGAGACCCCGGCTCCCGTCCAGGCAGCATCTGCTCCTTTAGCGGGCGAAAGCCCTCCGGGCGGCTCGACCGTTGCGGCAAAACCGCTTGCGGCGCACGCGGAGGCGTTCGAGACATCGACGCCGTTCATGAAGACCGAGAACGGCTTCCCCGGGTCGAGCACGGAGGCGGGAGGCGTCTCCTCGACGGTGATGACGATGATCCCCGGAGCGGTGCGTTCGGCGGAGACCGCGGTCGTCATCAGCGCCGTTCCGGGGTTCACGTTGACCATCCCCGCACCGAGCATCGCGTGAGCGGCGAGCGGGGGGAGAACCACGACGACGAGGATAGCGGCGGCCGTGGAGCAGAGGATGAGCCTCGATGCCGCGGCACCCTCGTTCGGCCCGGCCGCTCTCTCCCGGAAGAACGAGACGACGAAGGCCCCGATGGCGGTGAGGGCTGCCATAGCAAGGGCAAGGGCGAGGAGGGGAAGTGCGTGGTTTGCGAAGGGAAAGATGATCGCAGAAAGGACGTCGGAGAGTTCGGGAGCGTATCCATGCCCGAAGACCGATGTGGCCTGGGAATAGAGGTAGTTGACCATAACGGCCGTGAACCCGGCGATCCCTCCCGCAAGGACGGCAAAGTCCCTCTTCATCCCGCCCTCCCGCGAAAGGGCGACCGGGAGCATCCCGGTGAGAAGGAGGGAGAGGATGCCGAGCACCAGGTTCTGGAACGTGCCGATGCCGTCGAAGAGTCCGTGGTTGTAGCAGGCGATACCGCTCCAGCACCATGTATGGACGTAGGTCGGGAGCACCACCAGCAGTCCGCCGCCGACGAGGCCGGCGATGAGCGAGGCAGGGAGGAGGCGTCTGAGGTTCTGCAGGGTCGTCTGGCGGTCGGACGTCATGGATCTACACTGAGCGTATGGTTGTCGATAGCTGCTTTTACCTTTCCGGAATTCACCCGCAGAGGATTACGCGATTCACCCCTTCCGCCCCGCCGCTGCCTGGACTGCGTAGATCACCACCGCCCACGCGGCGGCAAGGCAGAACCCGAGGGCCATCCAGGCAAGAAGAGAGATCCAGGGGGCAGGACGCAATCCCTGCCAGACGGCATGCATCATCATGAGCGGGTAGATGAGGATGCCGAAGACGAGGGTGCCCGAGACGAGGACGGCCCGGAAAGGCCGTTTCAGGGGAAGATGGCGCCTGAGAAGGAGGTACGGCGCGATCACCCCGAGACCGATGAGCGTGAGGGCCGACAGGAATATCAGGAGGTTCAGAAGGACCTCGAGAAGAGTCGATACGCCGAGAGGCTCGCTCGTGGGGAGGTAAAACGGCGGGATTGGCATCCATGTCGAACCGGTCAGGTAGCCGGAGATGAGGGAGAGGAACAGGAGGACGGCGGCGAGGAGCGGAATCGCAACCGCGAGTCGCCTTTTTTGGGTCTCCAGTTCGGTCAGCGCACCCGCAAAGAGGAGCGCGGCGGAGCACCCGAAGAGGAAGGGCGTCAGGAGGAGGATGCCGGCATACCGGATCATCTCGGAGATGTAGAGGAACGGTTTCGCCTCCGGCATCCGGTTCAGGTGTTCTCCCTCGTCGAGCCCCTCGCCGGGAGCCCGGATCGCCGACGGGGAGAGCCGCTGTGCGATCAGCGCTTTGAGAGACCTGTCCGGGTCGGGGCCCACGGTGTTGAATGTCCCGTAGTAGACGATGAAGAAGTCGTTGCTCCTTCCGTCGTCGAACGGCCTCTCGTAGGTGAGGATGTAGCCCCTCGCGGTCTCGTTGACAAAGAGCCAGGCGGGATATTTCCGCTCCGCGTCGGAGCGCTCGAACCCGGCGGCAAGGAGGTGGTCGCCGAGATCGAGTGTCGTCTCGGAGATCTCGCCGGAACCGGTCAGTGAATCGAGTAGCCTCATCTTCTCGTCTCTGAAGGTTCTCTGGTTATTGTACCACCATTGATCGACGACGTACTGTTCACCCGTATGTTCACGGGTGTATACTGCGCGAAGGGCCGTTCCGGAGAGAGGGGAAGCAGGAGGGCGGATCAGGAAGCGATCTTCATCGATGAGATAGTTGCCTTCGATCGTGGGGACGGCGAACCGCGAATATTCGTGATCCCCGGAGTCATAGGGGATAAACCATTTCATCTTCAGCCCGGGATCAGGGTAATCGTGGCCCATAAGGAACAACCCGGGCTCGAGATACCCCGGGACGAACCAGACGAGGAGGAGACAGAGGAGAAGCAACCCGAAGACCCGGGCCTGCCGCGGGGCATTGCCGCTCCCCTTCAGGAGACGGCGGACGACCAGAGGGATGGAGAGCACTGCCGCCCCGGCGACCCCGAGGCAGAGGACGGAGAGGGTCGAGAGGGAGAGGGAGAGCCAGGGGATGAGGGACGGCACGGGATCGACCATAAAGATCGCCGCCGCCAGACAGGGAAAGAGGAGGATGCCGAGCGCCAGCGCGGCGGCATATGGCCGCTTCATCGGGACGTACCGGTCGATGAGGAGGATGGGCGCGATCGTCGCGAGAGCGAGGAGGGCGATGCCCGAAAGGGAGATGGCGGCGCTCATCAGGACGTCGACGGCGGGCGATAGGCCGAAATACACCCACCCGGGGACGTAAAACGGCAGTATCATCTGCATCGATCCTGCAAGATAGGCGGGAACCAGGTAGAGCAGGAAGAGCGCGACGGCCAGGGCGATTACCCGCCCGCCCGCTCCGGTCTTCCTCCTCACCAGTGCGAGGAGGAGTGCCGCGGAGCACCCGAAGAGGACGGCCGCGAACAGGTATACGCCGCCGTATTCGAAGATGATGAACGGGTAAGCGTTGCCCCCGCCGAAGAGTTCCGGCGCGAGAAAGCCCGGGAGGAACCAGAGGAGCGAGATGCAGAGCAGGTAGAGTTCGGCGATCGCCGCCGGGTGCGGCGGCTGTTCCCTGAGGTAGTTTCTTGTCCAGCGGGTGATGGTTTCTCGTATTCCTCTCATCTCGACGCCCCGTTCAGGCCTCCATGCCCCTTCTCGTCCGCGAATAGGCATGTCGGCTGCGAAACGGTCTTCTTGAGGTGCCTTCAGAGCATTTGAGGTCCACTGGCCCCCTGAATCAAGAGCGGCCGTTTCTGGTTGTTCGAAATGCTATTTAATGTTACATATACTTTCTGATATATTCAAGCAGGTTAAGTAGACCTTATGCGAATTTGACGCCTGTCACCGGCGCACCGGGGCGAAATCCGCCTGGGACGACTACGGCAACCTCGGCATGACCGTTCGCTACTACGACTCGGGCGGCTCTTGCGACTCCATGGTCAGCGATCTGGTGGTCTCCGCCCCGGTCCTTCAGTTCACTCACGCGGGCGGCCAGATCGGGATGTGGAACCATGATTCGGGTATCCTGAGCGACAACGACGGCGATGTGACCTATACCCTGCGGTTCTACCAGGATATCGATACCGACGGCGACGGCATCCCCGACTGGCTCGAAGTGGCCGGCTGGTGGGACGGCTTCGGGAACCGGTACTTCACCGACCCGTACAGCGCTGATTCCGACGGCGACGGCCTGACCGACGGCGAGGAGGCCGGACAGATGGTCCTGGTCAACGGGAAGATCTACTTCATCCTCGTGAGCGACCCGAACAGCGTCGACGGGGATGGGGACGGGATCAGCGACGCACTCGAACTGGACGAGTTCGGTACCGACCCGCTGGCGCGCGACTCGGATCACGACGGCCTGACCGATGCCTACGAGCTGGACAACGGTACCAATCCCAATAATCCCGATTCCGACGGCGACGGCTGGGTCGACGGCAAAGACGGCGAACCTGGCGATGCCGACACGCACGAGTACAGCGCCGGGCGCGCAGCGGCCGAACTGGTCCTCGGGTTCACCCTGGGCGCCTACGCCGAGGAGAACCACGACAACGTCTACTACCTGATCGGCTCCTCATTGAGCGGAATCGTCTTTGTCGGCGACATCCGGGACGCCGGGGTGTACATCTCCCAGGGGGACAAGCAGATGGCGCTCGTCTGCCTCGTCGGGCTGGTTCCCACGGGTGGTGATGGAGCACGGTACATCTCGAAGATCGGGAAAGAAATGGCCGAATACTCGGCGGAAAATGCTGCCAAAGTGTCCGCGAAGATTGAGTTCCGGCGCACGGCCGTTGAGGCCATCCAGAAGAGCGGTGCGGGTGAGGTGGAGAAAGTCGCCTTGCTCGACGAAGCGTTCCTGGGGCTGGGGACAAGAGTTGTCAGAGCAGCGGATGGTGTTACTGCCGATGACGTGCTTGATCTCGTTGGCGATGAGACAAAGAAACTCACGCCAACCGAGATGCTGCGAGTGACCAAACGTGGGGACGGAACTGCTGTCTGGCTGGAGGAAGGTACACTTGACTCGGCTGGTGGTGAGGTTCTGGGAACCGTATATGACAATGGTGGATCCGGATGGGTTCATATCCAGAATAATCACATCTACTATCATGGTACCAACCAGTTTAGAGATGTCTTCGGCCCTGTGTATGAGGATCAGGATGCAATAAAGAATCTTATCCTGGATGGGGCGAAGAATGGGCAAAAGATTAATGATAACGGAGTCTACCACTACGTGGAGCCGAATTCTGGGGAAATATTGTTGTTGATTATTGGAAGTAATGGCTATATTGTAACGGCACACCCCTTGAGGATGAACTAACATGATGGATGAGTTGAAGGAAAAACTCAAATTTCCAACTTTTATTCGGGGTACGGTACCTGATGCTGTATATCTAGATAGCGTCTACACACAGCTTGTTCTTATCGAATTTGCTAGCGGGCAAAAGGCATACGTCTTTGATGGTGCCTTCGAAGGTCATATGCTCTGTACCCCTGATATGATTGGGGGGATTAGAGAAGTCATCTTGGCCATGTTAGTATCATCTCTGGAAAAAATGGAGGCCGCTGAGAAAAGTGTAGATGCACCATTAGACCTTCAAGGAGATTACGCCGGACCTGACCTCGACATCAATGGCTGCATAGAAGAGATCATCATTCCAGATGACCCTAAAAGAGCTGAACGATGGCACGGTGCCATCGTCGATTTTGAAGCTGGAAGGATGCTAATTGACATTGATAAAAAAAATTCCTACCTCCAACTCGATGTAGGAGACTACGTTCACGCTTACGGCCGTGTAGACCTCCGGGGAATTGAGTAGACTTTACCCCGGTATTTCTTTTTTGTACGATTTTCATCATAACTTGTATCCAGCAGGAACTGCTGACTCTCAGAGACCTTTTTGGGCATCCCCGTCGGCTTTCACCGGGTCGACATCCTCAAGAGCAGCTACGCCCTGCTTACCATGACCTCGCGCAGCGTGGCTCCGGCTGGATCGACGGCAAAGACGGCGAACCTGGCGATGCCGACACATACGAGTACAGCGCCGGGCGCGCAGCGGCCGAACTGGTCCTCGGCTTCACCCTGGGCGCCTACGCCGAGGAGAACCACGACAACGTCTACTACCTGATCGGCTCGTCGCTGAGCGGGATCGTCTTTGTCGGCGACATCCGGGACGCCGGGGTGTACATCTCCCAGGGGGACAGGCAGATGGCGCTCGTCTGCCTCGCCGGGCTGGTTCCCACGGGCGGTGACGGAGCACGGTACATCTCGAAGATCGGGAAGGGAATGGCCGAATACTCGGCGGAAAATGCTGCCAAAGTGTCCGCGAAGATTGAGTTCCGGCGCACGGCCGTCGAGGCTATTGCAGAACCTTTGTTTGGGATGGCTTCTAGGCCTTCCTATCCTCGATATTAACCGGAGGCCGGGCTCGCAGCCTCCGGGCTGAAAACCCCGGGGTGCCCCCGACGGGAGGGGTGCCTGTCACCCGTGCCTGACAAGCCGGTGGGTCAGCGCGACGAGGGGATGGCGGGCGTAATCGAGCACTTTGATGTCGTCGAGCGTCTTTAAGTTCAGCGTCCGGGCCGTCCGCTCCATCCCGAGCTCGATGTTCTCCCGGACCTCGATGATGTAGGCGTCGAGGTTCGTGATCCCGAGCCTCTTCGCCGCGATCGCCCGGTGGTGCCCGTCGACCAGGATCCAGCGGCCCGGCCGCCTGACCACGATCAGGGGTTCGGCAAGCCCCTTCTGGATCTCGTACATCCGCCCTTCGAGTTCGTCCTCGTAGATCTTCGACTGGGTGGGCAGGAGGTCGTTGATCGGAACCGAACCCCTTCGTAAGGCCGGCTCGACCCCGTAGAGTTTTTTGAGGGTCTCGATGAACTTGAAGACCTTCTCCGGCGAGACGTGCTCGATCTGGGACCTGATGACGTCGGCGTTCGACATGATCCCGATGAGCTCGTTCTTCTCGTTGACGACCGGGAGTTTCTGGATGCCGGAGCGGAAGATGACCCGGGCGGCGTCGTTCACGCTCATGTCCGGATCGGCGACGATGAGATGACGGGACATCACCTGCTCCACCGGCGTCGACGGATGGGCAAAGAGGAGGTCCCGTGCCGATATGTAGCCCACCACCTCTTTTGAGTTCTCCACGACCGGAAAGCCGTCATGGTGCGTCTTCTTTATTGTCTCGATGACGTCCCTGACCGTCCCGTGGGCGTTGACGGTGACGACGTCGTAGGTCATGTAATCCTTGACCTTCTTCTTATCCATCATGATAGTGTCACGCTGGCCCGACATGAAATGTTCGGTCAAACCCGGCAAAGTCCCAAAAAATGGTTATTCAATGGGGATCGTGGTCCCGGTCTCGGTCGGCGCCTTCTTCAGCCGGACCTCGAGAACCCCGTTCTTGAACGATGCAGCGGAGTTATCCTCGGTCACTTCCGCCGGAAGCAGCACCGTGCGGCTCATCTGGCCGTAGACGCGCTCCCGCACGAAGAAATCGCGGCTCTCCTCTTCGGTCTCTCCCGTCCGCCTGCTGGAGATCTCCAGGTGCTGGGGATCGATGAGCCGGACGGCGACGTTCTCCTTCTCGATGCCGGGCAGATCGGCAACGACGATCACCTCGTCCTCGTGGTCGCGGACATCCACGCGGAAGTCGCGGACGGCCGGGACGACCCGGCCCCGAACCTCTTCTCCCCGCGCGCCGATTCCCCCGAGCATGGACTGGAACCTGCTCTCCATCTCGGCCATAAGGTCGTCGAAGTCCTGCCAGATCGTCCGGTACGGCCCTCGTTCGATTCTTGCCATGGTAATCACTCCTGTTGACTCGGATCGCCCCGGACGAGCTGGCCGTCCGAGGCTAACCTTTAGGTAGTGGCGATAAAATATAAATTTATCTCTGGCATCTCCGCTCCTCTCCAGAACGATATCATTTTATTTCACCAAACGGCGATTGTACTCATAATGAAAAAGACACAGCAGAAGACCTCGAAGGACGACAACGCCCCGTGGATGAAATGGGCCTACGTGGGCATCGCCCTGCTGGTTGCGGTTGCCATGGTGGGCACCTACCTCGCCCCGATGTTCGAGAAGAAACCGGCCGCCCAGGTAGGCAACATGGCGGTGATCGACTATACGGTTCTTGCCGAGGACGGGCGCCCCCTCATCACGACCGACCAGAACCTCCTCGAGAGCGAATACAAGAAAGGGAACGTCGTCCTCCTGACCCAGCGTCTGGAGATGCCTGTCGGCGGGCAGGTCTCGGGCGAGAACATTGCCGTTATCCCTGTCGTATACCCGGAGATCAACGGCTTCTCGGGATTCGGCCTGCTCGGCTTTGAGACCAACGCAATCTCCGTGGGGCTCGTCGGGATGCGAGCCGGCGAGACGAAGACGATCAGTTTCTCCTACGGGGAAAACGACCTCGCCATGAACCTGAGTGAAGAGGATGCAGACGGCATCGGCCTCAACTTTACCGAGACGGAAGTGGGCGAACTCGTTCCGCTCGGGCTGACGACGACGCCGGATATCAACCTCGGCAACGAGACCAACGAGAGCCCTGCGCTGCGCTTTGGCAAGGTCACCGCCAAGAACCCTGACTCGATGACCATCGCGCACCGCTACGGCAGCGCCCGGGTCACGCTCGGCGGTATAACCGGGTGACGGCACCCCCCCACAGTTTTTTATAATCTCCCCGCGACCTGCCGTACATGGCGGTAAAGGTGATCAGTTTCTACCAGGAAGGATGCATGGGGTGCGAGGAGCAGACCCCGATCCTTCGCGAGGCCGAGAAGAACCTTGGAATCAGGATAGAGGAGATCGATGCCGTGAAGAACCCGGAGTACATCCAGAAGTATAACCTCCGGGTGACGCCGACGACCATCGTTCTCGATGGTGACGAGGTCAGCGAGCGGATGGAGGGGCTCGTCCACCGTGAAGACCTCGAAGCCGCGGTCCGGCGCCATCTCACCGAGCCCCTGCCCCGGTGAGGGTCAGCGCCCCTGGTAGCGTCCCTCGAGATACCCGTAGATCCGCTTCACCCTGCGGGCAAATGTCTTCCATCCCTCTTTTCGTATAACCGGGCCTTCACGGAGTTTGATGTGCGAGATCCGGATCCGACGGCCGCCGAAGGTGTAGGTCTCCCCGACGACGAACTCGTCCTCGCCGTCGGCGGTCTGGTAGAGCGGGAGGGTCGTGCGTCCGGTATGGATCGACGCCTTCACCACGACCTGCTCGATCCCCCGCGTCCAGATGGTCGTCACCTCGCGGGCCGCAGCCCGGCGAACCCTCTTTGCTCCGACCTCGATGCCGGTGACCTCGACCCCGAAGACCTCGTCGCCGCACTCCGCGACGATGCGGTCGCCGAGGGAGACGCCCTCGTCCTCGAGCATCTCGATGCTGCAGACCATCGATTCGGTCTCCTGGCTCACGATGGCCTTGATGGTGAGGATCTCGGGCTCGGGGGGCTTCGGCACCCGGTGAACCTGGCCGCACTCGCAGCACTGCACCACCAGATCGGCGGCTTCCCGGAGAATCTGGTGTTCGCACTCCTCTTTACAGACGGGGCAGACGATGCTAATCATTCATTAGCAATAGCATCCCTCTCCTAATAAGCATGAAGGCGAGGGATATCGTGCGGGCACGGGGGCACCCGCTGGTCAGGGGAACTCATCGGACGACATTCGAGGTGACAAAGGACGATACGCTGACCGAGACCGGTGACTGCATCATCGGCGTCGCCGCCGACAAGGGCGCCGCCGACCTCGATCCCGGCTTCAAAGCGCTCCTTCGCGACGAACGGGCGGTGCTCACGACACGGCTTACCGCGGGGGGAGAGACCGTCGAGGTGACGTCGCGGGGCAACGCGGCGTTCAGCCTGGATCACCCCGCCGACCTCGTCTGGCGGCGGAGCGATTTCGTCTCCGACCGGACGGTGGGCATCCGCTCCGACCGGGTCGCGGCGACCCTCCCCCGGGAGTTCATCGAGGCGCTCCGGCGCGAGGAGGAACTCGTCGTCGAACTCGAGGTGGAGATCCCCTAGGGTTCTGAACGGGACCTGTCACCGGGCGTCCCGCATCCCGTCCCGGATATCGCCGAGCACCAGTACGCTGATCCCGAGGAGCAGAACCGCCGCGAAGAGCCCGACGATCATGACCACTCCCGCCGGGGGACCGCCCAGGAGATCCAGGATCGCGACGGCGCCCACGGCAAAGACCATCATGACCGCCCACGCCTTCCCGTCTACCATGATGCATGGTGCGCCGCTCTGTGCGATGTACGCTTTGAAAGGAGTTCCGCGATCACGGCCGGTTCCCGAACGCGGATGCCCCCCGCGATGCCGCCAGGGATAGATTTATGCACTCAAGGTGCGGGGAAACGGGTGAGATTATGCAACCGCTCACCCCGGCGATCGAGGACCTTCTCGAACACCTGGAGGATCTCGACCGCCGCCTCCGCCCGCTCAGGGCCGGCGAGGGTGCGGCTCCCGTGGGGAACCTGCTCCTGCTCAAACCCGCTCTTGCCGAGATCTACGATCAGGTAGATACACTGATCGCCGGGATCCGGAGCATCGACGCCGCATACCAACGATACCGCGACCGGTTCCTCAATCTCCCGGCCGTTTGCCTCAGCA
Organism: Methanoculleus horonobensis; assembly: GCF_001602375.1. Lineage (NCBI taxonomy): Archaea > Methanobacteriati > Methanobacteriota > Methanomicrobia > Methanomicrobiales > Methanomicrobiaceae > Methanoculleus > Methanoculleus horonobensis. Next base: position 22,028 of record NZ_BCNY01000011.1, on the reverse strand, counting down.
CGGGCGCGGACGGCGTCATCCTGGAGGCGAACCGGGCGACGGCCCTCCTGCTCGGGCTCGCTCCCGACCGGCTCCAGGGTCTGCCCCTCGATGCGCACCTCCACCCGGAGAGCATCCCGGCGTTCCGGTCGGCTGTTGCAGCGCTCGGCCGGGGGGAGGGTCTACCGGCACAGGAGTTCCTGCTCGTCCGCGCCGACGGCGGCATCATTCCGGCAGCCGTGGGAGTATCGGCCTCTTACGGGCCCGGCGGCCGTGCAACCGAGTTCCTCTGGGTCTTCCGCGACATCTCAGGAGAGAAGCAACTCGAAGAAACCCTCCGGGAGAGTGAAGACCGGTACCGTGAACTGACCGAGAATGTCAGCGACGCGTTCCTCGCCCTGGACAGGGACGGCCGCGTCATCTCCTGGAACCGGACGGCCGCCCGCCTCTCGGGCCGCCCGATGGAGGAAGCGGTTGGCAAGAGCATCTACGACCTCTTCCCGGAGCTCCGGAACGATGAGGTCGTCGAGTTTTTCAGGGAGATCGTCACGACCGGCCGACCCGGCGTGAAAGAATGCAGGTTTCATCTCCGCGGGCGGGAGCATGCCTTCGAGGTGCGTGCCGTTCCCACCCGTGCGGGCGTCTCCATCTACATCCGGGACATTACGGCCCGCCGTGAGGCTGAAGGTGCCCTCCTGCGGAGCGAGGAGCGGTGCCGGATGGTCGTGGAAAGCCAGACCGAGTTGATCTCCCGCAGGCTCCCCGACGGCACCATCACCTTCGCGAACGATGCCTACTGCCGTTACATCGGCATCCCGTGCGGCGACCTCGTCGGGCGGCGGTACGCCCTCACCGTCCCGGCAGACGACCAGGCCCGGATCCAGGAGAGCCTCGCCTCCCTCACTCCCGACCGCCCCGTATCGACGGTCGAGCACCGGGTGATCATGCCGGACGGCAGCGTCCGGTGGCAGCAGTGGACAAACACGGCGTCCTTCGACGAACGAGGCTCTGTCGTCGAGCACCAGTCGGTGGGCCGGGACATCACCGATGCGCGGATGGCCCGGGAAGCGCTCCTCCTCGCAAACCGGAAACTCAACCTCCTCTCCGACGTGACCCGGCACGACATCTTGAACCGGCTCACCGTGCTCACCGGCTACCTCGAGATCTTCCGGGAGCAGGTGAGCGACCCGGAGTTGCTCGTGTACCTCCAGAAAGAGGAAGAGGCCATCCGGGAGATCCAGCACTATATGGCCTTCACCGCGGAGTACCGGGACGTCGGCGTGGCCGCCCCCGCCTGGCAGGAACTCCGGCGGATCGTCCGCGAAGCGGTGGTGGGGCTCAACCCGGGCAATATCGCCATCGAGGTGCGGACGGGCGATCTCGAGGTGTATGCCGACCCGCTCATCGTCAGGGTCTTTGCAAACCTCATCGACAACTCGTTCCGCCACGGCGGACAGGTTACCCGGATACGAATCTATCCCGAGGAGTCTGATGGGGGGATCAGCCTTGTCTACGAGGACGACGGCATCGGCATTCCTTATGAAGAAAAAAAGAACCTCTTCGAGCGTGGGTTCGGGCGGCAGACCGGGTTCGGACTCTTCCTCTCCCGGGAGATCCTCGGCATCACCGATCTCTCCATACGGGAGACCGGCGAGCCCGGGAAGGGTGCGCGATTCGAGATCGCCGTCCCGCCGGGATTCTACCGCTTCACCGGTCGCGACCAAGCTCGGTGAGTTTCATCTCGGCCGTGCCGAGGAGGTCTTCGCACTGTTTAACGAGGAGCGCGCCCCGTTCGTAGATGGCGATGCTCTCCTCAAGGCTCGTCTCGCCGTCTTCGAGTTTCCGGACAATCCCCCGGAGTTCTTCCAGTTTCTCTTCAAAGGTCTTCGTCATATGTTCTCTCCTCCACGACGGCGACTGCCCGGCCGTCCACCATCCTGATCGTTACGCGCCCGCCCGGCTCAAGGCTCGCGGCGCTTCTCGCGACCCTGCCGCCCGTCTCGACGATGCAGTATCCCCGCTCAAGGATCGCGAGCGGGCTCTTTCCTTCGAGGATAGCCCGAACCTCCGCGAGGGCCGCGCGTTCCCGCTGCACCCGGACGGTCGCCGCCCGCCTGAGCAGTTCCTCGTGCTCGGCGAGGCGCTGCATCCGTTCGTTGATGCGGCGCGCGAGCCGCCGGGGGTGCATGCGCTCCCGGAGTTCCTCGACCTCGCTCTGTGAAGCGGCGAGGCGGTGGAGGAGGAGCGCTCCGATCCTCTCCTCGAACCCGGCAAGTTCCCTGAGCACCTCACGGCGTTCCGGCACCGCCCGTTCTGCCGCCGCGGACGGCGTCGGCGCCCGGAGATCCGCGGCAAAGTCGCAGAGGGCGGTATCCACCTCGTGCCCGACGGCGCTGATCACGGGCGTCCTGCACGCTGCGATTGCCCGCACGACGTCGGGGTGGTTGAAGGGGAAGAGATCCTCGAAACTCCCTCCCCCGCGCCCGACGATGATAACGTCCACGAGCCCGTCGATCCGCCGGATCGCCTCCGCGATCTCGACGTGCGCCCCATCCCCCTGGACGGCCGTCGGGGAGAGGAGAACTTCCGCCGGGTAGCGGCGGGAGATGATCGAGAGGATATCCGCGAGCGCCGCGCCGGTCGGCGAGGTGACCACGCCGATCCGTTGCGGGAAGAGAGGCAGAGAGCGTTTCCGCCCGGGATCGAAGAGCCCTTCGGCGTCGAGTTCCTGCTTCCAGCGCTCGACCATGAGGTGGCGTTCGCCGAGGCCCGCCGGGAGCATCTCGCGGACGATGAACTGATACCTGCCGTGAGGCTCGTAGACCTCAACAGATCCCCAGGCGAGGACGTCCATGCCGTCTTTCGGCGTGAACGCGAGCGCTGCCGCGGCGGTGCGCCACATGACGCAGTTGATCACCGCGGGGTTCCTCCCGCTCCTCTCCGAGAGCGAGAAGTAGCGGTGGCCTGAGCCGTGGTTCTTGTAGTTGGTCACCTCCCCCCGCACCCAGATCTGGTGCAGGCGTGCGTCGTCGAGGAGGTCGCAGATGAGCCCCGAGACCTCCGAGACCCCGAAGATGGGGGTTCCGAACCGCTCCGGGCCGGTGGAATGACCGCCGAGCATCATCACAATCTATTAGACCGATGGTTTATATCAAGTAGTGTTATGGGCCGTTTCGCCGTCTCGACCATGTTCTTCCACGAGTATCCCTGCGACCATATCTTCGACTACGTCGCCGAATCCGGCCTTGATTCGCTTGAATTCTGGGTCGAGACGCCGCATTTCTGGCTTCGCGACCGCCCTGAAGACGAACTCTCCGGCTGCATCGCGGGTCACCCGGAACTCGCGCCGATCACCGTCCATGCCCCGTCGCTGGACCTGAACCCCTGTTCCATCAACCCCCGGGTCGCCGATATCTCGGTCGACTACGCCGTCGAGGCCGTCCGGATGGCGGAGCGGGTGGGCGCCGCCGTGGTCACCGTCCACCCCGGGAAGCGGACGGCGAAACGGCACCCGAGCGCCTACGACTACCGGCGGTTCGAGAGTTACATCGCCCGGCTCCGGGAGGTGGCGGAGGGAACGCGGGTGAAGGTGGCGATCGAGAACCTGGAGCCCCGGGTCAACGCTCTCCTCTCCACGGCGGAGGATGCCGCCGAGGTGCTCGAGCGGGAACCCTGGCTCTGGTTCACGCTGGATATGGGGCACGCCATGATGACGTCCTGCGAAGAGACGATCCGGTTCATCGATCTCTGCATCGAGCGGATGGTCAATGTCCACGTCAGCGCGCTCGGCGGGAACGGGCGGCCCCACCACCCCATCCACGACGACCCGAAGGCATTGCGGGTGCTTACGGAACTTGCCGACCGGGGCTACGGCGGATACCTCACGCTGGAACTCGAAGATATGGTCTTTCCCGGAGCGCTCTCGTCCGAGGAGAAGGTCGTGCTTCTCTCGCGGGAATCGGAGGCGTTACGAGAGGTATTCTCCTGAAGCGCTGGTTTTATATCATCTGCGCACGACATAATTCATAAAATGCCGGGAATCAATCAATACCGGATGCTGCCGCTTGATGCGGCGTGGAGTCAATGGTAGTCGTAGACCTTCTAACTATAGAGATCATTTTATTCATTGTTTGTCTGCTCCTTTCGGGCTTCTTCTCGAGTTCGGAAGTCGCCCTCATATCGATAACCCGGGCGAAAGTCCGCGCCCTCCTAAATCAGGGTAGAAAAGGAGCGAAAGCACTCGATACGCTGAAACGATCGACCGACGGCCTCCTGATCACCATCCTGATCGGGAACAACATCGTCAACGTGGCCGCGGCATCGCTCGCGACCGCGATCGCGATCGCCATCTACGGCGACGTCGGTATCGGGATAGCGACCGGGGTCACGGTCATCCTGATGCTGATCTTTGGTGAGATCGGGCCGAAGATGTACGCTTCCCGGCACACCGAGGCACTCGCGCTCCGTGTCGCCCTGCCGGTCCTCTACCTCTCGAGAGTGCTCTACCCGGTGCTCTGGGTCGCGGATCGCATCAAGCGGCAGTTCGCCTTCAGGCCCGGCGTGACCGAACCGGTCGTCACCGAGGAGGAGATCAAGGAGTGGATCGACGTCGGCGAGGAGGAGGGCACCATCGAGGAGGAGGAGCGGGACATGCTCTACTCGGTGCTGCGCTTTGGAGACACGACGGTTCGCGAGGTGATGACGCCGCGAATAGATGTCATCATGATCGAGGATGTGTCCACGCTCGAGAACGCCCTCGCCATCTTCAACGAGACGGGGTTCTCCCGGATCCCGGCTTACCACGAGCAGATCGACAACGTCGTCGGGCTCTTAAACGTGAAAGACGTCTTCTCGGCGGTCTTCCGGCAGCAGACGAGCGCGACGATCGGAAACCTGATGTACGAGCCCTACTTCGTCCCGGAGAGCAAGAAGATCGACGAGCTCTTGAAGGAGCTCCAGGTGAAGAAGCAGCACATGGCGGTCGTCCTCGACGAGTACGGGTCGTTTGCCGGGATCGTGACCGTCGAAGACATGCTCGAAGAACTGGTCGGCGAGATCATGGACGAGTTCGACGAGGAGGAGCCCGAGGTTCAGCAGGTCGAGGAGGGTGTCTACCTGGTCGATGCGCGGGCGTGGGTGGAGCACCTCAACGAGGACCTGGGGTTATTCCTTCCGCTGACGGATGCCTACGAGAGCATCGGCGGCCTCGTCATCGACCGGCTGGGCCACATCCCCCGCCGCGGCGAAGTGGTCAAGATCGAGGAGAGCAACATCACGCTGGTGGTGATGCAGATGCGGGGTCGGCGGATCGTCAAGGTGAAACTGATCATCGCCTCTCAGAACGGGCCGGACGAGGCCCGCTAAGGAATTCGGAGAATGATACGTATGCGTAGAGAGTTGCCTGTTGATAAGAAACGGCTTGCGTTCCTCGCCTCGGGGCGAGGATCGAACTTTCAGGCGGTGATCGACGCCGTCGCTGCCGGGGATATCCCCGGGATCTGCGTCGGGCTCGTCACCGACAACCCGAAAGCGTACGCGATAGAGCGGGCAAAGAGCGCCGGCATCCCGGTGACGGTCGTCGACTACGCGCGTTTTCCGACGAAAGCAGCCTACGAGGAAGCGCTTTTATCCGCGATGCGGGGCTGCCGGGCCGACCTCTTCGTCCTCGCCGGCTACATGCGGATCCTCGGGGCCGGGATCGTCCGCGAGTTCTCGGGCCGGATGATGAACATCCATCCCGCCCTGCTCCCGGCGTTCTCCGGGCTGCACGCACAGCGGCAGGCGATCGAGTACGGGGTGAAGGTCGCGGGCTGCACCGTCCACCTGGTCGACGAAGGGATGGATACCGGTTCCATCATCGTTCAGCGATGCGTGCCGGTTCTCCCGGACGACGACGAGACGATACTTGCCGACCGGATCCTCGCAGAAGAGCACAAAGCCCTCCCGCTCGCGGTGAAACTCTTCTGCGAGGATCGCCTGGAGGTCGACGGTCGGCGCGTGCGGGTTCGCTGACCGCGGCAATCAACCTCTTATATATTCTCCCGCCTCCAACCTCATGACCCACCACTGAGACGGATCGCACCATGGCAGACAAAACACGAAAATCAGGCTCCCGGAGACTCGCCCGCGAGAGGATCGCTATTCTCTTTGCGCGTGCCGCGGAGTTCTACCCCGAAAACCCCGGCTGGAGCAACCGGTGCGTGGAACTGGCCCGCAGAATCGGCATGCGTCATCGGGTTCGGATAGAGCGGCCGCTGAAACGTCGTTTCTGCCGCCGGTGCTACACCTACCTTGTCCCGGGTTCGAACGCCCGGGTCCGGGTTCACCGGGGGCGCGTGGTCGTCACCTGTCTTGCCTGCGGGCACCGGTCGCGGTTCCCGGTCGGGAGGCCTCGACAATGAGTAGAGAATCATTCCAGGATATCAAACCCACCATCTGGATCGGGAAGCGCGGCATTACGAACGTCATGATCGACGAGATCCGGCGGCAGCTCAAGGACCGGAAGGTCGTCAAAGTGAGGTGGCTCAGAAACACCGAGGTCAATCCCGAGGAGATAGCAGCATCGGCCGGCGCGGTCCTGGCCGAAGTCCGGGGGCGGACGCTCGTCCTTACGGAGCGGCGAAACCGATCGCCCGGGCACAATCCTCGAAATATATAAAACATCACTGGACGAATATGTAAAGACTGTTAGCGAGAGTGAGGTTCATCTATGACGACTGTATATGACATCCCTGCCGATATGCTCATCCGGCAGGTGGCAGAAGAATTCAAGAAAAATTCGCAGATTCAGCCCCCAGACTGGGCAGCTTTTGCAAAGACGGGGGTACACAAAGAGATGCCCCCCGAGAATGACGACTGGTGGTACGTGCGTGCGGCGGCGGTCTTCCGTCGAATCTACACCGACGGCCCTGTTGGCATCCAGAGGATGCGCTCCGCTTACGGTGGAGCACTGAACCGCGGCTCGGCTCCGAACCGGTTCAAGCGGGGGAGCGGGTCGATCGTTCGGAAGATCTTCCAGCAGCTCGAAGCGGCCGGATACGTCGCCCACGGTAGTGGGGGGCGCACGGTGACCCCGGCGGGCAGGTCCTTCCTCGACAACGTTGCGAACGGCCTGAAATCCGAGGCCGCCGCAACCGCCCCGGGTCTTGCGAAGTACTGATCGACAGGAGGTATGACTGATGGTAGACGACGAACTCGCCGAACTGCGCCGCCGCAGAATGGAACAGATGCAGCGGCAGGCGATGGATCAGCAGGGTATGGAGGAAGAGGCCGCACGCCAGCAGCAGATCGATGCACAGGTCCGTGCCGCGCTCATGGAGATCCTCGAACCTGAAGCGAGGGAGAGACTCAACACCATCAAGTTGACCCGACCGGAGTTTGCGAAAGCGGTCGAGCAGCAGCTGGTAATGCTGGCCCAGAGCGGCAGGGTCCGTCAGCGGATCACCGACGAGCAGCTGAAAGCCCTGCTTGGCCAGCTGACGCCGACGAAGAGAGATTTCAGGATTACGCGGAAATAATGGAAGCAGGTGTGCTCTTCTCGGGTGGAAAAGACAGCGCGCTCGCGGCGATAATGCTCGCGCGCGATTACGGCGTGGAACTGAATACCTGTGTATTCGATCCCGACCGCGAGGTTCCCGGGGTGCAGGCCGCAGCGGCCGCCCTGGGCCTCCCCTTCCGTAAGAGAGTGCTTGGAAGAGACCTGCTCTCTGAAGCCGTCGACCTGCTTCTCTCGTGCGGATACCCGAACGACGCGATCGATATGGTTCACCGGACGGCTGTCGAGACCCTCGCGGCCGAGTATGCGGTGGTCGGCGACGGCACCCGCCGTGAGGACCGGGTCCCCCGGCTCGAACGCCCCGAGGTCCAGCACCTGGAGATGACCACCGGCTGCTCCTACGTCCGGCCGCTCCTCGGCTACGGGAAAACCGAGGTGGAGCGGCTCTGTAAGCGATTGCTCGTGGTGCGGTACGGGGAGACCGGCAGCATCGGGAACGGCGACTACGAAGGAGAGATAAGGAGCGCCCTTTGCGCCCGCGGCATCGACCCGGCGTCGCTCTTCCCCTCCAGCCACCTGCAGTCGCTGGTGGTCGCGAGGAGAGAGACCTGAATATTACGAGAGTGAACAATCATGAGTAAATTAATGAAGGGCCGGAAGATCCGGCTGGCAAAGGCATGCGAGCAGAACCGCCGCGTGCCTGCATGGGTGATGATCAAGACCAACCGTGCGGTTGCGTCGCATCCGAGGCGCCGCAACTGGAGACGGAGTTCCCTGAAGGTGTAAGGCTATGGCAGAAGCATTGAAGGAGCATATCTATATCATACCCCTCCGCGAGGTGAAGCGTTCACCCCGGTGGAAGCGGGGCAACACCGCAATCAAGGACATCAGGGCATTTCTTGTGCGGCACATGAAGAGCGAGGACATCAAACTCGATAAGAGCATCAACGAGAAGGTCTGGGAGAACGGCAGTTCCAAACCGCCCCGCAAGATTCGCGTTCGCGCGATGAAGTTCGAGGACGGGCAGGTTCAGGCCGAACTCGCCGAGGAGTGAAATGACGGGGACGATCGATCTCGCCGGCGATCCGAACATCGGCGTTTATGCCCGGGTGTTTGAGGATATAGCGATCGTATACCCCGGGGCGCCTGCGGAGTTCACCGAGACCCTCGTACGGGAACTCGATCTCGAGATCGTGAGCACCTTCATCCAGGGTAGCAGCATCATCGGTTCGCTTGTCTCCGGAAACAGCCAGGGCCTGGTCGTCAGCGGCCTTGCCACCGACGAGGAACTGGCGGTCCTGAGCGAGTACCGGGATATATTCCTGCTCGAGGGGGCCATGAACGCGGCCGGCAACGTTATTCTCGCAAACGATTACGTTGCCGCCGTCCACCCCGAGATGCCGTTCGATGTTGCCGAAGAGATCGGGTCGTTCCTCGGGGTGCCGGTGGTCCGGTTATCGCTCGGCGGTATCAAGACCGTCGGCATGGCCGGGTTCGCGACGAACAAGGGTATCCTTGTCCACCCAAGAGCCAACGATACGGAGATCGCGAACCTCGAGCGGGTGGTCGATCTTCCGATTGGGCTTGGGTCGGTCAACATGGGCAGCGGTCTCGTGGGTACCGGGCTCCTTGCAAACAGCAGGGGATACGTCGCAGGATCCGTCACGACCGGGTTTGAGCTGGGACGAATAGAAGAAGTCTTTGGGTTTTTGGAGTGATACAAGCATGGAGAACCAGATGTTTGAAGTTGTAGGCGCGTGCAAGATCAACAACGAGTGGAAACCGTACCGCAAGGTCGTCGGCGCCCCGAACGAGAACCAGGCAAAAGAAAGGGTTCTTGCCGATATCGGGAGCAAACACCGCCTGAAGAGAAGTTATATCTCTATCGAATCGGTTAACGTAGTAGCTGGTGAATAACGTGAATCAGGCAGATCCTCGCGAGATACAGACCCTCCAGATGTACTTGAACGAGTACGGGCAGCAGATCGAACTCATGACGCAGCAACTCTCGATGATCGAGCAGCAGCGCCTTGAGGGCACCGCCGCCATCGAGACTCTTCGCGCCATCCAGGAGAACGCGGACGGTGCCGTCCTGCTCCCCATCGGTGGAGGTGCCTACCTCCGGGTGAAGGTGCTCGATGCCGGCAACGTTCTCGTGAACATCGGGGCGGACGTCTCCGTCGAGAGGGCCACCGCGGATGCGGTGGAGTATCTGGAGGATCGGATAACCGAACTTGAGGCGCTCGCGAAGAAGGTCGCGGGTTCGGTCGAACAACTTCAGGGCCAGGCAACGGAGATCTCCCGGCGCCTCGAGGCGGCGTATCGGGGGGCCCGGCAGGCTCAGGCAGGCCAGGGCGGAAGTTCATAATGTTTGATTCCTTAAAGAAAAAACTTCAGAATATCAGGACAAAATTCGCCTCGAATATCGAGGAGGCTGCCGCGGCCGAACCGGAGCCGCAGGTTGCAGAACTCCCGGAGGGAGCGGGGACTCAAGAACCCGTCCCCGCCGTACAGCCCGAACCTTCCATCGCGGAGGAGGCGGTGCAGGAGGCCCGGGAGAAGCCTACGTTTTTTGAGAAGGTGAAGGTTCTTGTCCGGGACAGGGAAGTTCTCCTCCAGGAGAAAGACCTCGAGGAGTCACTCCTGGAACTCGAGATGGTGCTTCTCGAAAACGATGTCGCGCTCCCGGTCACGGACGAGATCATCGCCCGGATGCGCCGCGACCTCGTGGGCAGGCACCGTAAGATCGGCGCCTCGGTCGACGACCTGGTCGTATCGACCCTGCGCTCCGCGCTCTGCGGGGTGCTCGGGGAGGGGCTCGACCTCTCGCGCTACATCCGTGAGCACGAGCGCCCGGTGAAGATCCTCTTCACCGGCGTGAACGGGACCGGCAAGACGACGACCGTCGCGAAGGTCGGGCAGTACCTGCAGAAGAACGGCTTTACGGTCGTGATCGGTGCAGGGGACACCTTCCGTGCGGGTGCGATCGAGCAGATACGGACCCACGCCGACCGCCTCGGGATCAAGACGATCCAGCACCAGGCGGGCGCCGACCCCTCCGCGGTTCTCTTCGACGCCGTCCAGTACGCAAAAGCGCACGATATCGACGTCGTCCTCGCCGATACGGCCGGCCGGTTCCACAACCGGGCGAACCTCATGAACCAGCTCGAGAAGATCCGGCGGGTCATGAAGCCCGATCTCGTCGTCTACGTCGACGAGGCGGTTGCGGGGAACGATGCGGTCATCCGTGCCGACGAGTTCAACAAGGCCGTCGGCACCGACGCGGTCGTCCTGACGAAGGCGGACATGGACCCGAAGGGGGGCGCGGCCATATCGGTCGCCCACACCGTGGGAAAACCGATCCTCTTCCTCGGCACCGGCCAGGGCTACGACGACATCATGGCGTTCGAACCCGGGGCGGTGGTGAGCGAACTTCTGGGAGATGAATCCTGATGCTCGATAACCTCGGCACGTCCTTAAAGGACGCCGTCAAGAAACTCGCCGGCAAGACGGTGATCGACCGGGCGGCGGTCGACGAACTGGTGCGCGACCTGCAGCGGGCGCTCCTCTCCGCCGACGTCAACGTCAAACTCGTGATGCACCTCTCCCAGGCGATCAAGCAGCGCGCCCTCGAGGAGGAACCCCCGAAGGGGATGGGCGTCCGCGAGCACGTTCTGCGGATCGTCTATCAGGAACTCGTCCGGATGATGGGATCGCCCGGCGAGGTGGCGCTCGAGCCCCAGACGATCCTGATGGCGGGACTGCAGGGGAGCGGGAAGACCACGACGACGGCGAAACTCGCCCGCTACTTCCAGCGCAAAGGGCTGCGGGTCGGGGTGATCTGCGCCGACACATTCCGGCCGGGTGCCTACGAGCAGTTGAAGACGCTCTGCGACCGGATCAGCGTCCCGTGCTTCGGGGACCCGAAGGAGGCCGATGCACTCAAGATCGTCCGCGAAGGCCTCCCGAAGTACCGCAAGCTCTACGAGGTCATCATCATCGATACCCAGGGGCGGCACGCCCTTGAGGAGAACCTGATCGAGGAGATCGTCAACATCAACGAGATCTCACACGCCGAGCACCGGTGGCTCGTGATCGATGCGGCGCTCGGCCAGCAGGCGAGCGAGCAGGCCCGCCGGTTCCACGAGGCGATCGGGATCGACGGCGTCCTCGTCACGAAGATGGACGGCACGGCGAAAGGCGGCGGTGCGCTCTCGGCGGTTGCCGAGACGCAGAGCGGCATCGTCTTCATCGGGAGCGGCGAGACGATCGACGACCTCGAGCGGTTCGACCCGGACGGGTTCATCTCCCGGCTGCTCGGGATGGGCGACTTGAAAGCGCTCGTCGAGCGGGCGGAGGAAGCCGTCTCGGGCGAGGATCTCGACGTCAACGCGATGCTCAAGGGCAAGTTCACGCTCCGGGACATGTACAAGCAGCTCGAGGCCCTGAACAAGATGGGGCCGTTACGGCAGATCATGAGCATGCTCCCCCTCGGCGGCATGCAGATCCCGGACGACGCCTACGACATCACCAGCACGAAGATGCAGCGCTACAAGGTGATCATGGACTCGATGACGCCCCCGGAACTCGACGACCCGTCGATGATCGGGAGTTCCCGGATCCAGCGCATCGCCCGGGGCGCCGGCGTGACGCCCGACGACGTCCGCGACCTCATCAAGTACTACAAGATCATGCAGCGTGCCTTAAAGGGCATGCGGGGCATGGGCGGCGGCAAGTTCAACATGCAGCGCATGATGAAGAAGTTCGGCGGACCCAGTAGATGAAGCGGTTTGCCGTCGTGGGGCACCTTGCCGTGACGAGCGGCACCTTCAGCCTCAACGATCTCCCCGGGAGCGGCGGGAGGATGGACGTCCTCTGCCGCTCCGTCAACTCCGCGTTCTTCCTTTCTCACGATCTGCGCCGCGACGTCGAGTGCTACCTCGTTCTCTGCGGGGAGCCCGGCCCCGAGAAGACCGTCCTCTTCCGGGGGAACGAAGTCCGGCACCTCTCGCCCGACGAGCGGAGCAGCGCCGCCCTGATCAAGAAGGCGCTCTCGATCCCCTGCGGAGACGAGTTCCGGGAGTCGACTCCGGGCGTCTACGTCCGCCGCGGCGGGCTCTCCCGGCTGCTTGCCGAGATCCCGTTCGCGGTGCTCGACGAGGCGGGCGAGGACGTCAGGGAGGTTCCGGACCTCCCGGAGAACTATCTCCTCTCGGATCACCACAACTTCACCGGGGAGGAGGAGGCTTCGATCGCGGGCTACCCCCGCTACTCGGTCGGCCCGCGGTCGCTGCACGCCGATCACACGATCACCGTCCTCTTAAACGAGATGGACCGGAGGGAATCCTGATGGATATCATACAAGAGGTAGAAGCAATTCTTGGATACGGCGATACCTGCAACCACTGCCTCGGGCGTTTCTTCGGCAAGCGGTCGTTCGGACTTACGAACGAGGAGCGGGGCAGGGCTCTCAGAGTCACCCACGAGCTTGCGGCGAACGAGCCGCACCGCGAACCGGACCCGGATTCTTGCTGGATATGCGCCGGCGAGCTCTCCCGCGCCGAAGACTGGGCAAAGAGAGTCGTCGAGGCAGTGGACGGCATCGAGTTCGAGACCTTCCTTATCGGGACGAAGGTGCCGCCGCTCGTCGCGGAGAGCGAGGAGATGGTCTGGAGCGATCTCTCGCTCCGCGACCCCGAACCGCTGAAGGCCGAGATGAACCGGGAGGTCGGGAAAGCCGTCTCGGCTCTCTCGGGAAAGACGGCCGACTTGAAGAAGCCCGACATCGTCGCGCTCCTCGACCTTGCGGACGGCACTGTCGAGGTGCAGGTGAACCCCGTCTTCTTCGTCGGCCGCTACCTGAAGTACGAGCGCGGGATCCCCCAGACCCACTGGGACTGCCGTGCGTGCCGGGGTGCGGGGTGCGAGAAGTGCAACTTCACCGGCAAGCAGTATGCCGACTCCGTCGAGGAACTGATCGGCCGGCCGGCGATTGAGGCATTCGACGGCGAGAACGCCGTCCTGCACGGTGCCGGAAGAGAGGATATCGACGCCCGGATGCTCGGGTCGGGCCGCCCCTTCGTGATGGAGATTGAGGCGCCGCGGAAGCGTTCGGTGGATCTTGCGGCACTTGAAGTGGAGATCAACCGTACGGCCGAAGGCCGGGTGGCGGTTCACCTTGACGGATGGGCGGACCGGAAGAAGGTGCAAAGCCTTAAATCCGACAAAGCGCATAAAAAATACAGGATCCTGGTCGAGATCGACGGTTCTGTAACCCCAGATGAGTTCAGAGCGGCCCTCGATCAGTTAAAAGGTGTAACGATACGACAGCGCACCCCTTTACGGGTGTCACACCGACGGGCAGATAAAGTTCGGGAACGGCGTGTCCTCGATATCGAATGTACGGGTAGCGTCGACGGCAGATACTGGGTTGAAGTCGTCGGCGAAGCGGGCCTCTACATCAAAGAACTGATATCGGGTGACAGCGGCAGAACCCAGCCCGGCCTTGCCCAGATCCTGGGGCGCACCGCAAGTGTTGTCAGCCTCGATGTGGTGCTGGTCAAAACAGCAAACGAGTATGGTGAGTAATCATGGCACATCACAATGGACCACGCAAGAAGACGCGGTATAAGTTCAAGAAGGACCTCAGAAAGCGCGGTATTCCGCCGGTCACCTCGGTGATCCAGAACTTCGAGATCGGGCAGAGAGTGCACGTCGTGGTCGAGCCGAGTGTCCAGAAGGGCATGCCCCACCGGAGATTCCACGGGAAGACCGGAACGGTCATCGGACAGCGCGGACGCGCATGGGTGCTCGAAGTCAGGGATGGAGATTCGGTAAAACAGGTGATTGCGAGACCGCAACATCTAAAAGCGCAGAAAGTATAATCCTCAACAGTAGTGGTTGGCATGAAGGTAAAACGAATTGTAAGCGAAGAGCGGATGCTGCTTCCCGAGTTGCGGGACACTCTTCTTACGGTGGAGGCAGTCCGGCTCGAGTCCGGAGAGGAGATGTCCTACGAACTTCGTAAGAGCATCGAGCATGCCAACCAGCTTTCAAAAACATCTTCCGAGAAGGCTCACGCCCTTGTCGAGGAGCTCGTGAAACTCGAGAAGATGAAGGAGGATATCGCCTACCGCATCGCGAACCTGATGCCGCGAACCCGTGACGAACTGCGGGCAATCTACGCCAAAGAACGGTTCAACCTTACAACGGAAGAGCTGGACGAGATCCTCGACCTGGTAATGACCCACTTCTGATTGAAGGGGTGGTGCCGATGAAGACCGAAAGGAAAGAGGAGAACGCGGTAGTTATCGATGTCCTCCCCATGGGGTACGTGAGCGAGCAGCGCCCGGTCTACAAGCGCGAGCCGGTTGTTCAGGCGGTCGGCGTGGATCAATTCAAACTGCTCGAACTCATCCCGAAGCAGGGTGCGGATATCCAGCTCTACGATCGCGTCTATATCGGCGATGCGGAACGGGAGAAGATCGAGCGCGTCAAGCGGCGGATCAGCTTCGACGACCTGACGGCGACGGCGAAACTCGAGTTACCGTTCGTGGTCGAGCAGATCGTCCGCGAGAACGAATCGCGGTTCGTCGACTTCTTCAACAAGTCCGTGCCTATCACGCCGAAGTTCCACATGCTGCACCTGCTCCCCGGTATCGGGAAGAAGTTGATGTGGGAGATCCTCGAACAGCGCGGAAAGAAGCCGTTCGAGAGTTTCGCCGAGATCTCCGGGCGGATCAAGTCGCTCCCGCATCCGGACAGGATGATCGTCAGCAGGATCCTGCGCGAGATCGAGGATCCGGACGAGAAATACCACGTCTTTACCTCGAGATGAGCGCTCCGAGAGACCAGCATTTTCTCGTCGACAAAAGGGCCGTCGAGAAGATTGCCGGTTTTGTCGACGTCTCCGGGAGGAGGGTGCTTGAGATCGGGCCCGGTGAAGGGATCCTCACTCGCGCTCTCCTCGACCGGGGCGCAACCGTCATCGCCGTAGAGATCGATCCGGCTCTCGTGGAGGAGCTCGAGATCACGTTCGCCGGCGAGATCGAGGAGGGGCGTCTCGAGATCATCCTGGGCGACGCGAAGAAGGTGGATATCCCGCCGTTCGATATCGTCGTCGCAAACCTCCCCTACTCCGTTTCTTCGAAGATCACGTTCCGGCTGCTTGAGATCGGCTTTGAGGTCGCTGTCCTGATGTATCAGAAGGAGTTCGCCCAGCGGATGGTCGCGCCGCCGGGGACGCCGAATGTGGGCCGTCTCTCGGTGATGGTGCAGACCTACGCCTCGGTAAAACCGCTCCTCGACCTCGGGCCAGGTTCGTTCCGCCCGAGGCCCGCGGTTCGTTCCTGGGTGGTCAGAATCACGCCGCACGAGCCGCCGCACCCGATCGCGGACAGGCAGGTCTACGCGGACATCGTCCGGGTGCTCTTCTCCCACCGGCGTAAGACCGTCCGGAAGGGTCTCCGGAGCGGGAAGGATGCGTTTTCGCCGGAGGCGATCGGGCGGACGATTGCGAGTCTTCCCGATGACCTCCTGCAGCGCCGCCCCGAAGACCTGACGCTCGAGGAGTTCGCCCTGATCGCGAACAAGATGAGCGGGGGTTAGGGATGCTCCCCGATCAGGTTTATCCTCCCGCCGAAGACTCGTTTCTCCTCCTCCGGGCGGCAGAGCGGGAGGTCCGGGCGACTGATCGGGTGCTCGAGGTCGGGACCGGGAGCGGCTACGTTGCTGCCGGGCTTCTCGGCCGGGCGGCGAGCGTGGCCGCGACCGATATCAACCCCCACGCGGTGGCGTGCGCCCGCGCCCGTGGGGTGGCGACGGTCAGAACCGACCTTGTCGCGGGGCTCTCCGGCCCCTTCGATCTCATCCTCTTCAACCCGCCTTACCTCCCGACGGCTCCCGATGAGCGTATCGGCGACTGGCTGGAGTATGCTCTCGACGGTGGGCCGACGGGGCGGGCGACGATCGAGCGGTTCGTTGCGGAGGCCGGGCGGGTGCTTTCGCTCTATGGGCGCATCCTGCTCCTGGTCTCGTCGCTGACCGGGCCGGGTGAAGTCCGGGAACTCTTCGCCCGCCAGGGGTTCGTCTCGTTCGTCGTCGACGAGGAACCGCTCGAGGGGGAGCGGCTCTACGTCCTCCGGGCGATACGGGACCTCTGCCGGATGGGGGCGTGATGTTCCGGGTAGCAGGTTCGAGTCTCGCACGGCGTCGCCTGTTGTCTGGATTTTCGGCCGGAAAATAATCCGCAAAACAGCATCTGCGGTTTTCTTGCGTGTTTTGATGGAAAAAAGAGTGGCGAGTCCTTCCGGTCACACCGTCGAGGGCCTCTCGAACACCTCGTCGAAGGTGAAGTGCGCGAACTCCGCGAACGGTGCATCTAAAATCCCCTTCGCGAGGTCCTCTTTTGCAACGGCGAACGCACCCGCGTCCGGGTACGCGATGAAGGTGTACTCGGTGGTGCCCCGGTACTCCTCCGAGACGGACGCCGACTGCATGAGCGCGATCATCTCCGGCGTGCCGATGGTTCTCTTTTGGTAACTGTCGAGGAGGGCGAGCATGTTCTGGTAGCGGTAGTCCTCGGGCCTGACTTCGGCGTGATAGCCGTCCACCCGCTCGACGGCGGAGGGATAGGCGCCCCGGTAGAGGTAGTAGTTGTTCGCGATAAGCAGGCAGTCGCCCGGTTCGACGACGCCCGGTCCTCGCACCGCGCCGCCGTAGGAGTCCGTCTCGAAGGCCGCCGGGACGCTTCCCGTCCCGTTCCCGTAGGGAGCCGAGACCCCTGCGTTGTTCCCGCCGGTCCTGGTTCCGTTGGCCTTCTCCCAGTAGGCCCATGCCCCGGCAACGTCGTTCTCGCTCTGGAGCGTATTCCTGTAGAGGAAGGTGGTGGGCATGAGATCGGTCGCGTTCCAGTCCGGGATCGACGGCGACGAGTGGGGCACGAGCACCAGGCCGTCCTCGTTCATGCCGTTGAACGTCCCGATGAACCCGGGCCAGTCTATCCCGACCGTGCGTTTCGCGCCCGGACCCGGGTCGGTCGCGATGACGAGCAGGCTGTTCACCGTGACCTTCCGCAGGTCGTTCTCACCGTCCATGTTCTTGCCGTGGATCAACCCGCCGGCAAGCTCGTCGTTCTCCGTCAGGTTGCCCCAGGCGATCGCGCTCGTGCAGAGATGCGGCGAGACGCCGGCGTCACCGGTCACGGTGCGGTTGATGCCGAGGTCTCCCATGTAAAGGCCGTAGAGTTTGTAGTAGAGCATGAAGTCGTAGGTGTTCTCGGCAAGGAGGTCGTAGCGGGTGATGTTCCGCGAGACCGAGGGAAGGTAGAGGTCAGTGCCGCTCGCGGCCATCCCGGCGAGCATGGCGTCGAGCTCGGCCATGTATCCCGGGTTTGCCGGTGCCATATGTTCCCTGATGTAGGGGACGAAGAGTTCCTCGTAGTCGGCGGGCGACTGCATGAACGACTCGATCAGGACGTAGTCGATCCAGTCCCGGATCTGCGGGCCGCAGAGGTAGCCGTAGGCATACGCCCGTTCCTCCGGCGTTCCCCATACCTGGAGGACGTGGCAGCCTTTCTGGACAGTGAGCCTTCCGCCGCCGTTGCCGACGGCGATCTCCCGATCGTCGTCGGGGTAGGGCGTCGGGGCGACGAGGGTTACATCGATGCCGGTCGCGGCACTTCCGGGCGTAACGGCGACTCCGACGGGGGTAAGGTGCGACGGCGTGCAGTACCACCCGGTCGGGTCGCGGTAATCGAGGTGGTCGATCCGGTTGTCATCATCCGTATCCGCCCAGGCGTAGACGGTGTAGTTGCCCGGGGGAAGTTTGGAGATGACGTAATCGCCCGGCGCATCGAGCGCGGCAAAGCCGCTGACGTACTGCGAGCGCTCGGGATGCTCCCCGGTCTCCATAACCCTGATATCCGATGCCGTATACGCCGCGGCGTCGATCGCCGCGACGTAGATTGTTCCTCCCGCGTAATCCCCCATCACACTCCCGGAGATGGAATTTCCACCGGTCGAGGCGGTGTTCGTGCAGCCTGCAGCGGCGATGAGAAGGATCGCCACGCCGAGGATGCACGCGGGCAGGCAAACGCGCAGGAGGCGCTCTGGTACCTGGTTCATTACTTTTTCTTCCGACAGAGGAGGATAAAATCGTATTGAAGTGTTCCTGTGTGCGATACGTGCCGAAGCGCGAGAATCCTGGTCAATTTTGCTGGTTATCGGCTTTTTAAGTCCAGGATGGTTCAAGAGTGAGGGGGCGGAGCGTGATGGCCTGCAGGACTGCCGGGCGGCCCGTTGCCGAAGGTATAGAGCCTGTTGATGCCCTCCCAAGTCCGGTTTCGGCCGGAACGTGGAAACCGGGTCGGTATTCGCCGTTATGCGGCATTTCCTCGGCGGTTTGACCTTCCCCGGAGTTTCCGCAGGATTTTTTGCGAAGTGCCGGGCGATGATTCTCTGCTAAAAACACCCCTCGTTCGAGTGCTTCTAATGGCCTGATTGAATCCTGTATTCGCCCCTTTTTCTAGATTCTGGGGAAAATTATAGTTTAATGTATTGGTCAATCTTTATTCTTCTTCAACTCATATGATAGGTAATACCTTGACGATAAAATACTCCAATAATCTCCTCACCGAGGGACCGGTCGGAAAAGGTCTTTTGGTCGTGGCTCTTCCGATCATCATCAGTAATCTCCTCGCGAGCGTTCTGGAGGTGGCGGATATGTATTTCATCGGCAAACTTGGCGACGTCTCGATCGCCGGCGGAGCGATGAGCATATCCATCATAATAGTGCTTACAACAGTGATCTTTGGGACCGTAACGGCAACGGCTGCATTCGTCTCGCGAGCCTACGGGTCAGAGCGGTATGAACGCATCCCGGTGATCCTTTCGCATTCGCTTTATCTGGCACTCGCCTTCTCGGCGATCCTTATGGTCATCGGTATGTTCTGGTCACAGGATCTCCTCCTGCTTCTCGGAGCCGATCCCGGGGTTGCAGCGGAGGGAGCACGCTTCCTCTCCCCGATGCTGATGGGAATGTTTGCGTTCGTCACGCTGATGATCCTGACGACCGTGTTCCAGAGCACGGGAGATTCAAGAACACCGATGTACGTGATGATCGCAGTGAACATCGTGAACATTGTTCTGAACCCGACGCTGATCATGGGTCTTGGCGGACTCCCGGCGTTTGGAATAGCCGGATCTGCGTATGCGTCCCTTGCCTCGCGCGCGATCGGCGTGCTGCTTCTGATCGGGGTGATGTATCTGCCGTCGAGAAAGAACGGACCGGTCAGGTTTCCAGAGAAATGGACGCTCGAACCACAACTGATCAAGGACGTCGTGAAGGTCACGATACCTTCGGCGGTGCAGAGCGGAGTCCGGAGTTTTGCGTTCCTGGGGATGACAGCGATCGTTGCGCTATACGGCACGGCGGCGGTGGCGGCATACGGCATCTGCCAGCGTCTGGATATGCTGGGTCTGGTCTTCGTGATGGGGCTCTGCACAGGAGTCGCGGTGATGGTCGGGCAGAACCTGGGAGCGGGAAAAGTGGAGAGAGCGGAGAAAGCGGTCCGGCTCGCAATGATCGTGAACGCATCGTTCATGGCGATCGTGGGCGTCTTCTACCTGCTCTCCGCGAAGCATCTCCTGGCGTTCTTCGGCGCGACGGGCGAGTCGCTTGCAGACGGCGTCCTGTTCATGCAGATAATCCCGACGTCCTACTTCGTGATCGCTATGGCGATGACGATGGGGTTTGCGATGAACGGTGCGGGGATGACGAGACCCGGCATGTATGCGGCGATCGCAGGGCAGTTGATCGTGCAGGTGGGAGTTGCTGCGGTCTTTGTGGCGATGCAGATGCCGCTGCAGGCCATCTGGTTCGCGGTGGTCTGCGGCACCGTGGTGGTGTTCCTGTGCGATCTGTTCTTTTACAGGCAGGGGGCCTGGAAGACAAAGAAACTGAATCTCGGCGGAGAGAATTGATCCGGAGAATCTCCGGCAACCATTTTTTCGATCAACCCCGCACGGAGTCTCCGGCCGGGGTGCTTCGCTGACGGCTGAGAATCCGGATGTCTCAAGCACCTGCCGTCACGACCCGTTGCAGGTAACTTGATGCCTTGTAGCGGCGATACCTCTCATCTGTGAGAGCCTGGCCGCTGTTCCGGCGGGGAACTCGCACGGAGGGAGTATCATCACGCACGCGTGGAATCCAAAGGACTATGGGCAGCACTCCGCCGCGCAGCAGGCCTGGGCGCATGAACTGATTGCAAAACTCGCGCTTGCCGGCGACGAGCGGGTGCTCGACCTCGGGTGCGGCGAGGGGAAGGTGACCGCGGAGATCGCGGCCTGCCTCCCCTCCGGCTCGGCGCTCGGCCTCGATCTCTCCTGCGATATGATCGCCTTCGCCCGGGAACGCTTCCCCTCAGAGCAGTATCCGAACCTCCGGTTCATCGAGGGCGACATGCTCGACCTGCCGTTCGATGAGGAGTTCGACGTCGTCTTCTCGAATGCCGCCCTGCACTGGGTTCCCGACCACGGCAGGGTCTTTTCCGGTATCGCTCACGCTCTCCGGCCGGGGGGAAGGATCCTTCTCCAGATGGGCGGGAGAGGCAACGCCGCGCCGATCATGGCGATCGCGAACGAGATGCTCGCAGATGATCCGTGGAGGAAACTCTTCGCCGGCCTGGCCCCGAGTTACGCCTTCTACGGCCCCGAGGAGGAGCGTGAACTGCTGGAAGCGGCAGGGCTCACGCCCCTGCGGGCCGAGTTGATCGGGAAAGACATGGCGTTCGATCTCCCTGACGGCCTTGCGGGGTGGGTTCGGACCATCTGGCACCTCTACCTGAAGCCGCTGCCTGAAGATCTCCGGCCGGCGTTCATCGAAGAGGTGGTGAGCCGATACGTGGAGCGGTTCCCCTCGGCCGACGGCCGGATCCACGTCCCCATGGTGCGCCTGGAGGTGGAGGCGGTCAGAGACCCGGAGCCCTGACCCGGATTTGGGGTGCTCGCGCCCGTCGCCACTCGCACCTGAGGTGTTCCGGCTCCGTTCCTTCGGAACGTCGCCACTCGCACCTTGCGGTGCTCGAGCTCTGTTCCTTCGGAACGTCTCCACTCGCACCTTGCGGTGCTCGAGCTCTGTTCCTTCGGAACGTCTCCACTCGCACCTTGCGGTGCTCGAGCTCTGTTCCTTCGGAACGTCTCCACTCGCACCTTGCGGTGCTCGAGCTCTGTTCCTTCGGAACGTCTCCACTCGCACCTTGCGGTGCTCGAGCTCTGTTCCTTCGGAACGTCTCCACTCGCACCTTGCGGTGCTCGAGCTCTGTTCCTTCGGAACGTCTCCACTCGCACCTTGCGGTGCTCGAGCTCTGTTCCTTCGGAACGTCTCCACTCGCACCTTGCGGTGCTCGAGCTCTGTTCCTTCGGAACGTCTCCACTCGCACCTTGCGGTGCTCGAGCTCTGTTCCTTCGGAACGTCGCCACTCGCACCTTGCGGTGCTCGAGCTCTGTTCCTTCGGAACGTCGCCACTCGCACCTTGCGGTGCTCGAGCTCTGTTCCT
>NZ_BCNY01000010.1 GCF_001602375.1 Methanoculleus horonobensis | reverse complement strand
CCGCGCTCGCGCGGACGCTCGAGTATCTCGGGTCCTGAAAAACATTTTTTTGGAAAGCGCCCCCGGATATCGAGGGAGGGCCGGGTTTAGCGGGCCGCCCTGGGGGTTTTGATCGCTGCATGCGTGTACCGGGTCGGGCCGCTCGCCCGGCTCAACATCGTGCAGAAGATGGGCACGGAGCACGCGGACGCCGCTCTCGCGGAGTACCGCGAGCGTTTCGGCACCGTCACCCAGGCCACGCTCGCATACAATC
>NZ_BCNY01000009.1 GCF_001602375.1 Methanoculleus horonobensis | reverse complement strand
CTCCGGTGCTCTAACTCCGTTCCCAGGTGGAACGTCGTTCTCCGGTGCTCTAACTCCGTTCCCAGGTGGAACGTCGTTCTCCGGTGCTCTAACTCCGTTCCCAGGTGGAACGTCGTTCTCCGGTGCTCTAACTCCGTTCCCAGGTGGAACGTCGTTCTCCGGTGCT
>NZ_BCNY01000008.1 GCF_001602375.1 Methanoculleus horonobensis | reverse complement strand
AGAGACTCCGCTGAGGACACGGGTAAAAGACCCGATTGATAGGTCCGGGATGTAAGCACGAAGGCAACGACGTGTTCAGTCCGCGGATACTAACGTCCGATGTCTTCCGCTGAGCTCAGACGAAATCTAGAGTACGCACCTATGGTAATAGCGGCCATAGCAGAGGGGAAACACCTGGACCCATTCCGAACCCAGAAGTTAAGCCCTCTCACGTGATGTGTGGTACTGAGGTGCGCGAGCCCTCGGGAAGCGCAACTCGCTGCTATTACCTCCCTTCCATTGAAGAACTGTTCTTCTGACGACTCGTTATCCGAGCGTCCGCTCTCTTTGCAATGTAGTGTGTTTGAAACCCTCCAGTCCTGACTCTCTCTTCTGATTCAAATACAATCCTGAATTATACTGTAGTATTCTCCGTCGTTGCGTTCTCCGGTTGCAGGATGACGTCCGGGGGGATCATGACCGCATCGATGGCATGGATGACGCCGTTCGCGGCTAAAATATCCGCCCGGATCACCCGTGCGCCGTCCACCGTTACATTCTCGCCGGCGGCGTCGACGGCGATCGAGTTGCCCTGGACGGTTGGAACTGTCTCGTTTGCGGCGATCTCGGCTGCCGTATGACTCCCCGGGGCCATGTGATAGAGCAGGGTCTCCGCGAGGTTGCCCTTCGGATCATCGAAGAGTTCTTCTATCGTGGTCTCCGAAAGCCGGCCGAATGCCTCATCCGTCGGAGCAAAGATGGTATAGGGCCCCGGCCCGGCGAGCGTCCCCCTGAGTCCGGCAGTATCGAGCGCCTGGATGAACAGAGAGTAGTTGCCGTCCCGAACCAGCACCTGATCGGCCGTCAGCCTCTCGGCGACCGGCGTCTCGTCTGTCCGGTTCCGGTCGCCGTCTCCCGGTAGGCCCGTGCAGCCGCAGATAAGAACCGCCGCCCCGATCACCAGAGCGGTTATGCAGAGTGCGTAATTCGGTCGCATGGTTCCCCCTGGAGACAGGATGCTCCGCCCCTCCTCTCTCGTTGCCCCTACATAAAGTACTGCTCCTGGAACGCCTATTTCCAGAGCGTCAGGGTCGAGACGACGTGCCGGGCGGGATCGTAGACCCTGACGATATGGTTGCCGGTATCGGCGATATACCAGAGTCCCCCGAGATCGACGAGACCGCCCGGCTCGTTCAACCTTGCGTCCCCCGAGAGCCCGTCGCGGTAGCCGCGATCGCCGTCTCCTGCCCGGGTGAGCACCCACCCGGTCTCCAGGTCGAACTGCTTGATCTTGTGGTTGCCGGTATCGGCGATGTAGAGCGACCCGTCCCTGTAGGCGATGCCCGTCGGCCGGTGGATGCGTGCCATCCGGGCGATGGTGTCGAGATCGCCGAAGTCGTCAGGGGAGTGCCCGATACGGGTCTCGACCATCCCCCGCTTGATACGGCGGATTGCCGAAGCCCCGCTGTCGGCGATGTAGAGCGCCTCGCCGTCGGTGGCGATGCCGGCAGGCCCGGAAAAGACGGCCTTCTCGAGCGGCCCGTCGGCCAGCCCCTCCCGGCCCGACCCGGCATACGGCTCCACCTCATGGCTGGCGAGACTCATTCGCCAGATCTGGTTTGCCCCTGCCATCGCGATGTAGAGGTAGCCGCCGAGCAGCGCGAGATCCCGCGGCGCATTCAGCGCGGTCTCAGTGCCCGCCCCTCCAGACGACGGGGCGGTAAGCCCCGTCCCGGCGGTCGTCACGACCTCCCGCTCGGTCCAGGAGATCCGGCGGATCGTGTGGTTCCCGGTATCCGCAACGTAGAGGATGCCCTCCTCTTCGTCGAATGTAAGACCCTCCGGCAGGTAAAATGCGGCTTCATCGAACGTTCCGTCGGTGTTCCCGGCAGCCCCGGAGCCGATCGTCTCCAGGATCTTTCCATCCCGATCGGTGACGACGATCCGGTGATGGCCGGTATCGCTTATGAAGAGGCGCATCCCGACGCTGTCCGCAGCCATCCTGCCGGGACGATACAGGCTCGTCTCCCGTGCCGTCTCAAGAACGGCTCCTGACGAGAGCCGTCCGCGCTCAAGCTGGCCTCGCTCCTCGAACTCCGCCGTCATCCGGTCGATCTTCGGGTTAATCCTCCCGTAGAGCCCTTCGGCGGCGGTCTTCCCGACCACGTTGCCTCCCGGGTCGATGAGGACGAAGGTCGGCCAGTCCCGGATCCCGAAGGCCTGCCAGAGCCGGCGTTCGCGGTCGATGGCGACGGGGTGCTCCAGCCCGGCACGGCGCACGGCCTCCCGGAAGTTTCCGCCGACCGCGGCGGATTCAAACCCGGGATAATGAACCTCGATGACCACCAGTCCGGGATACCTCTCCTCGAGCCGCCGGAGATCCGGCGCCAACCGCATGCAGTTCGAACAGGTGAACGTCGCAAACGAGAGCAGCACTACCCTGCCCGAGAGATCGCGGACGGAGAGGGGGCGGTCGATGTTGAGCCACTCGAGTTCGGGGGGGAAATCAGGCGCGGCTATCGATCTCATGCGAGACCCTGTGGCATGTTGAGGTTATGAATGTTGGCGAGGATCGGAACCGGGCCGGACCGTCACGCAGGCGGCGCTGCGTACGCAGCTCGCCGCGACGCGAGCATCTCCTCGCAGAAGGCGATCGCTCCGGGAACCCTGCTCTTCTGGTAGACCACGGGTTTGATGCGGGGTGTCTTTGAGAGACTGCCGATCGTTGCAAAGACCTGCGGCCAGGGCACCCTGTCGTCCAGCGACGGAGGGCGAAGGTCGCTATGGATATGAAACGCCTGCAGGGCATCGAGCGGAACCTCGCCAAGTGATACGGGGAACTCCTCTCTCGTTGCGGCGTGGAGGTGCCAGGGATCGAGCGCTATCCCGGCCAGTCCGGCGATCTCGGGATGGATCTCCTTGAGTGTCGCCCAGAACGACCGCATCTGGCCCCCCGTGGAGATGCCCTGGTCGGTATGGTGTTCGAGCAGCACCATTGGCTCCGCCCCGAAAGCGTTCCAGTGAGCGGTGATCAGGGTGTGCATCCCCGTGACGATATCGGCGTGGGTGTTCCTCCGGTCGCCGGGGTGGATCTCGATGATCTCCGGAGGGATACCCAGAACGTCCTCGATCTCAAGGAGCATATCCCCGAAATCGGCGACCCAGCCGGGATCGCGCCACCGCAGGTTTGCCGTCACCTGCCTGCCGTGCCGGTCTCTCCTGGGGATGGCCGGTTCGGTGTGCAGGAGGTATCTGAGGGTGCCGGGGAGGATCGTATCCTGCCCGTAAAGGAGTTCGACGGACGACCGATTAAGCATCGATCCGATCTCCTGCCCCGTCCGTTCCACCTCCGTCTTGTTCTTGATGAAGTCGGCGGGGACCTCGATGTACGCGCACCCGAGCGGCTCGGCGAGGCGCCAGCGCTCGAGGAGCCCGCCCCGCTGGCTCACCTCCGTGACGTTCGGGTAGATGTAGTCTGCACCCGGCATGGCGGTCAGGACATGCCATGGCGGGCAACCAGAAAAGCGTTGGGGATCACCGGTCCCTCTTCCTTCCAATCACCGTCACGCTGGTGAATGCCGCCCTTGTGGTGTTGCGGCGAAAAGGGTGCAAGGCCGCATGGATTCTGCCGGGACGGCCTCCGGAGATGCTTGCTGGATGAGCGGCGTAGCCTTACCGTGCAGGCCCGGGGGGCCTCTTGCGCCTGTCGAGAACCTGCGGACAGACGAACAGTACGTCCACGGGAGCCTGGATGTAGGTGCAGTAGGCGCACCCGGGATCGTAATACATGCATGAAGTGCATCCCCACCGTTGCGGTTTCCCCCCTGTCTGCAGTTGGAGACCTCCCGTCTCTGGATCGTGCAACGTATGCAGCCCTCGTTCGGCATCGGGGGATTGAGCATCGGGGTTACTCTTCAGCAGATCGCTGTCGCCGGATGATCTCATGTCGTACTCTAAGATGCTCTCCGGCAGCCAGACATTTATTGTGTCGATGAATCTTCACCCCTTCACTGAATCTTCGGGGCTGCTCATGTCGGGAGATAGGGTACTGCGATGATGAGCAGGTAGAGGATGACGGCCAGCAGGATGAACTCTCCATCGGTAAACAGTTCGAAGAAGAGTTTCTCTTTCCCGAACCGCCGGAAGCACAGGAGGTAGCCCTGGGCGTAGACCATGCCTGCAGCCAGCAGCAACGCTACACCGAGACCCGACAGGGCTCCACCGGCGACCACCAGTGCGGCTCCGACAGTCAGGTTCATCCCCGTGAGGAGAAGAAGCGTCTTCCCGATGCCGAGAACCGTCGGGATCGTCCTGACCCCCGATGCGGCGTCCCCCTCCACATCACGCAGATCGAAGACAACCGTATTAGTGAATACCTGGGAAAAAAAGAAGACCCCGACGATGCCGGTGGCGGCGTTCGCGGAAAGGCCGGCATGGCAGACCGGCAGGAGGACCGTGGGAATGGTCCAGGAGAACGCCACGATAAGACTCTTCATGACCGGGACCTCTTTTAATCGCCGGAACCCAAACCAGGCAGGGAAAAGCGGTACACTGTAGACGATCCCGGCGATCAGGGGAGCAGCTGTTACCAGCAAGCTGTCGACCCCCTGGAGAGCGGAATGGCAGATGGCGACGATGTAGGCGCCGATCGCAGAGCGAAACAGGATGGATTCGTATTTCTTCGTGAATGCGTACCGCTCCGTGTGATTTATGAGATCTTCGTCTTCGTCGGTCTTGCGGTTGAGGTTGTAGACGGCGAATACGATAAGCATCAGTATTGCCGCGGCAGCCGGGTCGAAGGGCAGGCCTTGCAGGAAACACGAGATGTACACCATCGCCGCCCCTGTAATCGAGAGGCACAGGGAACTGTACACAAAAAGTTGAATGACGATCTGTCGGGTTGGTTGAATCCGGTTGGTATTATTTACAAATCCGAACATGGAGTGGTTTTCAGAGAACCGGTGAATATTTATTACTCCGACGAAGATTCATCACTTCGATGCATTCTAGTATTTAAAGACGGCATTTCGGCAAAAGGTTGAGCAGACCGGAGCGATGCATTTGCTCCTCTTTCTGTTCCACTCGACAAAAATGAATAGAAGATTGTCTGAACTCGGAATGATGGTATATCCGGGTGCCGTGGACCGACGTGCCTGCTGTCGTATCGGGCACCAGGGAATTGGATCCTGGAAAAAGAGGTTATCGGGGCAGTTTTAGTGGTTTGGCGTCTGCTTTATAGTGCTGGAAGAGTCTCTCGCCCCAGGAGATCGCTGCAGCGTCGGTGCTGATGAGATCCGTAGCAGCGTCGTAGGTGCCGGTATCATGCCCGTATAGGCCTAATGACAGGTATCGGTCGGTCACTGTCATCCCCAATTTGACCGGCGAGGAGGAGACATAGATACTGAAATTGGTATGCCCTTTCAGGGACCCCAGCACCGCATCATACGGCTCGGCGGTCAATGTCTGAGCGAGTTTCTGGGAGACGATGAGTTCAACCGTCCTGCCGTCCAGAACTGCCTCTTTAATCGCGTTTGCAAGGACCTGGCTCATAATTGATGATACGCCATGAATCCATGACGCTTCCTTGAGTATAGTCAGAAAGGCTGCATACACAACGAAGATGTCCTCTTCAACGTCTTTTACCACCTTTGAATTGTACAGGTGTTGTATCTCTCTCAGAAATTCGGGTGGTATGCCCTCGATGTCGTGTTCGATCCAGAAGTCCCGATGACGCTGGAGTATCCCCATCACCATGACCACCCGCTCGATCTTCGGTTCGACAATCCTCCCCATGGCGGTGAGTGCATAGTCGCCCCGCACCGATTCGACGTAATGCAGGGCTTCGAGCTGCCGGATCTTCGGGATGAGGGCCTGCGACGAACTTCCCGTGATATCGCGGAGGATCGAGAGCGGTTTGCTCCCGCTGCCGAGGGCGATCATCACCTGCGTCAGCAGTCTCGACCGGAAGATCGCCTGAATGTCGTCGTGGAACTCGTTATAGATCTCGAGAGGAGATAGTTCGTTCATTTTCTTACAGTTAAGGAGTGCCGGTCGACGCATATCATCCTTTCTATTCCTGCGCGCTTCCACGATCCCCCGTTCTCTCCCTTCGGCCGACAGATCGGATGCATGCCCACAACGCCGGATACGGTGCCGATGCCCGACCTCAGTAGACTTATAGCCCGGCATCCTCTACTTGTGTAGAGAACAATGTCGTCCATACCTGCACGATACCTGATCTGCATAGCACTCTGTGCATGCACCGTCGCCTGCCTTTTCACCGCAGGCTGTTCCAACCCTTCCGGACAGCCGGAGATCGGCTCCGATCTCTCCGGCGATCTCGTCGTCCACTTCATCGACGTCGGGCAGGGCGATTCGATCCTGATTGAGTTCCGCGACAAGACCATGCTCATCGATGCTGGCGAACGTGGGATGGGGGAGCGCGTCATCGCATACCTTGAGGAGAGAAACGTCGAGAAACTCGACGTGGTCGTGGCAACCCATGCACACTCCGACCACATCGGCGGCCTTGCCGACGTCATCTCCGCCTACCCGGTCGGCCGCCTCGTCGACGCTGCGCAGCCGCACCCGACCGCGACCTACGAGAACCTGCTCGCCCTGGTCGAGGATAAGGGGATACCCTACACCGCGGCGGAGCGCGGGCAGACGATTGCCCTCGATCCCGACCTCGAGATCCTGATACTGAACCCGACCCCGCAGCCGCTCGGCGACATAAATGAGGACTGCGTCGTCCTGAAGATGACGTATGGCGAGATCGCCTACCTCTTCACGGGCGATGCCGGAACCCCGGCAGAGGAGAGCATGGCGGTGGCCGGCCTCGACCTTAACGCCGACGTCCTGAAGGTCGGCCACCACGCGAGCCGCGAAGCGTCCTCGGCGGAGTTCCTCTCCGCGGTCAGCCCCGCGATCAGCGTCATCGAGGTCGGCGAGGGGAACAGTTACGGTCACCCCCACGAGGAGGCGGTCGCACGCCTCGAGGCGACCGGTTCGCGCATCTACCGGACCGACCTTGACGGCACCGTCATCGTCGCCACCGACGGAACGGCGCTCACCGTTGCCGCCGGCGGGGCACCTGCCGCCACCGTGACGGCCGGGGCAACGACCGCGGCCGCAACGGCGACCCCGACGGCGACGACGACGCCAGCCCCCGTATCCGGCGTCTACATCGCCGGTCTCGACCTCCAGGAGGAGTGGATCGCCGTCGCGAACGCGGATGAGACGGGGGTCAACCTCACCGGCTGGACGATCACCGACGAAGGGACGCGCAACACCTACACCTTCCCGGTCTTCGCGCTCGATCCGGGCGCAAACGTCACCGTCCACTCCGGGGCGGGCAACGACACCGCGACCGACCTCTACTGGGGCCGGGGGAGTGCGGTCTGGAACAACGACGGCGACCTCGCCACGCTTGCCGACGCGAACGGCACCGTCGTCAGCACCATGGAGCGGTGATGATGGCGGAAGATGAGTCGGCCTTCCGGGTGAGCCTCGATCGCGTCGAGGAGGGCCTCGCCGTCCTCCTCATCCGCGCGGATGAATCGGTCCGGCTCACGCTCCCCCGTTCCCTCCTCCCCTCCGGCGCCCGGGAGGGCGATATCCTGGAGGTTGCGATCCGCCGCGACGTCGCAGAGACAGAGGAGGCGAGACGGCGCGTGGCGGAGAGGATTGCGCGGCTGCGAAAGTGAAGCGCGGAGTAACTTCCCACTCTTTTATACCCTATCCTTCCTTACGAGAGCACCGATGCAAAACCGGTGCGACGTCATCGTCGTCGGTGCGGGCCCCGCAGGCAGCACCGCCGCACGCTACGCGGCAGAAGCGGGACTCGACGTCATCCTGATCGATAAGCGCAAGGAGCCCGGCGTCCCCGTCTGCTGCGGGGAGTTCAACGCGTCACCGGAGGTTCTCGCGAGTGCGCTCCCGAACGCCCCCGGGCTCGACGAGCTCTTCCCCATCGATGCCGGGCTGATCCGGCGGGAGATCCGGGAGGCCGTCGCCGTCTCCCCCGGCGGCCGGGAGTACGGGTTCGAGCTCCCCGGCTACACCGTTGACCGGGACGCGTTCGACCGGCACCTCGCGGATGCGGCCGTTCGTGAGGGTGCCGTGCTCCTGCTGGATACAGCGTTCATCGGCCGGGAAGGCGGCCGGGTCACGACCAGCCGGGGCGATATCGAGGCCCGGGTCGTCGTCGCCGCGGACGGCCCGCTCTCCCGCGTATGCCGCTCGGCCGGGATGGAGCGGAGCGCTGTCCTCGCCCCCGCCATAGCCTGCCGGGTCGACGGGGAGTTCGGCGACCGCCTGAAGTTCTTCTTCGGGAACCACATCGCCCCGGGAGGGTATGCGTGGGTCTTCCCGAAACGGGGGTGCGCAAACGTCGGGCTCGGCGTCCAGAAGAGAGGCATCCCGGTTCCGGTTCTCCTGAGGGCGTTCCTGGCGAGCAACGGGTTCTCCGCACGCGACGTCCAGGCCGGGTTCGTCCCCGTCTCCGGCCCGATAAGGGAGACGGTCCGCGGAAATGTCCTTGCCGTCGGCGACGCCGCGGGCCACGTCGTCGCGTCCAACGGCGGAGGGATCGCGCCCGCGATGATCTGCGGGCGGCTTGCCGGGCTTGCGGCGGCAGACCACCTGCTCCGCGGCGAGCCCCTCGCGGCCTACGAGCACCAGTGGCGCTCGGCGATAGGCCGGGAACTCCTCGCCGCCGCAAGGACGAAGAGGATGGCCGACCGGGTTCTCGGCTCCGACTTCCTCCTCGAGCGGACGATGGGCCTCCTCGGAGGCCGCGGCATCGCAGACGTCATCATCTACGGTGGCCTCCGAAAGGCTCATGCCCCGCGGGGGTAACGGGCAGTGGGATGCACCGCTGGCTTACATGGAACCTGCCGGGGATCGAGGGCGGTCTCACAACGCTCAGGGACGACCTGGTGCGGGAGGCTCCGGAACTCTCCACGGGAGACGCCGTGAAGTTCCGGCGCTGGGTCCGGGAGATCGAGACCGTTCTTACGAAGGCAGCCGTGATCTCGGGGACGATACAGCCGGAGGTCGAGGCGGAGATCGGCTACTCGCTCGGGGATCGCGAGCAGTTCGTCATCGCCATGTTCCGACCGAGCACCCGTAACCTCTTCGACGAGATAGCGGAGCATGCTCGGGGCAACAACTGGTGTACCCTCACCGATGCGAAACTGCGGGAACTCGCGGGGCTCCACGAAGTGGCGGGGGCGCTCGCGTGGATCGGTGACGCCGCTCTAAAGATCGGTCTCCTCCCGGCGATCTGGGATCCCGACGTCGCGAAAGCAGGAGTCCTGACCCGGAACCGGAAGGCATACGACCGGAACTCGAACCTCGCGCGGCTCTGCGACCGCTGGAGACTGTATGAGCACCGGATCCACTTCGATGCGGACACCTCGAGGAGCGCACGGAAGATCAACCACACCAAGGGGACGCTGGTCGAATCGGTCTTCGGGATTCTCTTCCTCAAGGAGGGGCTGAAAGGAGTTGCCTCCGCAGCGAAACTCCTCAAGCCGCCACCCCCTGTCCCATCTACGACCGTGCCGTGAAGAAGCGTGGGGTGACGGCCGTGGGGTTGCCTGCCTGCTGATCTTCTCTCCTGAAGATCCCGCGGCGTTCGTCTGCCCGGACACCCCTCGAACCGGGGTCGCAGCCGCCGAAACAGGACGTCCGACAGCCCGCTTCGATCCGCCGGGTGCGAAGGTATATCAACTGATCCGCGCCCATATTTGTCTTGTATTGCCCTATACCGTCAGGAAATCGCAGAACTGGGGCGGCTATTAATCGGCCGCTCTCTTTTCCGTCACGTTTCGCTGGCGCATTCGGCAATCAGAATCCACATCCAGGCACGATGTTCCACCCGCCTTCGAAAAGGTTCCCGATTGATTCGGAAGCCCGCGGCGTGGGCACGCCAGCAGGCGATATGTATGCCGACAAGCGACTCAGAAGACGATACACCCTCAAGTAGTAACCAGAAAGAAACAGAAGGAACAAAGATACTCCTCGCCGATCCGAAGACCGCGATCCTCCGGCTCTCACTGCCGATGATGGTCGCGATGACCCTCATGACCCTCTACAACGTCGTCGACGCGTTCTGGGTCTCGGGTCTCGGTGCAGACGCTCTTGCCGCCGTCGGGTTCTCATTCCCGCTCTTCATCATAACCATCGGATTAGCCAGCGGCCTTGGCACCGGCGGAGAAGCGGCGCTCGCACGCACGATCGGTGCTCGCGACAGGGCCGGCGCGAGCAGCGTTGCGATGCACACCATCCTCCTGATGACCGTGCTCGCCGTCGTCGTCACCATCCCGCTCTTCCTCTTTGCCCAGGACATCTTCGTCCTCATGGGAGCGGGCGACGCCGTCGGTCTCGCCACGGAATACGCACGGATCCTCTTTTTGGGGACGTTCGCTCTCCTCTTCGGCGAGGTCGCCTACGCGCTCATGCACGGCGAAGGAGATGCAAAGCGGACGATGTACGCCATGGCGGCGGGAGCCGTGGCGAACATCATCCTCGATCCGATCCTGATCTACGGGCTCGATATGGGGATCGCCGGCGCAGCCTGGGCAACCATCCTCGCGGAGGTTATTGCTGCCGTCCCGATGGCCTACTGGCTCTTCGTGAAGAGAGACACCTACATCGCTCTCTGCTTCCGGAAGTTCCGTCCGGACACTGCAGTCGTACGGAACGTCCTGCAGGTCGGTCTCCCCGCCGCAGCCGAGCAACTGGCACTCGCCCTGATGGCCCTGATCTTAAACGGCGTCATCGTCCTCATAGCGAGCACCGACGGCGTCGCCGTATACTCGGTCGGGTGGCGCGTCGTGAGCATCGGTCTGACGCCGATCCTCGCCATATCGTCGGCGGTGGTCGCGGTCACCGGCGCCACCTACGGGGCACGGGCGTACGCGCGGATGGAGACCGCACTCCGGTTCGCCGCACGGCTCGGTCTCGGGATCGGTATCGGGCTTGCCGCGGCCACGTTCGTCTTTGCCCCCGGGATAGCCGCATTCTTCACGGTGGGCGAGGCCGCCGGGATTGCTCCCGAGCTGACGACCTACCTCCGGGTGATGAGCCTCGTCTACCCCATGGTCGGGTTCGGTCTCTTCTCGGCGTCGTTCTTCCAGGGGACGGGCCTTGGCACACGCTCTCTCACGATCACGATCCTGCAGAACGTCGTTCTATCCATCCTCTTCGCCTGGATATTTGCAGCCGGTCTCGGTCTCGGCCTCTCCGGCATCTGGTGGGGGGTTGCCGCAGGGAACGCGATCGGCGCGGCGCTCGGGTATGCCTGGGCGCGCCGGTACTCGGCAGGCCTCCAGATCAGGCAGGCTGCGCCGACGGCGGCGTGAGGGGTCTCACTCCTCATACCCGTCGTCCCCGTCGTGCACCACTTCGCGCAGCGTGAACCGAAGCGACGCTCCGAGGTCGGGCCTGCCTTCCACCCTGTCCTCGACCCAGATCCGGCCGCCGTAGCGCTCGAGCAGCATCCCGACGATGTAGAGGCCGAGCCCTTCCCCGCATCCCTGGTTCCTGCCCTGTCTGAACCGGTCGAAGATCCTCTCCTTCATCTCGTCGGGGATGCCGGGACCGGTGTCCTCCACGGTTACCACCACCGCGTGATCCTCCTCGAGGCAGTCCTCCACGCGAATCGCGATCCTGGCGTCCGGCCCGCCGTGCTTCACGGCGTTGCCGATGAGATTCGTAAAGACCTCGGGGAGCAGATCGTCGGCCCAGACCTCCGCCGTGGTGCCGTCAAAAGAGATGGCTGCTTCCGGGGTGCGCTCGATCTGCGCCCTGATCACGCGACCGAGATGGATCGGTCTCAGGTCGGGCGGTTCCTGGTGTATCCGGCGGATGTTCGCGACGTTCTGGAGGATGCCGCTGCTCGTGCGGATACTTCCCTTGAGCCTTCGTGCATACTGGGCGGCGTCGCCCTCCAGCATCTCGAGCAGGAGGTCGCAGTAGAGGTTCGCGACGTTCTCAGCGTTCTTGATGTCGTGGGTCATGACGTCCAGATAGAGGTTCGTCTCGCGGTGGGCCGCCTCCAGCCGCTTGTGGAGCATGCTCCGCAGGACGCCCGAACCGATCTCCTGCCCGATCGCCTCGAGGAGGCGGCGCTCCTCGTCCAGGAACCCCTCGACCTTCCTGCTCCCGAGGAAGAGCGCGCCGACCACGACCGATTCCGCAAGGATCGGGATGCAGGCGAGGGTGGAGACCCCGAGCGAAGCGAGGATCTCGTCCTCGATCGTGCCCCCCTCGCCCTGAAGTTCGAGGTAGCGCGACTGTCCGGCAACGAAGACAAAGTTCCAGGGCCAGTGATGCACTTTTATTGTCCTGTTCCGGGCGAGGTAGTTCTCCGGGACGCCGCGGTGGTAGCGCGTGAGCGCCATTGTCCGCTCCGGGTTCAGGAGGTACGTCAGCCCCAGATCGAACCCGAGGAGATCGAGGGTCTTTGAGAGCGACGCTTCAAGCAGTTCGTCGAGCGAGAGGGACGACGCGGATACTCCCATGATCTGGTTTAAGACCTGGAGTTGTCTGTTCGTGGAGAGCAGCCCTTCGCTTGCCGGTCTCCTCTCGGTGACCTCCCGCATGCAGAGCACCCACATCCCCTCGAACGCTCCCCGCTCGATCTTCCGACTGGAGTAGACGATCTGCCGTTCTTCCCCCTGCGGATCCTGCACCGAGAGATCGAGACCGGACATCTCGGTTCCGTTGTTCATCGTGGCGAGGAGTCTCCTGGCAGCGTCCCTCTCCTGCAGGAGTGGCGTTAGATGTGCGTCGAGGATCCGGCGGGCATCGAATCCGAGGATCTCCTCTTCGCTTGCACAGAGGAGATCTATGGCAAATGCATTTGCCCAGAAGACCTGCATCTCCCGATCGAGCACGAGAATACCTGCGCCGGGCTCGTCGAGAATCCGAAACGCATCATATGATATGGTAGATATCGAATCCGCTCTATGCATACTGGTATCTTGCCCCCCTGATGTTTTTATCTAGCAAAGAATATATAAAAAATCATATCGCCGGTGATAAGTGATTTGCGGTGGCGGCCCGGCCGGTGCCGAACCGTCTGCAGTCTCGATCGGCCACGCAAACATGGCCGCGGCGATGCCGGAGACCGCACCCGGTTGTTCCGTGCCGCGATCCCTGCCGCCCTTCGTGACGGGGATCGCGCATCCTCTACCAGGATCCATCCTCCTCTAAAGTATCCCTATCCGGTCGAGTGCTGGAGAAAGCGAGGTCAGGTGGCCCTGGATGCAGACCGTCTCCCTCGGGTCGGCGCCCATTGCGAGTGCCAGGAGCTCGGTGATATGGAGCACCGGCACGCCCATGTGGTCGTAGACCAGCTCGCACCCCGGACAGTCGACGACCATCACGTCCAGGCGGTTGTTCATGAAGTCCTGGCGGACGAGCCGGTTCAGCCGGGAGAGTTCCAGGGGGCGGCTTTTCCGGTGCCGGTCGAAGAGGTTCTTGACCCCGCCGCAGCAGTAGTGCTCCATCACGCTTCTCGTGATCCTCGCTCCCGTCACCGCCGTGAGATCCAGCAGCCCCGGCGGGACGGCAAGGGTGCCGTTCATCTTCCGGTAGTGGCAGCTGACGTGCACCCCGACGGCGAGCCCGGTGAGCCGTCTCTTGACGAGCCGCCGGAGTTCGTCGAGGTAGAGGGGATAGAGGTCGAGGATGTTTGCCACCACAAACGCCTCTGGGCCGGTCACCTCTCGGCCTATCCTTGCCAGTGCCGCGTTCACCACCTCCCTGTTGGGGCTCCGCGAGAGCATATCGAGTGCGGCGGCATACGAGTCGCTGCAGGTCGGGCATATCCCGGTCACGGCGATCTCACCGCCGGGTTCGAACGCGTCACGGATGACGCTGAGGTTCCTTGCGGTGAGGAGCAGCCGGTCGGCAAAACCTGCTCCGCCCATGTAGTGCGGGGCACCTCCGCAGCAGGTCTGCATGGCTGAGGTCTCGTAGCGGATGCCGAGGGCGGCAAGGATCATCTTCTGCGAGAGGTCCGCGCCGGGATAGTTGAAGGCACAGCAGGAGTTGAGGTGAAAGACCCGGTCAGGCCGGGCGAGCAGTCGCCTTGGCGGGCGGTGTCCGGGCACCGAGAAGGCCGATGCGTCGACCGGACGGAGCAGCAGCAGCCGGACCTCGTCGATCGCCCTGCCGTCCACCGGGTACGGGTACCGGACCGCCTTTGCGATGAACTTGTGGAAGTGGCCCCTCTCAGTGTAGAGCGGAAGAAATGCCCGGGGAGGAAGGCCCCCCCGGTCGAGGAGCATCCTTCGAAAGACCGGCTGCAGGCGTTCCGTCTCGTAGACGGCGTTGATGATCCCGCCGATGCTGACGGAGCGGGGGCAGACGGTCTCGCAGGAGTAGCACTGGACGCAGTCGTCAAGATCGAGCCCGGGGCTTCTGCCTGCCTGGAGGGCCGCGGTCACCCTTCGTGCAAGGTAGCCCGGGTCTCCGTTCGCTCCGGAGTCGTTGATCCGTGCCGGACAGTACGGCGTGCAGGAACCGCATGCGTTGCAGAGCCGGAAGTTCTGGAGCCGCGGATCTTCTTCGTGGAGGAGACTATGTATGGCCCCGTCCGTAATCGCGTACCGGATCATCTCCTGATCCGGTGCGAGGATGGCCTTACCGGGCATGGCCTGTCCCGGGGATCGCCCCTGCTCTACGTAGATATGAACCGGCGTTTGCCTCTCCCCCCGGGGAGCAAGCATGGATTAACCTAAGAGTGTATCGCCTGCGGTATCGACTCATTCCTTCCCCCCACCGATGACGTCGCCGATACCTCTTGCGATGACTACTTAATTGTTTTGATATGGGCGCTCTCCGGCGCCTCGGGGATAAACGGCTGCCGAAGGCTGCTGAATCCTATTTGGAGCCGGATGCGGTTCGCCGCTCGGGTGCGGCGCACGGAATCGAAAAAAAGTGGTGTTCAGAGGTTCTCGAACCGTTTGTTCACCGTGTCCCAGTTCACAACGTTCCAGAACGCGTCGATGAACCCGCCCCGGTTGTTCCGGTGGTCGATGTAATAGGCGTGCTCCCAGACGTCGAGCACCATCAGGATGCGGAACGTCGGGTAGACATGGTTGTTGTGCTTCTCAATCTGCATGATCATGAGACGGTCCGTCATGGTGCAGTACGCCAGTGCCGCCCACCCGGAGCCCTCGACGCTCGCGGCCGTCTTCGTGAACTCGGCCTTGAACCGGTCGAAGGAACCCCACTCCTGGTCAATCCGGTCTGCAAGCGCCCCGCCCGGGGTTCCGCCGCCGCCCTTACCGGCCGGGGCCATCGTCGGCCAGAAGAGGTCATGCAGGACATGGCCGCCGATGTTGAACGAGAGTTCCTTTAAGAGCGCCTTCATATCGAGTTCAGTGCCTTCCTGCCGCGCCTTCTCCAGTTTCTCGAGGTCGGCGTTCGCTCCGGTCACGTATGCCTGGTGGTGCTTATCGTGGTGCAGGGAGAGCTGCTCCTTCGAGATGTGGGGCTCGAGCGCGTCGGGCGCATACGGCAGCGGCGGCAGCTCGTACTTCTTCAACGATGCAGTTGCCATCTTCTGTACAGCCATAGCAATCATCTGTCAGAAGGAGAGGGATCTATTTCATAGTGTCGGTGTTTGTCTGTCTGCCGGAGATGCTGCTCGCCTGCGCCTTCCGAAACCGTGTGCGGCCGATAACCCGGTACCGCCCCCGTCATACCTGCAACGGTCATCGGGAGGGTTGATACCTGCAGTCTGCCGTAACAGAGAAGATCGGAGAAGGCCGTTC
This sequence comes from Methanoculleus horonobensis, assembly GCF_001602375.1. Lineage (NCBI taxonomy): Archaea > Methanobacteriati > Methanobacteriota > Methanomicrobia > Methanomicrobiales > Methanomicrobiaceae > Methanoculleus > Methanoculleus horonobensis. The sequence continues at coordinate 170,347 of NZ_BCNY01000008.1, read as the reverse complement.
CGGTGTCCGGCGGCTGCGTTCAGCCATGCCCGAAACCTTTAATTACTCCGGTATGATGGATGGTATCCTGACCGCCTCGCGCTCTCCGTTGCACCCGGGCCGGATCCGGTTCTCCAGGTTGCCGATCTTCGGGTGCCCGTACGACACCGGGGCGTCTCTGCACGATACCAGCCAGATTGCGGTGGATCTTTCATGAAGACGGCAGCACGTATCTCGCTCTTTACCGCCACGCTGATGGTGCTGCTCGCGGCCGTCTTCCTCCGTGACCTGCACCTCATACTGACCGGAGCCGGGTGGAGCCTGTTTGCGAGGGTTCTCTCGCTCTTTCTCGTCGCCGTCACGGCATTCGGGGTGATCCAGTTCGTGAGCTACGCCGATCACCTCCTCCGGTCGATCTATGCCTATCGTCCCACGGCACTCCGGGAGCCGGGTGCACCGACCCCTCCCGTCGCGGTCTTCATCCCGGTCTATAACGAGGAGCCGGACGTGGTCGAGTCGTGTGTCCGGGCATGCACGGCGATCGCCTACCCGGACTACCGTATCTTCCTCCTCGACGACTCCACAGATGCGCGGAAACGCGCGTCGATACAGGATATGTGCCGTCGGTACGGTCTCCGATATATCCACCGCGAGCACAGGCGCGGGTTCAAGGCGGGAGCGATAAATCACGCCCTCTTGCATCTCGACGCCGATACACCGTACCTCCTGGTCATCGACGCCGACCAGAGGGTGAAGCCGGAGATCCTTGCCGACCTCATCCCTATCTTCGAGGCCGACCCGGCTATATCCTTCATCCAGACCCCGCAGTTCTTCCGAACGGAACCCCACGACCCGATAAGCGTCACGTTCTCCTATCAGCAGCACATCTACAACAAGCACGTCTGCAGGGGGCTCTCGGTCAACGATACCGCCATGCTGACGGGCTCGAACTGCGTCTTCCGGGTGACCCATCTCGCCGCCGTCGGCGGAATGGACGAGGCCTGCATCGCCGAAGACATCGCGACTTCGTTTACCTTCCACCTCCGGGGCTGCCGGGGAGTCTTTCTCGATACCGTGTACGCGGAGGGCGTTGCACCACCGAACCTCGCCGCATACTTCACGCAACAGCTCCGCTGGGCCTACGGGAACACCCAGCTTCTCGGGACGATTCTCCGGCAGCTCGTGGCACAGCCCCGGAGCATGACCGCGGTGCACTGGGTTGAATTCCTCGTTACGGTCTCGATCTACCTGCTTGGTGCGGTGAACGTGGTGCTCTTCCTCCTCCCGGTCGCCACGCTGATCTTCGGTATTCCCATCCTCCCCGTCTGGGTTCCCCCGACGTTTGCCGTGGTGCTCGTCGTGGTGATCGCGATCCAGGTCATCGTCAGCATCCGCGAGCGGCAGTACTCCCTTCACGACCTCGCGTTCTCGCAGGCGATCTTCAACACCCTCGCCTTCGTCTATGCCCGGGCGATCTGGTATGCCGTCTCGGGAAAGCAGCTCCCGTTCGTCGTGACGCCGAAAGTGGTGCCGGAGCCCGCCTCCCGTTCCCGTGTCAGGATAGGGCCGGTTCTCCTCGTGATCGCGGCCGTCCTGGTATCGATGGCCGTGGGCATCGTGCGGGCGGTCTCTCTGGGCCCGGACTCGGGCATGGCGATCCCGCTCTTCTGGGCCTGCTACACGCTTGCCGTTCTCTCATCGTTTCTGGTGGTCTGGCGAAGGGACGGGAAGCGGGTGGCGGGCGGCGGTATCGACCGGGCGTTCCTGTATTCCGGAACGGACGAAAAAGAATAGATGGTGTTACCGGAATCTCTGCCAGAGGATTCTTCCCATCACCCGGAAGGTGAAGTCGAGTTCATCGAAGAGCGGGATCCCATTCTCCCTGAGGACCTTGCGGCCCCGGTCCATGGACTCGCCGCCGAGCAGCGTCCCGACGATCATGTTCTCGGTCTTCTCGGAGAACCGGATGATCTGGTTTGCGAGCTGCTCTGAGCCGATGACGAGGTTCGGGAACCCGACCACGAAGGCGATGTCCCAGCAGTCCTGGTGCTTGACAAGCGTGTTGAACGTCTGCTCGAACCTCTTCTCGTTGGCGTCCCCGAGGAGGTCGATCGGATTGTTCTTGTTCCAGAAATCGGGCAGGGAGTCGTTGAGTTCCTTCAAGACCTTCGGCGGGAGGGTGATCAGGTCGATGCCGTAGCGCTCGGCGTAGTCGGAGGAGAGTACGGCGAATCCACCGGCGTTCGTGATCACGACCGCCCGCTTGCCGCGGGGGTAGCCCTTCGGGCTCGACAGCATCTCCGCGACCTGGAAGGTGCCGGAGAGGGTGTGGACGGGGATCACGCCGGACTCGCGGAAGGCTTCCATGTAGACGTCGTACGACCCCGAGAGCGAACCCGTGTGAGAAGAGGCTGCTGCCTGGCCTTTCACGGAGGAACCGGACTTGATCGCCACGACGGGTTTGGTCTTCGAGACTTCGCTCACCACCTTCATGAAGGTCTTGCCGTCCTGGATCTCCTCGATGTAGAGGATGATGCCTTTGGTCTTCGGGTCACGCTCCACGAACCTGAGGTAGTCGATGAAGTTGAGGTCTGCCTGGTTGCCCACCGAGACGACGACGGAGAACCCGATGTCCTGCTTGATGCTCCAATCGACCACCGTGTTGACGATGGCCCCGCTCTGGGAGATGAAGGCGATGTTGCCGGGTTTCGGGGACTCGTGGACGTAGGTGGTGTCGATGCCCTTGGGGGGGATGATCAGGCCGAGGCAGTTCGGGCCGATGACCCGCGTGCCGTAACGCTTTGCGATCTCCATGACCCGATCCTCGAGTGCTTTTCCTCCCTCGCCCATCTCCTTGAACCCGGCGGTGATGATGACCACCATGGAGACGCCTTTCTGCCCGCACTCCTCGATGACGCTCGGGACGTGCTTGGCCGGGACGGTGATGACCGCCATATCGACGGGGTTCGGGATATCGAGGATGGATGGATACGCTTTGAGTCCCTGAACCTCCGGGCGTTTGTTGTTCACCGGGTAGAGCTGTCCGGGGAAGTGGAGGAGGTTGTGCATCACGGCGTAACCCATCTTCTTGGGTTCGGACGAGGCCCCGATGACCGCGATCGACCGGGGGGTGTAATACTCGATCGGCACGAAGGGCCGCTCTTTCGCCACCTTCTCGACCGCCTCATCGTCGACGAAGATACGGGCGTCGACGATGCAGGCTCCCGACTCGTACAGCCGGACCGGGTTGATGTCGAACTCCACGACGTGCACGTTCTCGGCGAAGAAACAGTTGATCGCCCATATGACCTTGATGAGCGCCTCTTCGTCTCTCGGCCTTGACCCCCGGTAGCCCTGGATCATCGGGTAGCCGTGGATCTCCCTGACCATCTGCCGAATGGTCTCCTCGGTGATCGGCAGGATCCGCAGGGTAACGTCCTTCATCAACTCGACGAGGGTGCCTCCCATACCGAAGGTGAGCACCTTCCCGAACGCCGGATCGGTCTTTCCGCCGATGATCAGTTCAAGCCCCGGCGCCGCCTGCTGCTCGACGATGACACCCTTGATCTCTGCTTCGGGATTGTACGCCTTGGCGTTTGCGACGATCTTGTTGAATGCCTCTTCCGCAACCTGCTTGGAGGATATACTGACGATAACACCGCCGGCATCGCTTTTGTGGACGATCTGGGGCGAGTGGATCTTCATGACGACCGGAAAACCGATCTTCTCTGCTGCCTTGCCTGCTTCGGCGGGGGTCTTGACGATCGCATGTTCGGGTACCGGTACGCCGTACTGTTTCAGGAGATCGTACGATTCGAACTCGCTCAGCATTCTTTTTGCCATGGTTCTCTCCTCACGTTTTGAGTATCTCTACTCGAACATCACTATGATCCTGTAGTTCGTGTTCCCTGACAGATGAACCGTCTCCCGGAAAACTGACCAGATAGGTCGGTATGAACCTTACAGCGTGGGATCATATCTGCTTTATAGGTTTTGTAATGATTCTACATGACAAATCCGATGGGAGTTCTTGTCTGCCTTCAGGATGGCGCGGTTCCGCTCCGGAATGCCCGGATTGAAGGGAGATTCTCTCCGGTTCCCCGATGGCTCCGGCCGGGGTGTACCTGTCCGGGCAACGCCTAACGCAGAGTGTGAGTGGCCGGGATGGGCCGGGACACCCCGAGATTCATCCTTCTGCGGCAGCCCTGCCGGACTCTGTCGTTGTCAGGGGTTCCCGCTCCGCGATAAGCGGTCTGACAATCTCCCGGAGTTCGCTACGGAACGCTTCCCACCCGTCCTGGTGGTTGAGGTCGTGGGAGAGCCGGACAGCCCGGATCATGAGCAAAATATCCATGTCCGTCCCCTCCACGGAACGCACTGTGAGGGCGAAGTCCTGTTTCTGCTCAAAAAGCACTTCCGGATAAAGGAGCATACACCTCCTGGCGTTTGTCTTCGCTGCATATGCATACATCTGGTAGAGATCCGCCTGTGAGACGCCCAACTTCCGGTCGCCCGAATCCAGCTGCTTATACTTGGTATCGATGACTGCCTCAATCTGCGGGTATCCGATGACGATATCCGGTTTCATGTTGAATAACTCTGTCCCGTTCGCATCTTTAACAAGCCTGCCCACGATTGCCTGCGATCTGACCGGTACATACCTCCCGAAGAAGTAGGTCGGATCTTCTGCAAGGACTGTGCTAACAAACTCTTCAAACAGCCTCTCCATCGGGATCAGCAGGGAGAAAAATTCGACCTTTGAAGCCTGCAAGGTGAGGGAAGATCTCGAGAGGAATATCCTGCACATCCGGATATAGGGTTCGAAGATGCGGTTGAGCCGGGAGAATGTGATACGGTCGATCTCTGCTACAGAGACCGGCGTCAGCGTTACTGGATCGAGGAGGTTGACGATCGAACGGAGCAGCCGAATCGTCGTAAAGTCCGAGACCGTCCTGGACATCAGGTAACAGGTATACCTGAGGGTTCGGTTCAGGAGGTTGTCGACCGAGAGTTCGTGGTATCGACAGGGGATGATATGCATCCGAGCGGGGTTTATGTGGTGCTGAAAGTCTATCCGTCCCCGAACTACGCGGAGTTCATCCGAGTTGGTGATATATTCTCTCTTCAGTGAGATCTTTATCGTATTCAGCAGGTTCTTTGCAAAGAGGTGAATGAATACTTCAAAGAGATCCATCTTCCTGAGATCGAGACCTGCCGGGTCCACTTCGGTGATGGGAACGTTTTCCGTATGAAAAAGCATCTTGAGGAGATTCGCAGCTGCCAGTGTCTTCTGCTCCGGGCAACTCTCCTGTGCAAAGAGTTTGGGGAGGATCTGAACGGTGAAGCCGTTAACTCTTACTACTCCGACATAATTCAACGGTTTTATCGTGTTTCTACCGATCTCAAGGATGGGCCTTTTGCTGTTCAGGGAGTCCAGCAGCTCGATGGTCTTGTCTGTCAGGTGAAGGGTTCCCTCTTTGAACGAATCCGTCTTTGAGGATTCGTACGGGTACTTCTGATACTCAAAGAGGGTTGCTGTCGATTGATTCTCACTCATCTGGTTCGGCCTGTCCCTGTTCACGGTTCCCGTTCGCAAGCGCTTCGACTGCCATGAGGAACTCGTCGCCGTATAGCCTCTCCCGGATTTCAAAACTGCACTCGTCCGGGGAGAGTTTGATGAATTTGCTCCCGATAACCTCGTTGAATCGGGCGGGCGCGTCGTAGTAGTATTCCTGAAGGAGGGGCACGATCTCGTGGTACCACGCGAAGCGTAGCATCTCAAGCGCATCGTCGCGCGATCCGGCATTCTTCACTTTCATCAGGTAACTGTGACCCATCTGGTGATCCCGGTCATAATTTCCTGCAATTCTCCTGTTGATCGCTTCCAGGGCATCCGTAGCGGTATCGACGATTTCCCCGATCTCATCGTCTTTATCATCTGGGAGGCTTCTGAGAACACTGTAGTTGGGCATCATCTCGATGAAACCGAACCTGCGCCGGAGCGCGGCGTCGACGAGCGATATCGATTTGTCGGCGGTGTTCATCGTGCCGATGATGTAGAGGTTCGGCGGGATTGCGAACTTCTCTTTGGAGTAGGGGAGGGTTGTCGTGATCTCATTCTCTCCGCAGTAACGTTTGTCGGCCTCAAGGAGCGTGATCAGTTCTCCGAAGATTCTGGAGATGTCTCCGCGGTTGATCTCGTCGATGATGAGGTAGAAGGGAACCTCCGGTGCAGTTTTCAGTAGTTCTTTCTTCTCCGTATCGTCAAGGTGCGGGATGCTCCTGGATTCGTTCCATCGCCCTTCAATCCCCGCCATTTCCGCGAGAACGTTGAATGCACGGCGGGACAGCGTCTTGAAGATGCCGTCCTCCACGCGGTAGGTGAGGGTGCCGTCGTCGGTGGTGAGCGGACGAAGACCTTCGATGAAATCCTCGTAGCCGAAGGAAGGGTGAAAAGTGACGAACTCTTTGTTTGGAATGGTCTCCCTGATTTTCTTCAGTTCGATACCGAGCGATTCGTATGTCAGGCCTTCCGAAAGAGCGATAATTCGTTGCAGTTCGAGCTGACTCAGCCGTTTTAGGCCGAATGCCATTTTCGTTCGCACAATATCGGACTCTTTCAATCCGGAGTCATTCTTCATGTCCTCAAAGGACGGGCCGTTAAACTGCTGAATGACTTCAAACTCTATGGAATCCGCTTCTTTCCGGGTACACCTAACCACAGTCGTGAAGCGACGCAACTTAACGGCGTTATATGCCAGCGCCACGTCGCCTTCCTGGAGTTCATCAAAGTACGTCTGCCAGTTTCGCCTTCCTTTCCAGTCGTACACGAAACGTGTTCCTGGAGTCAAGTTCGGGATCTGGCCGTCTCTTGGCTCATAAATAGTCAAAGAGAAGCTCTGTTGATCAAGAAGCGAGTCCTCATGAACCTCATAGTCATGGGTATTGAGACATTTGATGTAGTTATTTGCACGAAATGTCTTTCCCGTGCCCGGAGGGCCGTACAGGATGACCTGTTTTTTGTGCCTCAGCAGGGTTGTTATTTCGTCATCTTCGTTTATGTCTGGCATAGGATTGCTCTCACCTAATTTTAATCCGGGCAATACCCAGGCAATGCCCGCGACCGCCCATAAGGGGTTTTCGACATTCCATGTCCGCCGGAATGTTCTGGTTTCAGCAAGGTCTGCCGCAAATTGTCCGGCCCATACTATGCCCTGACCATAACTCCCAGTGGCTGGAAAAGAAATGTCGTAGCCTACCTTCTGTGCAAAATCTCTCCACCGCGACTGCCTGTAGTCAACGAACCTTTCTGGGAAGAGAGCAGTCAGTAGAACGCTGCACAATGCTGCTGCTGCAGATCCGTTCGGTGAACCTTTTTTGTCCTGATATCCAAGGCGTACTGCTTCGGTGGTAAACGCATCAATTCGGGCGGCCGCTTCGGCATCGTCTTGTGGGAAATTCTTGATAAGTGTTTGAATCAGAACATTGGCATCCTTTTCTTTGGTGAACCTTCCGAATTGGATGATGTCAAATCTGCTTCCGGATGCCCAGCAGTTTGTTATGATCTTTTTGAACTCAGCAATATCCAGTTCCTGTTCCAAGAGAACCTGCTTCAATTGAGGATAAAACGTTCTTCGATTCTCGATCTCTTTAGATGCGAATGTTTTCCCCAGCATCTCAACGGTTGTATTTTCATGCTCTGCTATCGCCTCAAGCAACTGCGAGAACCGCGTATCAAGATCCCGACCCATGACAAAACCCCTTTTCAGAAGATCGGAGTCACGCGGGATTAATTTTGTCAATTGCCTTTTTAGCAATCTTCTCCGGAGCCGCTCGCCCTGCAAAGGTTCTCTCGCTCGAAGGTTACGGGGTCGAGGAGCCTTGCAGAACCGATAGGCCGGATATGTGAAAGTTCCGCGACACCGGACTGCTGGTGCCGGCGGTGTAAAATCGTGTGAGGATAGAGCCGCCCGCGAGCGTTCTCATCGCCTCCGGGTCGTGCCGGATCAGGTCGACGAGCAGGGGGGGTGTCAAGCGTCGGAATCGAAGTCGACCTTTCGTAAGATCGTCTCATCTCATGCGAGGCTTCCGCGACCGATGCGGCCAGCGCGGGGTTCGGCCCGAATTCTTTGATGATATCCGAGAGTTTCTTCTTTGGTGGGGTGTACTTCAGGATCATTTCAGAACTTCACCAGCCCCTGTCTCCCGATCGCCGCCCACCCTGCGAGGCAGACCGCCCCGACCGCCACGTTGATCGCCCCGAGGCCGAGAACGAGGCTCTCCCCGGCAAGGAAGACGAGAACCATCCCGCCGCTGCCGAAGACGAGGCCTGCGCAGTTGATCAGGGCGGATGCAGAGCCGGTATCCTCCTTCTGCTGGTCGAGCATCAGGAACGCACCCGCCGGCCGGACGGAGCTCCCCATCAGCGAGGCCGGGAAGAGGGCAAGGGCGAGAAGTAGCGGCCCCATGCTCCCGAAGAGGCAGACGAGCACCCCGCTGCCGACCATGACGGCAAACCCGGCTCCGACGATCGAGCGGCGGCTCGCGTGCCGGGAGAGCCAGAGGTAGAGGAACGGGCCCGCTATCAGGCCGACGGCGTTGAGGGCGAAGTAGAAACTGTACCACTGCTCCGAGAGCCCGAACCCATCCTGGTAGATATACGACGATGCGGAGACGAACGCGAGCGATGCGGTGCTCACGAGAGAGAATACGACGAGGAGCGAGGCGAAGCCGGGGTTTTTGAGCACGACGCCGAGCCGGCGGACGGACTGTGCCATAGTGCCGTTATACCGCGAGGGGATGGTCTCCTGGAGGAGGAGGGCGCCGGCCATCGAGACGACGCCGATGAGGGCGAGCGCCGCGAAGAGGCCCCGCCACGAGGTGTAGGGGAGCATGAACGCCCCGAGAACCGGGGCGGCGGCGGGCGAGATGACGACCATGGACTGGACTATCGCGAGCACCGACTCCCTCGTTCTCCCGTCGTAGACGTCCTTGACCATCGCCATAGCGACCGCGGAGGCGGCGCTGCCGCCGACGGCCTGGAGGATGCGGAAGGCGATGAGATGCCAGACATCCCACGATGTCACGCACCCGGCGCTTGCGGCGATGTAGAGGGCAAGTCCGACCAGGAGGACGGGCCGTCGGCCGTACCGATCAGAGAGCGGCCCCCAGAAGAGCAGCCCGAGGCTGAAGAAGAGGAAGAAGAGGATCAGCGTCAGGTTGGTGAGGCCGGCGGAGACGCCGAAGTATTCGCCCATGCCGGGAAGGGCGGGGAGGTAGAGGTCGGTCGAGAGCGGGACGAAGGCGGAGAGGAGAGCAATCAGGACGATAAGGCCGCGGTTCCCGAGATATTTCTGGGTCGGCCGGTCGCTGTCGGGAGGGTGGTGCATGGAATCGTCTCTATCTCGGGTAGCGGTGCAAAAGCGGGCGTTTGCCCCTAGAACAGTATGCTGCTATGGGGATTCGAACCCCAGTCGCAGGAGTGAGAGTCCTGCATGATTGGCCGGTCTACACTATAGCAGCGCATTGCACCAACGTGCTCTAAATTATTGGCCGTTATCCTATTTAAACCTGTCTCGCGCTCCGCCTTCTCCGTTCATGCCGGCGGCCGGGCAATCTAAGCCCGATACGGGCCGGAATTTTCCCTTCGCTTCGTGATTTTCATCACAGACACCCATAAGTAGCTTCCCAACATACGTGTATCGGCAGCAATGAGCAGTGTCGAAGAGCAGATACGGGAAATAGAGGACGAACTCAAGAATACCCCGTACAACAAGGCGACCTCCAAACACATCGGTCGCCTCAAGGCAAAACTCGCGAAGATCCGTGATGAAGCAGTAGCCCGGGCGATGGCCTCCGCCGGAGGGGGCGAGGGTTACTCCGTGAAGAAGTCGGGGGACGCCACCGTCGTCCTGGTCGGCTTCCCGTCCGTCGGAAAGAGTACGCTGCTCAACAGGCTTACCGGCAATGATATCAGCGAGACGGCGGCCTATGCCTTCACGACCGTCTCCGTCATCCCTGGCTCGATGGAGCACCGGGGTGCGAAGATCCAGATCCTGGATATCCCCGGCCTGATCGCCGGCGCCGCCATGGGCAAGGGCCGCGGGAAAGAGGTCATCGCCGTCGTCCGGAGCGCCGACCTGATCCTGGTTTTAGTCGACGTCTTCAACGAGAAGCACACAAACGTTCTTCTCCGCGAGCTCCACGACGCCGGTATCCGGATCAACCGCCCTAAACCCGACATCACCATCAAGAAAGCCGGGAACGGCGGTATCCGGCTGAACACCGTCGGCGCCGTCGACCTCGATGTCGAGGAGGTCCGCTCGATCCTCGCGGAGAACAAGATCGTCAACGCGGACGTCCTGATACGGAACGAAGTCAGCCAGGATGACTTCATCGACGCGATGATCGGGAACCGGGTCTACGTTCCGGCCTTCATCGCGGTCAACAAGGTCGACCTCGTGGACGAAAAGACCCGGGCGGGTATCGAGGAAGAACTGACCGAACGGTTCGGGGAGCCCCCCATCATGGTCTCGGCGCACAGCGGCTACCGCATCGAAGACTTAAAAGACGCCATCTTCGAAAATCTGGAGTTCATGCGGGTCTACTTAAAGCCGGTCGGCGGTCCCGCGGATATGGACGAACCGCTGATCATCCGGAGCCCGGCAACGGTCGAAGACGTCTGCAACCGCCTCCACCGGGACTTCGCGGACAAATTCCGCTACGCGAAGGTCTGGGGCAACTCGGCCAAACACGACGCGCAGCGTGTCGGACTCACCCACAAACTCGCGGACGGGGACGTCCTCACCGTCGTCACCCGCCGCTGACCACTTTTTCGAGAACCGGGAGCGGTGCATCGGTCTTGAGGGCGGTGCCGGAGTAATGTGCGCGGCTTGCCCGGTAGCCGAGGGCTACAAGCCGCTCGATGACCGTCTCGATCCTGCCGGGGGAGACCCGCAGGTGTTTTGCAATGACGTGGTAGTCGTAGTGGCTCGACGTATCGAGCTCCTGCCGGCAGGTCGCGAGCAGCCGGCCGATCCGCGCTCCGGTTCCGGCCGTTACCGACGGCAGGGCCTCCTGCATCGCGGCAAGCGTCGCGTCGTCGTTGATCCTCCCCGTCCAGAGAGGGCCGACCGGCACGAGATTCGCGCCGCAGAGCGGGCACTCTTCCGGTTCGGGGAGCATTCCGGTTTGTTCGGAGCGGTAGTGGCAGTTTGGACACTGCATCACGTAACCGATCCGCGCAAGCGCCCGGTCGGCCGCCGCCGCCCCGTAGCGGAGCCGGAGGTGCAGGCGGTGGAAGTGCTCGTGCGCGTAGCAGAAGACAGGTTCCACCCCGCGGTCGTACTTGATCACCTCGCGCACCACGAACCCGAGGAGCGTCCGGAGGCCGACCTCGGGGTGGTACTCGGTGTTCCGGGGCCGGGAGAAGTAACGGCGCATGCCTGCCTTCAGGTGCGCCCCGCAGAGCGGCGCGGTGTCGGTGGCGGTGACAAAGAGGTAGTTCCCGGCGCACCGTGCCGCGGAGTCGACGAACGGCGCCGGCGTCCCGAATGGATCGAGGTCGACGGCATCGAACGTTCTCCCGCTCATCAGCACGTTCGCATCCCCGTGGGTCACCTCGGCGGCGAGACCCAGCGCCTCCACGTTCTGCCGGGCAAGATCGACCGCTTTCGCGTTCCAGTCGTTGATCGTCACCGGTATCCCGACCTCGTGCGCTACTCGGAGGCCCCGGGCACCGGACGCACCCATCGCGTCGAGGTAACTTTGTGGCTTCAGCACGGCGAGCAGGAGGACGGTGGCATCCCGGTTCATCTCCATGCGCGTGTTATAAAAGACCTGGCCGCTTCCCGGCGGGAACTGGAGATGAGGATCCTGTCTGGATACGAAAAACCTGGTTCTCCCTTCGGTAACCTCGACAACGTCCATGCTTCCCGGAAAGGTGGATGCTCGATACCCTTATACCTTCTCATGAGCAATACTTTTACTCCGAAGTATGGGCTTGTGGCCTAGCCCGGACATGGCGTCAGCCTCCTAAGCTGAATGCCGGGGGTTCAAATCCCCCCAAGCCCGCTGTTTCTCTCAATTCTGCTCCGGACGAATCCTCTGGTTATTTATCCTCCCCCCGAGAACCTAACTCTTCGAGAATGAGCGTCTCCGCATTCATCCGGATTACCCGTCCGCACAACGCCGTCGTTGCCGGCCTTACCGCGCTCATCGGCTATCTCATCGCCACCGGGACGCTCACGCTGCCGTCGCTCATGCTCGCCGCGATCGCCGCGCTCATCACCGCCGGCGGGAACGTCATCAACGACGTCTGCGACGTTGAGATCGACCGGATCAACCGTCCCGACCGCCCCATACCGGCAGGCGAGATCAGCCTTGCCGGCGCAAGGGCGTATGCAGCGGCGCTCTTTATCGGGGGCATCGCGATTGCTACCCTGACGCCGCCGCTCTGCCTTGCGATCACCGTCATAAACTCAAGCATTCTGATTGCCTACGCCGTCCGGCTGAAGCGCATCCCCGTCCTCGGCAACGCGGCCGTCGCCTACCTGACGGGGAGCGTCTTCCTCTTCGGCGGAGCGTTTGCGGGCATCGAGGGGCTCGTCCGGAACCTCTCGCTCGCGGCGATCACGTTCCTGGCGACCATCGCAAGGGAACTCTTGAAAGATGCAGAAGACGTCGACGGGGATGCGGCGGGAGGCGCACGCACTCTCCCCATGATCGTCGGCGTCCGGCGGACGGGAATCGTCGCGTTCGCCTGCGCCTGCGGCGCCGTGATGGTGAGCCTCCTCCCCTTCGGCGACTGGTGGAGCCTCTTTTATCTCGCCGGCATCGGGGTCGTGGATCTCGTCATCCTCTTCGGGGCTTTCCGGGGTCTTTCATGCACGATGCCGGGCTGCGTCCGGGAGTCCAATGCGACATCGATCCTGCGGGCTGGCATGTTTGCCGCGCTTGCGGTCTTTGCGATTGCCGCGGTGATATGAACGTGAGGACCCCGGCGGTCCGATGTTTTTACCCTGTTGGACTGCGGGCTACAGATGACCGGGCTGGGCGGAGACAGGGGAGGGGGATGCTCCCCCCTCGAAACTCTTCGAGTTTCTCATGCTCACTCCGTTCGCACCTCGCACCTGACGGTGGTCGAGCTCCGGTTCTACGAACCGTCGCACTCCCCGTCAGCCCCTCTTTGCACCTTTGGTGCTCGAACTCTGTCCTTTCAGGACGTCGTTCCCCCAATGGCGATATCCTCATAGTCCACTGCACGGGGAGAACCTGAGGAAGAAACGTACACGGCCTCCCATCGGCTTCGCACCTTCGGTGCTCTAGCTCCGGTTCTCCGAACCATCGCCTATCGCCACTCACTGCCCCCGCCCCTCGGGGCGGGGAACGACTGCTGGAACAGCAGGAGTTTGAGCACCGAAGGTGCGAATGAGGAGGCCGAAGGCCGGGCGGGATGGGGGCGATAGGTTCCGCCGCGTTCCCGGGTTGCCGGGCTGTGGCCAGCACAGGTATCTCTCCTGCCTCAGCCGACGATGTAAATATCCGGCAAAAACAGATGCAGCCCTGCAATCTCCGGACAAACGTACTGATAATTTTATCAGGTTATGGGCCGAGCTGTTATCCAGGAGATCTTCATGAAAGTTTACCGGCACGGGGACACGTATATAGCACCGAAAGGTTCCTTTTTTGACGGAAACGTGAAGATAGATGGGAATTTCATCACCCCTGCCGAGACGCACGTCTGGGGCAATATGGTCGTTGCCGGCCGCCTCGAACTCGGGCCCGGCTCGACGGTCGGCGGGTTCGTCGAGGCCGAGAGCATCGTCATCGGCCATGACGCCAGGATAAAAGGGCCGGTCAGGGTTCTGGAGGCCGCCACCATCTGCGACAACGCGTGCCTCCATTCGATCAAGGCAGGGGGCAACGTCACCCTCCGGCCGGGGGTCAGTGTCGGTGCCGTGAACAGCGACGAGACGATCTTCGTCTACGGCAAGGTCACCAGCGAGCGTCTATTCGGCAGGGCCGTGAAAGTCTACGGAACCTGATGTGTGTTTGATGCCGAGCAGGGCGGCATCTCTCACCGCGGCCCAGTCCGCTATCGTCTCCACGCACCCGTCTTTTACGTTCACGACACCGATAGCGACGACCCCTGTCCGGTCGGACATATCGATCCCGTCCTTTACCTCCATGAGGCAGCCGACGCCGATGATCGCCCGCGGATGATACTTCTTGACCATCCGTTTGATGAACGTCGAGCCCGGGACGATGAAGACCCGGTACCCGATTTTTTCAAGCCACACCGTGTTCTCCCCGACCGAACAACGGCCGCAGTTGCGGCACTTGAGGCCTTCCGGCGTCAGGTGTGCCGGACACTGCGCCGACCGCAGGCATTGGGGCAGGAAGACCGCCCGCTGCTCGACGGGCGTCTCGGAGAAGGCCTTCGTGTTCATGGTGTTTCGAAGCGTTATGAAGAACGTGATGAGATCCTTGTCGTCCAGCCCGAGGAGTTTGCAGAACGCCTTCACGAGCCCCTCTAAAAGGACCATGCCGGGTATCAGGATCCGTGGTAAGTAGAACTTTCCCCTGGTTATCGAGGCGGCGGCGATGATCGCGAGGGCCACTGCGGCAAGCAGCATCCCGAGGATGAGGAAGAACGTGACCTCCCCGATGATGGTCATCAGCTGAATCCAGATCTCGGAATCGAAGAGACTCATGGTCTGGTCTCCCCATCAATCCCGACCAGCCGGAACGACTCCGTATACGGCGGCCGGAGCACCCCGATCTCGGTGACGATCGCATCGACGAGATCGAGCGGGGTGGCGTCGAAGGCGTAGTTGAGCACGTTCACACTCTCGGGCGCGAGCCTTTTATCGCCGCAGTAGGTGAGTTCGGAGCGATCCCGCTCTTCGACGGTGATATCCGTCTCCCTCCGGGAGAGGTCGAACGTCGAGACGGGCGCCGCGACATAGAACGGGATCCGGTGGTGATGAGCGGCGACGGCATGCATGTAGGTTCCGATCTTGTTGAAGACCGCGTCACCCGTGATCCGGTCCGCACCGACGACGACGAGGTCGATCATCCCCTTCCGCATCAGGTATGCCGCCGACGAGTCGGGGATGAGGGTCACGTCGACCCCGTCCCGGGCAAGTTCCCAGCAGGTGAGCCTTGAGCCCTGGTTGAGCGGCCGGGTCTCGCAGGCGATCACCCGCACGTCTTTTCCGGCGGCAATCGCCGACCGGATCGTCCCGAGCGCCGTCCCCCAGCAGCGGCAGGCGAGCGCTCCCGCGTTGCAGTGGGTGAGCACCGTGCACCTCTCCGGGAAGAGTTCTTCGCCGAACCCGCCGAGCCTCCGGCAGGTCAGTTCGTCCTCCTCGGCGACGGCGTTCGCCTCGGCGACCGCCATGCTCTTCGCCTCCGCGACCGATGCGGCCAGCGCTATCTTCCGTAGCACGCGGTCGATCCCCCACGCGAGGTTCACCGCGGTCGGCCGGGTGCCCGCGAGAAGGTCTCCCGCCCGGCCGACCTCGCCCGAGAACCGTTTAAGGTCTGTCTCTCTGCTCCGGACGGCGGCGAGCGCCACGCCCATCGCGCCGGCAATCCCGAGCGCCGGCGCTCCCCGGATCTCGAGTCTCCGGATCGCCCGGGCGAGGTCGTCGACGGTCGCGCACCGCATCTGCTCGTATCGGCCGGGGAGCAGGGTCTGGTCGATGTAGAGGATGCACTCGTTCTCTGCATCCCACGCGATGGTGTAGGGATCTCCCCCTTCCGGCATGCTCATCCCACCCTGATCGTGTCGAGGAACGCCCGCATGGCCGCCGCCTCACCCATCGTGACGGAGTCGGGGATGTCCTTCGGCGCGGTGGCCGTTCCTGCCACGTAGATCCCGGGCTTCACCGTGAGCACGGGGCCGAGTTTCTGGTCGGCGACCCCGAAGAACCCGGACTCGTCCCGTGGGATGCCGAGCATCCGGGCAACCTCGTCCGCTCCCGCAGCCGGTTCGAGCCCGACGGAGAGCACGACCAGGTCCGGGTGGAACGTCTCCACCTCGCCGGTCTCGGTGTTCTCCGCGACCATCGTCAGGTGATCGTTCTCCTCGAGCACTTCGCCGGGGAACCCGCGGACGAACCTGACCCCGAGACTCCTCGCCCGCTCGTAGTACTCCTCGTAGCCCTTGCCGTATGCGCGGATGTCGTTGTAGAAGACGGTGACCTCGATATCGGGGTTCTTCTCGCGGATGAGCGTGGCGTTCTTCATCGCGTACATGCAGCAGACGCCGGAGCAGTAGGGGCGGCCGACAGAGAGGTCGCGGGAGCCGACACACTGGACGAACGCCACGCTCCGGGGGGGCTTGCCGTTCGAGAGCCTCTTCAGTTTGCCGCCTGTCGGGCCGCTTGCGTTGATCATTCGCTCGAACTCGAGGCTCGTGATGACGTCGGGGATGATGAGGTAGCGGAGCTGCGCCTTGTTTTTGGCATCGAATGTCGCATACCCGGTCGCGACGACGATGCTTGCAGCCTTGATCTCGATCAGGCGCTCTTCGTCCTCGCGAAGGATTGCCTCTTTCCCGCAGACGTCGTAGCAGAGCCCGCACTCGATGCAGTGCTCCTTATCCTTGACGACGATGTCGGGAACCGCCTGGGCGTGGGGCTTGTAGATCGCCTTACGGACGCCGATACCGGCGTCGAACCGGTTGTAGACCTCCACCGGGCAGATCGCGACGCAGTCCCCGCAGCCGTTGCACTCGTCCTCGAGGACGTAGCGGGGGTGCTTTTTGACCCGGACGAGGAAGTTCCCCACCTCGCCCTCGATCCCCTCGACCTCGGAGCAGGTGTGGATGGTGACGTTTGGGTGCCGGGCCACCTCGACCATCTTCGGAGAGAGGATGCACATCGAGCAGTCGTTCGTGGGGAACGTCTTGTCGAGCTGGGCCATGTGTCCGCCGATGGTCGGTTCGCGCTCGATGAGGTGGACGTGGATGTTGTGGTCGGCAAGGTCGAGCGCCGCCTGGATGCCCGCGACCCCGGCGCCGATGACGACGACCTCAGTCATGGCGGTATCTCCCGGAGAGTTTGACGTATTCGCGCGCGTTGTGGAGGATGCTCTCCTGCTGCTCGGCCGTCGTCTCCCTGATCACTTTGCCGGGCACGCCGAGGACGAGCGAGTTTGACGGGATCTCCTTTCCCTCCGTCACCACCGCGCCGGCGCCGATGATGGAGCCCTCCCCTATCACCGCGCCGTTCAGGACGACGGCGCCCATCCCGACGAGCACCCGGTCGCGAATGGTGCAGCCGTGCAGGATGGCGCCGTGGCCGACCGAGACCTCCGCACCGATGGTGACCGGAAACCCGGGCGTGGTGTGGACGACGGCGTTGTCCTGGATGTTCGAGCCTGTTCCGACCGTGATCGTATCCCGATCCCCCCGGACAACGGCGCCGAACCAGACGCCCACGTCGTCGCCGAGGCTCACGTCTCCGATGACTGTTGCGTTCTCTGCGATAAAGACGCGGTTCCCCACAACCGTTCCGCTCTCCATAGTGAGTCTACTATTGGTTGCGGCGATACAAAATGTTCTCCATCGGGGGTAAGGGGAGGGGCGGGTGGGCGCCGTATGCGACCTGTGGCGGAGTCCGGGGTTCAGGCAGCAGGTTGGCGCTGATGCGGCTATTGAGACTTCAAGCGTCGAGAAGTCACGTACAGTGGACCGTGGGGATATCGCCATTGGGGAGGGGCTGACGGGGAGGGGGGCTCGCCTCCCTCCCCTGTCTCTACCTAGGTATTAGCCTATGACCCCACCCCACCCGGCCTTCGGCCTCCTCATTCGCACCTTCGGTGCTTCAACTCCGCTCCTAGCGGAGCATCGTTCCCCGCCCCACGGGGCGGGGGCAGTCATGGCGATATCCAATGGAAACCTGTGTGCGGGTTGGATGATCAACGCGGGAGTATGATCACTAAAGGGCCTTCTCTAACATCCCTCACCCGCCCACCCCACCGATCACTACCCATAAAACCCCTCGCGGCAAACGCCTCTGAATGAAAGTGATGGTCGGGGGGACGTTCGATCCCCTGCATGCCGGGCACCGGAAACTCCTCGCCCGTTCCTTCGAGCTCGCCGGGCCTGATGGTGAGGTGACCATCGGGTTGACGACCGACGAGTTTGCCGGTGCAAAGGTGCATCCCGTCCACACCTACGAAAAACGGCTCGAGAACATCACGTTGTTCATTCGCGAACACGGCTACACCGCAACGTGGAAGGTCGAACCGCTCGTTGACCGCTACGGCAGCGCCCTCGACGCCGACTTCGATATCCTCGTCGTCTCCGAAGAGACCTTCCCGGTCGCCGTGGTGATCAACGAACTCCGGCGCGAGCGCGGAAAGAGAAAGGTGGACCTTCACGAGATCTCATGCGTCCTCGCCGAGGACGGTCGGCGGATCTCGAGCACCCGGATCTGCCGGGGGGAGATCGACCGGCACGGACGCCTGATCAGATGATGTGGTTTGCGATATCGTCCTTGATCAGCCAGTCGCAGTAGAGGCAGTGCAGCCCCTTGTCGAGCACCTCGAACGTGCTCGCGACAGGCTCGTTCGTGTTCGTGATGCAGCCGGGGTTCGGGCACCTGACCACGCCCCTGATGACCTCCGGGATCTCCACGCCCTTCTTCTCCACGACCTTGTAGTCGCGGATGATGTTGATCTTCGCCTGCGGCGCAAGCAGGGCGATCCGGTCGACCTCCTCCGTGCGGAGCTCGCGGTTCTCGATCTTGACGATATCCTTCTTCCCCATCCGTTTGCTCCCGACGTTCGTCGCGATGCTCAGGCATTCCGGAGTCGACCCGGTGATGCCGAGGATCCGCAGGACGTTCAGCGCCTCGCCGGCCGTGATATGGTCGATGACGGTGCCGTTCTTGATGGGGCTGACGAGCAGCCCGCCCGACGGGTCTTTTCTGGTCACTTCATCACCTCGTGGAGGAGCGCCATCCTGATGGGCACGCCGTTCCTCGCCTGCTCGAAGTAGCGCGCATACGGCGTGCGGTCCACCGCCGGGTCGATCTCACCCGCGCGCGGGAGCGGGTGGAGGATCATCAGCCGCTCTTTCACACCGTCGAGAAGGTCGGTCGTGATCCGGTAACTGGACGCGACGTTGTAGTAGGATGCCGAGTCCGGGAACCGTTCGCGCTGGATTCTCGTCACGTAGAGGACGTCGAGTTCCCGGATCGCCTCCTCGACGTTCTCGTGCTCGACGACCTCCATGCCGCGCTCCCTGAGTTCGAGGGCTATGTTTGCCGGCATCTCGAGCCCTCCCGGTGCAATCGTGTGCAGCGTGACGCCGTAGAGGGAGAGGGCGAGCGCCAGCGAGTGTGCAGTCCTGCCGTAGCGGAGATCCCCTAAAAGCCCGACGTCGATCCCGTCGACCGGCATCGATTGCCTGATGGTGTAGAGGTCGAGCAGCGTCTGGCTCGGGTGCTGCCCCGCGCCGTCGCCGGCGTTGATGACCGGCACCGTGGCGAACTCGCTTGCGAGCCGGGCCGCCCCCTCCTTCGGGTGCCTGAGCACGATGGCGTCCACGTAACTGCTTATCACCCGGATGGTGTCTGCGAGCGTCTCTCCCTTGACGATGGAACTCGCTTCCACGGAGTCGACGCTGATCGTCCTCCCGCCGAGCCGGGCCATGGCCGTCGCGAACGACATTCTTGTCCTGGTGCTGGGCTCGAAGAAGAGAAGCGCCACGAGTTTGTCGTCAAGCATTCCTGGCTGGTACTTGCCGGTATCGAACTCCTGCGCCCGGTCGAGCAGGCAATCGAGATCGCTCCTTTCAAAATCGCGGATCGAGATAATGTGGTACATCGTGCGGCTACCTTCCGGAGCAGATCAATCAGGCGCGGGAGCCCGGATTGTTCCGCCCCTCTTCTCTCCTGAATAGTGGTTCGCCGCGCACCCACTAAATACCTTTTTTTTGGGTGCGTGCCCGACCTCCATGACAACCTTTGTCACCTTCGCCCGCCTCATAGTAACTTCAGGAGAGAAAGTGCATGTCTGATGAGAATGTAGAGTACGCACCCGAAACCTGCTGCCACTGCGAAGGGCTCGGATGCATGTACTGCAACAAAAAAGGCACCGTGATGGTGCCGCAGCCCCCGCAAAAATGCAGGCACTGTGACGGGGACTGCTGCATCTACTGCGGCTACACCGGGTGGGAACGACCGCTGAAGGAATATTAACTCTATTTTCGCGCTATCGTGATGTAGCCGCTGTGGCCGACCCTGGTCGAGGGCCGGGTTCCCCGGGCGGAGCGCGTCAGTTCCCGCTCCATGCACTCGTAGCAGTGAACGTCACGGAAGAGCGGCGTCGCGGCATCGAGCGCGATGAACGTGTATTCAAGGAACGGCGTGTAGCAGGAGAGGTATCCGCCGGGGGTAAGGAGCGAGAAGGCGTGCTCCACGTGCGCTGGCGTTATCGTGAGGTCGAGGTGGACGACGTCGAACTCGCCGGTCGCTTCGAGCATGTCTGCAGCGACCACCTCGACGTTCTCGAGGCGGGCGTTTTGTATGTTCTTCTCGGCGAGTCTCGCAAACTCCGGGCGCACTTCGTAGGTCTTCACGCTGCGGGCGATGCTCCCGAAGTAGATTGCGGCGACGCCGCTCCCGGTTCCGGCATCGAGGACACGGTCGTTGCGGTTCATCCCCGTGTAGGCGATCACCATCCCGATGTCCTTCGGGAGCATGGGTGCTCCGCTCCGTTTTGCATGGACGAAGAAGTCGGTCGGCCGGGGGCGGAGCACGGTGAACGGGATCTCGAGGTGAGTCCGGATCTCCCCTCCCGGATTCATGCCCGCGAGGGCTGCAAGATCGATCATCCCCCGGTCGGTGGAGAACCGACCCTCCCCCGCCGTCACGAAGTACTCGCGGTCCTCACCGACGAGGAGAAGACGTTCGCCAATCTCGATCATTGCTGCGCAAGTTTCAGGATCGCTTCGGCGATGTCGCCGCGGGTCTCGACGAGCGCCGCCCGTGCGGCCTCTTCGGTTGCCCCGGCCTGTGATGCGACGAGGGCGACGTCGTCGTCGGGGATCTCCGGGACGGCCTCCTCGAACCGGGCCTCGCCCGTGATCTGGTAGGTGGTGACCCCCTGCATGGTGGTCGCGACGACCTGGGCATCATCAAAGACGTAGTTTCCCGCCGGTGTATGGATGACGATCTTCTCCACGCCCTCGATCTCCTCCATCTCCATGCCCATCTGCTTCATCATCTGCTTCATCTTTTTCGGGTTTACTTTTCCTGGAAACATTCGGATCCTCTCCCCTGCCGTACTTTTACCGCTACACCGTAATTAAATGCCAGTATCTCCCGCCCGGAGAGCAAAGCCGCCCCGGTGGCGAGGAGGACGTCGTCGCCGGTCACCACCAGCACCTCGTCCCCTGCGCGGATACCTTCGTCGGCAGCGACGACGTGTTTCGCCATCGCGTTCTTCCCGTCCGCGACGAACGGCGCCACGTCCTCCTGCACCACGACCCGGTAGGCCGGGGGGGCGATATGGGCGGCGAGCCGCTCCGCTGCGGCTATCCCGAGGGTCAGGCGGCCGTCCTGCGCGCGAACGGTTGCAAGTCTCTCCTTCCCGAGGCGCACCTGGCGGATGCGCCCGGTCGTCGAGAACTGGAAGGCGCACTCGTCGGGGAAGACCGCGGTTCCGGCCCCGGCACCGAACTGGAAGTCAGCTATCGTCCGGATCCGCTTGAGCGAACTGTCGTTTGAGTATTCGGTTGACACCATCAACAAACTCCTCTTCTGTATCGTGGGGGATGAATGCCCCGGCGGCGATCCGGTGCCCGCCGCCCGCGCCGCCGACCTCTCCCGCCGCCTCGATGAGCGCCTCGCAGAGATCGACCCCATGGCCGAGCGCCCACTCGTTCGTCCGCATCGAGACTTTCGTCACCTCCGGTTCGTCCACCATCGCGGCGAGCACCATCATGGGTTTCTTCCAGTTCAACTTGGAGAGCGCCATCCCCGCCCCGATCCCGACGATGGTGTCGGGGAACCGGTCGCCGGTGTGGATGTACTGGAGGTGCGAGAGTTCGATGACGCCGGCTTCAAGAATGTACTGGAGCAGGTCGCGGATGACCGTCCGGTGATGGGCGAGCATCTGCTCCGCGTCGCGGTAGGCCTCCCCGCGCTCCCCGTGGCAGATGCTGCTCCCTATCCGGGGTTTTGCCCACCGGCCGCAGGCGTTTAAGAGGGTGGCGTACTCGGAGGCGTTCCGGAGCGGTGTGCGCTCCGGCTCGTCGGGAAAGATGTAGGTCTCGGCGAGCAGGCGTTCGGTCTCCCTCCCGTGGGCGATGAGCTGCTGGGCAAGGGCGCTGATGATCGTGCGCCGGTCATCGAACGGGAGTTCTTCCCAGACGAGCCACCCGCCCCGGGGGTTCTTCAGTTCGACGCCGAGCCGCTCGAGGAACCGGAGTGCGGCGTTCGTGTTGTTCGAGATCCCGTCGATGTAGGGGTCGTCGCAGTAGCCGAGGCAGACGTGGATCGGGCGGGTGGACGTCCCGTAGCAGTTCAGGTCGTGGTCCCGCACGAGGATGTTGCCGTACTCAACCCCGTCCTGGACGATCTCGCGTGCCGGGCCGACCAGCCCGCAGTTCTCGCGGGCCATCATGTCTCCGGCGTTCCCGACGACGGCGAGTTTCGCGAGGTCGATGTTTGTGGAATCGATCGCCTTCGCGACCAGATATGCGATCCCGGCGGCGCTCATCCGGGTGATGCCGTAGTCAAGGCAGTTCACCTGAGGATAGGCCGTGCCGCAGGGCTGGCCGACATGGTGGTCGAGGATAAGGACTTCGTCCGCGGAAAGGCCGTGCTCCTCGAGAAGGTTCTGCTGCCCGGCCCCGAGGTCGGCGAAGAGTTTCAGGGAGCCGTCCTTTGGGACGTGGCGCATCGCCATCGGTTCGAGCTGGCGGACGAAGACGGATTCGACCGGCTTCTGCTCGCGGGCGAGCGCCTGCGCGAGGATCGCCTCCGTGCTGATGCCGTCGGCGTCGATGTGGGAGATGACCGTCACCGACTCCGCTTCACAGATGATATCCGCAGCTCTCCGCAGATCGTTCTCGAGGCTCATCTCCATAGTAGTGGGTGGTGAAGGGTCAATAATGCATGGGGGTGTGGGAGGAACGGGGAGTTTGGGAAGGTCGGCGAAATGGAGGGTTTGGATTCAGGTGACTTGAGTCTTGGAAAAACGGTTGCTTGCAAGTATGGGTTGAGGCGCCGGAGCAACCGTAACGATAAAGAACCTCGTACGCTGGACCGTGGGAGTATCGCCTTTGGGGTGGGGCTGACGGGGAGGGGGCATCCCCCCTCCCCTGTCTCTACCCAATAAGGCTTTACCTGTAACCCCCCACCGCCCGCGCTTCGCGCTCCTCATTCGCACCTGACGGTGCTCAAACTCCGCTCCTGATGGAACGTCGTTCCGCCCCCCTGGGGGCGGGCAGTGCGTGGCGATAGGCGATGGTTCGTTACGCGACTGGCAAGAGGCCGGGAGCGTGAGCACCGTGAGGTGCGAAGAATTGGAGCTGGAGAAGGCCGAAGGTCTGGGGAAGGAACTCGAGTATCAAAGGTGCGACTTCCAGTGGAAATCCGTGCAAGAGCACGTGCGGTCGAGAACAATCCCGGCACCCGTGGGTGCACCGGTTGCACCCTGGTTGCTCATCTATCACCCCCCCCCTAAACCAACAGCCTCCCCCGGTCAGAAACTAAAACTATCTATGAAAGAAACGCCAAGCACCGATCAGGAAACGCTCCTGGAGGGACGGGGCATGACGACAAACGGTATGCGGGAATTTCTGGAGACCGGCGTTATCGACGCCGGCCGGATGCGGGCAGTCGAAGGGAACGCCGTTGCGCTCGGCCAGCCGTCGCTGTTGATGATGGAGAGCGCCGGGCGGGCGGTCGCGGACGCCGTCCTCGCCTGCGGTCCCTCCCGCGTTCTCATCCTCTGCGGGAGGGGGAACAACGGCGGTGACGGGATGGTGGCGGCCCGCTACCTCCAGCACCTCGACGCAATCGACGTCGTCTACCCCGACTGCGGCTCGATGACCCCCTCGACCGCAGCCCAGGCATCTCTCCTCCGGCACTGCTCCGTAGCCCTCCACCCCGTCCGGTGCGCTTCAGACGTCGAGGCGCTCTCCGTTTTCTTTGACGGTGCCGACGTCATCGTCGATGCCATGCTCGGCACCGGGGCATCGGGCGCGGTGCGGGAACCGCTCACGTCCCTCGTCGCCCGTGCGAACGTGAGCGGCGCCCCGATCGTCGCCGTCGACACCCCCACCCCCGGCATCCGTGCGAGCCGGATTCTCTCGTTCCACCGCCCGAAGGTGGAGGGCGCGGACGTCGCGGAGATCGGCATCCCGCTCGAGGCGGAGATATTCACCGGCCCGGGAGACCTCACGCTCGTCCCGTCGAGGAGATCGGAGGCGCATAAGGGCGCCGGCGGCGAGGTGCTCGTCGTCGGGGGCGGGCCCTACCAGGGAGCGCCCTACATCGCGGCGATGGGGGCGCTCCGCGCCGGGGCCGACATCGTGCGGGTCGCCTCCCCCGCATACGTCCCCATGCCCGACCTGATCTACGAGCGCCTTGAGGGGAAGGCGATCACCATCGACCACCTGGAGACTATCCTCTCCCTCGTCGACCGGGCGGACGTCGTCGTCTGCGGGATGGGCCTCGGGAAGGAGAGTCACGACGTCGTGCTCGCCGTCGCGGAGGCGGCGAAGAAGGCGGTATTCGATGCCGACGCGCTCGCCCTCCCCCTCCCGGCGGCGAAGGAGACGATCTACACCCCGCACGCGGGCGAGTTCGCCCGGATGACCGGGGCGGAGCCCCCGGCGGAGCTTGCTGCGCGCGGCCGGTGCGTTAAGGCCGCCGCAACGGCGGGAACCATCCTGCTCAAGGGCCCGGTCGACGTCATCTCGGACGGATCAAGGGTCCGGTTCAACCGAACCGGCACCCCCGCCATGACCGCCGGCGGGACGGGCGACCTGCTCGCCGGTGTTGCGGGCGCGCTCTTCTGCCATCTCCCCGCGTTCGAGGCCGCCTGCATCGCCGCGTACGTGAACGGCAGGGCCGGCATGCTCGCCGCAGAGGAGCGGGGGAACGGCATGCTCGCGACCGATATGCCCGGCTATATTCCGGAGATTCTCTTCCGGCCCCCCGCGCCGGACTGACCTGCCGGTAGCCGCCTTCTTTTATCCCCTGAAAAAGAGAAGATCTCCTGCGATACACATGAGCGAGTCCGGCGAATACGGCAAGACCCCGGTCTTCACCCACATCGAGAACGACCGCGCACAGATGGTGGACATCTCGGGAAAGACCGAGGTCGTCCGTGAAGCGGTTGCGAGCGGCAGGATCTACCTCCGGAGCGAGACGCTCCGCGCCATCCGGGAAGGAACCACGGTCAAAGGCAACGTTTTGGCGACCGCACGGGTGGCGGCAACCCTCGCGGTGAAGGATACCCCGCGCCTCATCCCCATGTGCCACCCCATACCGCTTGCAGGCATCACCATCGACTTCGAAGAGGGCGACGGCTACATCGAGGCGACCGCCCGCGTGAAGTCCTACGGGCGGACGGGCGTCGAGATGGAGGCGCTCACCGGCGTCTCCGTTGCGCTTCTCACCGTCTGGGACATGGTCAAGTCGGCGGAGAAAGACGAGAACGGGCAGTATCCCGTCACCCGGATGGACGCCATCCGCGTCGTGGAGAAACGCAAGGGAGTGTAGGGCGTCCTGCAGGCCGGGGCGACGAAAGCAATCCTTTATTTGTGCTCCCGTCAACCTGTTAGGAACCACGGGATACGTCCCGAAAAGGAATGTGGCGGAAACGCTGAACCTGAGGTGATTCTAGACATGGCAAAATCGATGTATGCCTACGTACGCGAGGCATGGAAGCGGCCCGACCGGTCGGAAGTGAAAGGTCTCCTCTGGGAGCGCCTCCAGGTCTGGCGGCGCGAAGGGAGTATCGTGCGCGTGGAGCACCCGACCCGGATCGACCGGGCCCGGTCGCTCGGCTACAAGGCCAAGCAGGGAATCGTCGTCGTGCGGGTCAAGATCCGCCGCGGCGGCCGAAGAAAGCCCCGGTACATCCGCGGGCGCAGATCCGCACGCATGGGCATGCGCCGGATGACCCCGGCAAAGAGCCTGCAGCGCATGGCCGAGGAGCGCGCATCCCGCAAGTTCCCGAACATGGAGGCCCTGAACTCCTACTGGGTCGGTGAAGACGGCCGCTCCAAGTGGTTCGAGGTCATCCTGGTCGACGGGCACCACCCCTCGATCAAGAGCGACCGCAACCTCGCGTGGCTGGCGAACCCGGTTCACCGGGGCCGGGCGGAGCGCGGCAAGACCTCCGCCGGCATGAAGGGGCGCGGGATGCGGACGCGCGGGCATGGGACCGAGAAGACCCGCCCGAGCATCCGTTCTCACGCGAACCGCGGCAAATAAATACTCTTTTTTTTATACGGCCTACTCACGATGAAGATCACAGATGCCGGTATACATCCCTATCCTGCCGGTGACTCGACGGTTGCGCGAATGGCGCTCGAAGCAGCAGGACTCGGGTTCGATAGCACCGTTGTTATCGGAGATGCCGTGCATCGGTCTCCCGGTATCGAGGTTCTCCGGGGAACCGTGATCGGTGCCGCGTCCGTAAAAGAGGTCTTGAAGAGGGTGCGTGATCCCGCCGTCCGGCGGGCCGACATCGTCTACGTCGACGCCGGGGATATCTCCTTCAACCGTGCGGTCGTCTCCGTCAAAGAGGTGAACGTCGTCAGGAGCATCCATGCCACCCGGAGAAACGCCTTCGATCACGTCGCCGCAAGGACGGCGGCCGAGCAGGGCGTCGCGGTGGACATCTCGATGGCTCCCATCATCTACCTTCGCGGGACGAGGCGTCAGAGGGCGCTGCAGCGGTATGCGGACGTCCTCTCTCTGCAGCGGCGATACGGCTTCCCGCTGACGATTTCGTCCGATGCCCGCTCGATACTCGGGCAGCGATCTATTCGCGAGATCCACGGTCTCTGCGCACTCTTCGAGATGACCGGGGCGGAAGTGACCGAAGCGCTCTCGTCCATCGGCCGGCTCATCGAGCCGCACCGGCCCGTGAGGGTGGTCGAATGAGACCGAGACCGCCGGCGATGCGGACGAAGCGGCGCTACATCCTGGCGCGGATCCTTCCCTACAGGGCGTGGATAGACCAGAAGCAGATGTATTTCTCGGTTATCGAGGCCGCGACCTCGCTCCTCGGCGATGCGGCTGCCGGTCTTGCGCAGCCCGCAGTGGTCTTCTGTGAAGGGGGATACGTCGTCGTCCGGTGCCGGCGGGGAACCGAGAAGGATGTCGCCGTCGCGCTTTCGACGGTCACCGCAGTCGCCGATGAGCGGATCGCCCTCCGGACGGTCGCCACCTCGGGGACAATCCACGCACTGCGGCGCCGGATGAGATCGATCCGCCAGCTCCCCGGAGACGAGGAAGTGAAGATCGGGGAAACTTATTTTGCGGTCTATCGCTATCCGCGTCAAAAGGTTGATTTGGTTGAAAAAGGTATTAAGCATCAGAAGTCATTGTTTTTCACCGAAGCCGATTTGGAGGAACGATAATGCAACCACAATATCAGATGGGATATGACCGGGCAATCACGGTGTTCAGCCCGGACGGAAGGCTTTACCAGGTCGAGTACGCCAGAGAAGCGGTGAAACGAGGCACGACGGCCGTTGGAATCAAGTGCAGCGAAGGCGTCGTGCTGATCGTCGATAAAAGGGTGACGTCCCGGCTCCTCGAACCGGTTTCTATCGAGAAGATCTTCAAGATCGACGCGCATATCGGCGTTGCGTCCTCCGGCCTCGTCGGCGATGCGCGGTCTCTCGTGGACCGGGCGCGGGTCGAGTCCCAGATCAATCGTGTCTCCTACAACGAGCCGATAAACGTCGAGATCCTCGCGAAAAAGCTCTGCGACCATATGCAGACCTACACCCAGTTCGGCGGTGCACGCCCCTACGGAACCGCTCTCCTGATCGCAGGAGTCAGCGACGGTGAGGCCCGTCTCTTCGAGACCGATCCGAGCGGCACGCTGCTCGAGTACAAGGCGACCGGGATCGGAACCGGACGTCCTGCCGTCATAAAGACCTTCGAGGACGAGTACCAGGAGGATGCGGACTTCTCCGGCGCCATCAGGCTCGGAATCAAGGCCCTGCATGCCGCGACGGAGGGCAAGCTCGACGTGAGCGCCATCGAGATCGGCGTCGTCTCCATCGAGACCGGGGAGTTCCGGAAGATGGAGAAGGATGAGGTAAAGGCATACGTCGACCAGTTCGAAGAGTGAGCGTCATCTGTATGATCCCTCTCGACCAGGCAGTAGTGGCGCGGCTTGAGAGCTACGGAGAGCGGTTCGAGGTCCTCGTCGACCCCAACCAGGCCATGCGCATCCGGCAGGGCGAAAAGATTGATCTGGAGGATGTCGTCGCCGCCGACTCCATCTTCTCGAACGCCGCCCATGCCGAGCGGGCCTCCGAAGAGGCTCTCCTGAAGGTCTTCAAGACGACCGAGTTCGAGCAGGCGGCGCTCCGGATCATCCAGAAGGGCGAGATCCACCTCACGGCGGAGCAGCGCCGTCACCTCATCGCGGAGAAGCGGAACCGGGTCATCACGTTCATCGCGAGGAACGCCGTCAACCCGCAGTCCGGGTTCCCTCACCCCCCGCAGCGTATCGAGCTTGCGATGGAAGAGGCGCGGGTGAGCATCGACCCCTTCAAGTCCGTCGAGGAGCAGGTCAAAGAGGTGGTCAAGGCGCTCCGCCCGCTCCTCCCCATCCGGTTCGAGGAGATCCGGATCGCCGTGAAGGTCCCGGCGGATTATGCCGCGAGAGCATACGAGATCACGACCGCGGGATCGCTCGAGCGGGAAGAGTGGCAGAAGGACGGATCCTGGATCGCCGTCGTCAAAATTCCGGCGGGCATCCAGGAAGAGTTCTACGACCTGGTGAACAAGGTTTCCAAGGGGAATGCGGAGACCCGGATCGTCGAACGGGTGTCGTGATTAACTATATTAATCGACAGCACAAAAATTAGAGGACATACAAGAGGTACGCGAAATGGCAAGTCGCAAACAGAGTGCAAAGGGCAGGGTAGTCGGAAGTTCCGGGCGTTTCGGTCCGAGGTATGGCCGGTTTATCCGGAAGAGGGTCAACCAGATCGAGACGGTCTCCCGCGCGAGCCATGCGTGCCCCCGCTGCGACCAGAAAGCGGTCAAGCGTGTGGGAACAGGTATCTGGGCGTGCCGCAAGTGCGGATTCAAGTTTGCAGGCGGCAGCTATGTCCCGGAGACGCCGGTGATGCGCGTCGCCGCGCGGAGCATCGAGCGGTCGCTGCAGAAGGAGGGTTAATCGGTCGTGGCTGCCTATAAGTGCGCTCGCTGTAAACAAAAAGTGGAGATTGACGTCAATATTCGCTGCCCCTACTGTGGGCACCGCATCCTCTTCAAGGAACGCGGAGCTGGAATAAAAGATCTGAAGGCTCGATGACGGTCGTCACGACGTCACGCAAACCGGCTCCCGAGGTGCGCACCCTTGCGCGGGATCTGGCGTTCTCGATCGGCGCCGGATACGTCACCCGCGGCAAAGCGGGCATGGGTGACCTTTTCGCCCTCGACGAGTCGGTTCTGATCGTATCGAAATCCGGCCCTTTTTTTCTGATTCTGGTATATGACGGCGGAGAGCCGGCGGCAGAGATCCGTGTCGGGTCGTTCGCCGTCGAAGAGCGGGTCGGTGCGATCGCCCGCGGCCTCTTCGTCTCGGATCGCTTCGTATACGAGGCGCTCAAGGATCACGCCGACGTCGTGTTTGCCGGGGAGTCCCTCACGGGACACCGGATCGTCTTTGACGGAACGCAACGGAAACGCTACACCCTGAAGGTGGCGCCATGACGCATACGGCAATCTTCCGGTTCGCGACCCCCGATGCCCGTGCCCTCTACCTCTCCGTCTGCCAGGAGATTGGCGACGTGGGCGAACGGTCGTCCGTCCGGGTCGGGCTCGCGGACGACGATACGCTCGTCCTCGAGGTGAGCGCCACCGATATACCCGCGCTCCGGGCGGCCCTGAACACCTGGCTTCGGCTGATCACGATTGCGGTCGAGATGCGGGAACTTGCCGTCCCGTCCGGTGAGTCCCCGTGGGGGGGCGGCGCGGGACGGAGATCCCTTTCTGAACCCTCACATTTTAAGGGCTTCACGCCCCTATCATGTAGAGATAGGGCAGAGAGCCGGGAAGGCCGCTGTCCGCCACCCAAAATATTGTTACTGATCTTCATCCCATTCGAGGAGTAGATGAATATGGAAAACATCCCGCCAAAAGTGCAGAACCAGCTGGCGATGCTTCAGCAGATGCAGCAGCAGCTCCAGACCGTAGTATCGCAGAAGGCACAGTACGAGATGACGATCCGCGAAGCCAGGCGCGCGGTCGAGGACCTGGCCGACGTCCCCGAGGATGCGGCGGTCTTCATGAATGTCGGCAGCGTCATGATGCAGAAGAGCAAGGAGCAGGTGCTCGCGTCCTTAAACGAACGCATCGAGACGCTCGATCTCCGCGTCAAGTCGCTCGAGAAACAGGAGAAGGCGCTGCAGGGCAGGTTCGAGCAGTTATCCGCGCAGGTCAGGGGAGCGCTGGAAGGCAAACAGCAGCCCCCCGGCTCCGCCTGATCCGTCAACTTTTTTTGTAAAAACGGAGTGAGTCGCTCACTCCTTGCGGTCGTGTTTGTGCGTCCGGCAGACGAGGTTGATCGCGTTGATCACCGCCTCGACCGACGCGAGGATGATGTCGTCGCTCGAGGCGCTGGCATCGAAGACCCGGCCCCGCTCATCCTCGACGGCGATGGTGACGTGCCCGAGAGCGTCGGTGCCTCCGGAGATCGCCTCGATGTTGAACTCCTTCAAGATAACCGGGGCGGGGATGATCCCGAGGATCGCCCGCACGGCCGCGTCCACCGGACCGTTGCCGATGCTCGAGAAGGTGTGCTCGACGCCGTCGACGGTCGCCCTGACGCTTGCCGTCGGGATGACGTGGTTGCCGGTCATGATGGCGACGTCCTGGAGCTCCAGGGTCTTCTCGTCGGGTGCGAGTTGCATGACGCTCTCCGCGATCTCGTAGAGGTCCGCGTCCGTAACCCGCTTGCCCTTGCCGGCAATCGCCTTCACCCTGATGACGATCTCGTCGATCTGTTCATCGGCGGGCTCCATGTGCACCTCGCCGAGCATCTGCTTGACCGCATGCCTCCCGGCGTGTTTGCCGAGTTTCAGCCTGCGCCGGTGCCCGACCATCTCTGGCGTCATGATCCCCGGCTCGAACGTGTCCGACCGGGTGATGACGCCGTGGGAGTGGATCCCGCTCTCGTGAGCAAAGGCGTTCTCGCCGACGATCGGGTGCGTTGCCGGGATGCTCATCCCCGCGTAGCGGGCGACGAGCCTCGAGGTCTCGACGAGGCCAGTCGTCCTGATGCCGGTATCGATGCCGTAAATGGACGAGAGCGCCATCACCGTCTGCGCGAGGTCGGCGTTGCCCGCCCGCTCGCCGATGCCGTTCACCGTCACCTGCACCTGGGAGGCGCCGGCCTCGACCGCCGCGATGGTGTTCGCCGTCGCAAGCCCGAAGTCGTTGTGGCAGTGGACATCGATCAGGCAGTTCACCTCGCGGTCGATCCGCTCGATGAGGCGTTTCATGGCCGTCGGGGTGATCACCCCGACCGTGTCGGGCACGTTGATGATCGTCGCTCCGGCGTCCACCGCAACACGGTATACCTCTATCAGGTAATCCCAGTCGGTCCTCGTGGCGTCCATCGCGGAGAACATGCACCGGTCGACGTGGTCGCGCGCATACGCGATGATATCGCCGGTGGCCTCGAGTACCTGCTCGCGGGTCTTTTTGATGGTGTACTCGCGCTGGACGTCGGAGGTCGGGATGAAGACGTGGACCATGTCGACGCCGCAGTCGATGCACGCATCAACGTCGGCCCGGAGCGACCGCGCAAGGCCGCAGACCTGTGCGGAGAGCCCGAGATTCGTGATGGCCCGGACTATCTCGCGTTCGGCATCCGAGGATGCGGGAAAGCCCGCTTCGATGGCATGGACTCCTATTCCGGAGAGCTGTTCAGCAATACCGAGTTTCTCTTCGAGCGTGAACGAGATGCCCGGTGTTTGTTCACCGTCGCGCAGTGTGGTGTCGAAAACAGTGACGTTCTTGTTCGCACGGCTATCGGTGAAGAAGACAGTACGCTTCAGCATTCCTGCGTGCTTCAGCGTTTGTAGGGTTCATACTTACTCGTTATCTGAGGTTGTATATAAAGAATAACGTCCGTCTTCTACCGATCTCCGCAGATTTTGCGAAATATTTAATAACAACTCTATCTAACATTATTAGAGCAGAGACCCGCCTTAACTCAGACTGGTAGAGTGCGCGGCTGTAGTATGGTCTTCGCTCTCGGGCGAACTGCGCGGCTACCGCGATGTCCCCGGTTCGAATCCGGGAGGCGGGATCCCCTCGAACATTGAGTGCCCAGGTAGTGTAGTGGCCTATCATGACGGCCTGTCACGCCGTCGACACGGATTCGAATTCCGTCCTGGGCGTCACTTTCTTTCATTTTTTCCAACGTTTCAGCGGAGCGGCCTTTCGCTCTTTGAAGGCGCGCAGCATGCCCACGGAATGCACCGAGAAACCTCCCTGAATCTCTCGATAATCCCGGAACCTGTAATCTGGCGATTATCGTTATTGAAAACGCTTATATATCGGGGTTTATTTTTATCTCCCTGGTAAAATATATATACCTTGATGAGGTATCCGGTGTCATGCACGCTCTAGGAAAATGGATCGCGAGCGATCCCTTATTCGACGCTATGGGCCCGCTCATCCTTGGGACAGGTCTCGTTGTTCTGGCAAGTCTTGCCATGTATGCCTCTGGATTTCTATCCTGACGTCCGATGTGGGCCGCGGGGATACGGTGCCTGCAACGGACCCGGCGGCCCTAAGCACTTATTACGAATCCGCCTCAACGTCTGATGTGCGCCCCGGTTTACACCGCGGAAGTGACGGAACCATGACTGATAGGATATCCCCTGAACCTGAAGCCGATCGTTTGACCATACAGACCCTGATCTCTCGGCTCTCCGACCGGGACAAGGCGGTGCGGGCGGAAGCGATGCACGGGCTCGTGGCGATGGGAAAACCCGCCGCGCCCGTCTGCATTGCCCTGCTCTCGGACGGCGACTGGAAGGTGCGCTATCGTGCGGCTGAGGCTCTCGGGCTGCTCGGCGACGGTGGGGCGTATGCGCCCCTCGTCGCCGCTCTCGACGATGAGAAAGACCACGTCCGCTACATGGCGGCGAAGGGGCTCGGGCTGCTCGGCGACCCCCATGCGGTCGAGCGGCTCGGACGGATGCGAGATGACGAGAACGAGTTCGTTCGACGGAGCGCAGCCCGGTCGCTCGGCACGATCGGCGGTGAAGAGGCGGTTGTAGCGCTCCGTGAGGCTCTCGAAGGCGAGACGACGGACGGCGTCCGGGCGACGATCCTCGAAGCCCTCCGCGATGCCGGTGTGGATACAGCACTTCACTGATTTTGACATCCGGCATCGAGCAATGCAGCCTCATGCGACGACGTAAAACGGATCTGGTGGCTGTTGCCGCTTTTTGCGTCCTTCGCAGCTCGAAGCCTACGGCTTCTCACGCTCCCGTCCTGCGGACAGTCGCGGCTCGCACCTGGCGGTGCTCAAGATCGCTTGCGCTCGCACTGCGCGTGAGATAATGTCGCTCCTGCGCTATGCCTCACGCGAAGCCGCGAAGAGCGCGAAGTCAAGACAAGTTCTGGACGTCCCGTTCCCTACCTGGTTCAGGGTTGGCAAAGCACCGGGTCACGGCGGGTGTCCGCTGCAAAAGAGTAAGATGGTTCAAGACCGGGCGACTTCGCCCGGTGCGCTCTTCTTTGGGCAGACGGCATCGATCACGCCGTGCTGCACGTTGTAGAAACTGTGCAGTATATCGATCTCGCAGTCGAGATCGATGACCGTCTCCTCGTCACCCCCGGTGCAGAGGGTCACGGAGTCTTCCTGGAACGTGACGTATGGGGCACCGTCCGCCCGGGCATCCGCCATTGCGGTGATGTAGATGCAGTCGTCCCCTTCGACCACCTCGACATCGGACTCCCCATCCTCGTCTTCGGCGAACTCGGGGTAGGAAGTCCCCTCGGGCAGTCCGCCGATGATGGTGAACCCGATGATCTTCGGGTCGCTCTGGGGCATCTCGCTTAAGATCTTCTCCATCAGCCGCGCGATGTCTCGAAACATTTCGTCGTATGGGTTATTCGCCATGTGTACCACGTATCCGGTATCGGTCGTTGATTCGCTCGACAACCCCCGTGTGTGTGAGGTTGCCCAGTCTCTGTTTCAGCTCATCCGTGGACAGGCTGCTCACTTCCTCGAGTTCAGCGAGGCGCAGATCGGCATGTGAGAGGGCGAGGATGATCTCCAGATCCCCGTCGTCGGCGACGAAGTTCCCCCGCATGCGCATGACCTCGGCGAACCTCGATTCGATCTCCCGCTCCAGTTGTTCGAGGTTATCCAGCAGTTCGTCGCGAGCCCGAACCATCCTCTTGAACGCCCCGAGGTTTCTTGCAAATCGTGTTCTCTGGTTCTCTTCAACGGAGGGAAGCGTAACCCCGTCCTGCTTTTGCAGGTTTACGATGACATTGATGTCATGCGAGAGGTAGTAATACTTTCGCCTGCGTTCATCCTGATAGGATACGAGGAGTTGCTCGCGCTCCATCATCTGCAGGTGTTCTATCACCGCTTTCGGACTGAGCACCAGGCGCTCGGAGATCTCGGTCACAAAAC
This sequence comes from Methanoculleus horonobensis, assembly GCF_001602375.1. Lineage (NCBI taxonomy): Archaea > Methanobacteriati > Methanobacteriota > Methanomicrobia > Methanomicrobiales > Methanomicrobiaceae > Methanoculleus > Methanoculleus horonobensis. The sequence continues at coordinate 135,472 of NZ_BCNY01000008.1, read as the reverse complement.
ACGGTTTCTGCCTCAGCAGTTCAATTATTCGCCGTCTGTTCCGGTTTCCCAGGATATCGAGGAGACGGGAAACGTCACTGCCATCGAGCATGCTAACTAAATGTTAGTGACTTTGCCATAAAAAAGTATCACTCGAAGAGGCGGTAGTTCGGCGCCTCGTCGGTGATCATGATGTTGTGCGGGTGGCTCTCGCCATACCCCGCGGGCGTGATCCTGAGGAACCTGCCGTTCCTCTTCAGATCCGCCACTGTCTTTGAACCCGTATAGCCCATGGCGGACTTCAGGCCGCCGACAAGCTGGTAGATGACATCCGATACATGGCCGACGTAGGGCGTGACTCCCTCGACGCCTTCGGGGACAAACTTGGTTCTCCCGAACTCCTTCTTCTGGAAGTAGCGGTCGCTCGATTCGCCGCTGCTCATGACGCCGAGCGATCCCATCCCGCGGTACTGCTTGTAGCGCCGGCCCTTGATCGTCGTGACCCTCCCCGGCGCCTCGTCGGTGCCGGCAAAGAGGCTGCCCGCCATGATACAGTCCGCGCCGGCGGCGATCGCCTTCGCGATATCCCCCGAGTACCTGATGCCGCCGTCGGCGACCACCGGCACGTCGGCGTCGTGCGCCACCTCGGCGACGTTCGCGATCGCGGAGACCTGCGGCACGCCCACGCCCGCGACGATCCTCGTCGTGCAGATGGAGCCCGGCCCGATGCCCACCTTCAGCCCGTCGACGGTTCCGGCAAGGGTCGAGGCCGCATGCTTCGTCGCGATGTTCCCGGCCACCACGTCGACGGCGACGCTCGCCTTGATCTCCCCGACCGCTTTGACGACGTTCATGTTGTGGCCGTGAGCGCAGTCCACCACCAGGGCGTCGACCCCTGCCTCGACGAGCATCATCGCCCGCTTGAAGTCGAAGGGGCCCACCGCGGCGGCGACCCGGAGTTTCCCGTTGATATCGCGGTTCGCGCGGGGATACTGCCGCTTCTCGAGGATATCCCGCATCGTGATGATGCCGACCAGACGCCCCTCGGCGTCCACGACCGGGAGACGCTCGACCTTGTTCGCATACATCGTCTCGAGCGCGTTCTCCGCCGTGATATCCTCGGAGGCCGTGATCAGCTTCTTCGTCATGTAGGCAGTGATCTTCGCCTCGCCGCGTTTCGGGAGGATCGCCCTGATGTCCCTGCGGCTGACGATGCCGATCACCTTATCGTTCTCGATGACGGGCACGCCGCCGATACCGTACTGCCGCATGACCCGTTCCACGTCGGTGACCGTGGCCTCGGGACCGACCGCCACGACCTCGCGCTCGATCAGATCCTCGGCCTGCTTGACGACCCTGACCTCGGCGACCTCGCGTTCAGAGGTCATATTCCGGTGGATGACACCGATGCCGCCTTCACGGGCCATGGTTATCGCCATCACCGATTCGGTCACCGTATCCATCGCGGCGCTCACGAGGGGGATGGTCAGGGGGATGTTGCGCGAGAACCGCGACCTGACATCGGCCTCGTCGGGCTCGACCCATGATTCGGCGGGCTCAAGAAGCACGTCGTCGAACGTAAACGTTGTCTCCAGTTGCATCTTCTCGATGTACATACATCACCTGAGCATCATCATTGCTTTTTCCACCAGTTCCGCCCTGACCACCGTCGTTCGGTCGCCTCCGCAGACCATCCCCCGGACACCAATGATCTCGGGGTCGATCCGCTTTAAGGCATCGAGATCCTCGAACTTCAGCGAACCGGCAAGAGCCGTCTGCAACCCGAGTTCCCGATTCCGCTCGGTGAACCTGGTCAGTGTCTCTTCATCCATGAACTCAAAGAGACTCTTCCCATCTTTAATACCGGTGTCGATCATGGCGACGTCGGCCCCGGCGTCCGCGACCAGAGAACTGATCGCGAGCGGGGAGATCGTGCCCATCCTCGCAAAATCAGCATAGCCCGCGATGACGACGTATTTCTCGGGGAATTCACGCTTCACCGCTGTGGTCACCGCTTCGATGACCTCGCGGGCACGGTCGTCCCCGTCGAACATCAGGCCGACCTTGATATAATCGGCACCGGCGTGCGCGGCGCCGTATGCAGAAAGAGCTGCGGTTCCCGGTTTATACTCATTGTCCCCGATTGCAGCGCTGACAGGCTTCTTACCGGCGATCTCCTTGATTCCCCGGATAATCCAGGGAAAATTTGCGCCCAGCGACCCCTCCGAGGGTTTCTTCACGTCAATGATGTCAGCGGAAAGCGAGCTTCTTGCCTCCTCAATGCTGCTTGGACTGACGAGTAATTGCATAGAAATTAATGATCCTTCACCCTAATAGTGATTACGTTGAGGACATGGAACTGATTCTTGCAGTCGATCTGGCAGGCGGTCTCGTTGTGCACGGGAAGTCCGGAGACCGTGCCGATTACCGGCCGCTGACCTGGGGACTTGCCCCCTCGGCCGAACCGGAAGCCTACCTATCCGCTCTCGCGCCCCGGTACCTCTACATCGCCGACCTCGAGAGCCTCCAGGGCAGGACGCCGCAGGACGACCTCGTCCGGCGCTGCGCCGCCATGGTCGAGCGATGCTACCTCGATAGGGGCTGCCGGTCGCCCGCCGAATGCGCCGCGGTCGCGGGCGTGACGCCGGTCGTCGGCACGGAGACGGCCGCGAAAGCGATCGAGGACCTTGCAGCCTACCAGACCGGATATCTCAGCATCGACGTCAAAGACGGTCGGGTGCTCCCCTGGGGCATCCGGTCTTCGGAGATGCTCCGCCGTGCGGCGGCACTCTCGTTTGAGGGGTGCATCCTCCTCAATATCGGTGCCGTGGGGACGGAACGGGGCCTCGTCAGAGAGGAACTCGACGAGATGCGGGCGTGCTACCCCGGCCGTCTCCTCTACGGGGGCGGGGTCGCCGGGGTCGACGACATCCATCTCCTCGCCGACGCCGGGTTCGACGGCGCGATCATAGCGACCGCCGTTCATCACGGCACGGTGCCGCTCGAATGGCTCCGGAGGGGACGCCCGTGCTGATCACCATCGAAGGGATCGACGGGAGCGGCAAGAGCACGCTTCTTGCCCGTCTCCATGAACTGCTCGCCGACCTCGACCCCCTCTTCACCCGCGAACCCGGCGCCACCTGGGTCGGCGAGTCGGTGCGGCGTGCGATCGCCGAGCGGATGGATCCGATCACCGAGGCGCTCCTCTTCTGCGCCGACCACGCCGCGCATATCGATACGGTGATCCGGCCCGCCCTCGACGAGGGAAAGCTCGTCATCTCCGACCGCTACGCCGACTCGCGGTTCGCCTACCAGCCGGTCGTCCTCGACGGCGTCCTCCCCGACCCGCTCTCCTGGCTTCGCGGGATCCATGAGGGGTGGTCGATCCGGCCCGACCGGACGTTCCTCCTGGTTCTGCCGATAGAAGACGCTGTATCGAGGCTTTGCCCTGAGAAAAAGAGAGAGTATTTCGAGAACGCCGCTATCCTTACACGGGTGCAGGAGAACTACCTGAACCTTGCAGCAGCCGACCCGGCGCGGTTCGTCGCCGTCGATGCGCTGCTCGAAAAAGAAGAAGTTGCCCGGTTCATCGCCGACGAGATCAGGGCTGGTGCCCGATCGTCACGACGACGTCCCCGAGCGTGAGGACGTCCACCTCTTCTCCCGCCACCCTGTAGGCGACCTTCGGCGTGAAGGAACCGGCCGGCACCGGGATCTCCTCGCCGTCGGCCGTGACGGTCGCAGGCGGGTTCTTGAGCAGTTCCGGCGGGAGCGCTTCCACGGCCTGCATGAACCCCCGGGCCTGCTTTCGGAGCGTCGGCCCGATCACCGCCATGTTGAAGTCCACGCCGCTCACGACCTCCTCGAGCCGGGGCGTGCCGGTGCTCCAGGAGGCATCGGCATTGAGGGCGCGCCCGGCGTCGCCGGCGTCGTCGACCGGCTCTGCAGCGTAGATCATCACGTGGCCGAGCGGGGCGTTCAGCGCCATGCTCTTATCGTGCTTGTAGCGCCGGAGTTCGGCGACCGTCTTCACCAGGAGATCGCCGTGGCGCCGCGCTTCGTCGTCGGCGTATGAAAAGTCCGGCCAGGCCTCTTTGTGCACGCTTCTTGCGGCCAGGTTGTGGTAGCACTCCTCCGCGAAATGCGGGATGATCGGGGCAAGCAGGCGGCAGAGGACGTCCATCGTCGTCCGGAGCGCGCTGCAGGCGCTGGCCCTGCTGCTGTCGTCCGTATAGAGGCGCCCTTTCGCGATCTCGATGTAGTCGTCGGCGAGCGTGTTCCAGGCGAACTCCCGGATCGCCCTGAGCGCCCGGTCGAACTGGTAACTCTCCATCGCGGCGGTGACCTCGGCGACGGTCTCGGAGAGCCGGACGAGCAGCCACCGGTCGGTGAGTTCCGTCACCGGCGCAGCGGGATCGGCTCCCTTCTCCAGGTGCCCCATGACGAACCGGAAGATGTTCCAGAGTTTGGTCTGGAACCGGGACGCCGCGACGACGTCGTTCCAGTTGAACATGATGTCCGAACCGATCGCGGCACCCCCGGCACCCCACTGCCGGAGCGCGTCCGCGCCGTACTGCCCGACGATCGCCTCGGGGGAGATGATGTTGTTCCGGCTCTTGCTCATCTTGAACCCGTCTTCTCCGAGCACCATGCCGTTCACCAGGATCTCGTCCCAGGGGTGGCCGCCGACCAGCGCTTTCGCCCGGAGGATCGTGTAGAACGCCCACGTCCGTATGATGTCGTGGCCCTGGGGGCGGATCTGTGCCGGGAAGAGCGGCGGTTTGCCGGTCCCGTCCCACCCGGTGACGTGGAGCACCGAGATCGAGGAGTCCATCCAGGTGTCGAGCACGTCCGTCTCGCCGGTGAAGTCCGACCCTCCGCACTTCGGGCAGGGGGTCTTCGGCTTATCGGCCGTCGGGTCGATCGGAAGGTCTTCCTCGGCCGGAAGAACCATCTCACCGCAGGCAGTGCAGAACCAGACCGGGATCGGGGTTGCAAAGATCCGCTGCCGGGAGATGCACCAGTCCCACTCCATGGAGTTCGCCCAGTTCTCCATCCGGGCGAACATGTGATCCGGCGTCCAGGAGACCCTCCGCGCCGCATCCAGGATCTCGTCCTGGTGAACCCGGACGAACCACTGCCGTTCCGAGAGGATCTCGATCGGGGTCTTGCACCGCCAGCAGGTCCCCACCCGCTGCTCGAGTTCCTCCTGCCGCTTCAGGATCCCGGCCTTCTCCATGTCGGCGAGGATCGCTTTCCTGCAATCTTCGGACGACATCCCTTCATACGGGGCCGCGGTTGCGGTCATGATGCCCTGCCGGTCGATAGCCTTCCGAAGATCCAGGCCGTGCTGTTTCCACCAGTAGACGTCCGTCTTGTCGCCGAACGTACAGATCATCACCGCGCCGCTGCCGAACACCGGGTCGACCGCGGCGTCCTCGATGATCGGAACATCGTGGCCGAAGATCGGGACAGTGAGCCGCTTCCCCTTCATCCCGCGGTAGCGCTCGTCTTCGGGATGGACGGCCACGGCAACGCAGGCCGCGAGCAGCTCCGGCCGGGTGGTGGCGATCTCGACGCCGTCGAAGTCGAAGTAGTTGAGTTTGGTGGTGCGTGGGGCGTAGTTGACCTCGGCGAACGCGATGGCCGTCTCGCACCGGGTGCAGAAGTTCACCGGATGCTCGCTCTGGTAGATGTCGCCGGCTTTGAGCATCTGCAGGAACGACGCCTGGGTCTTCCTGTAGTACTCCGGGAGCATGGTGATGTACTCGTGGCTCCAGTCGGTCGAGAACCCGAGCCGCCGCATGGTCGCCCGCATCTTCTCGATGTTTGAGAGCGTGAGGTCGCGGCACATCTCCCGGAACTTCTCCCGGGGTACATCGTTCTTGGTGATCCCGTAGGTCTCCTCGACCTTCACCTCGGTGGGGAGGCCGTGGCAGTCCCACCCCTGCGGGAACATGACGTTGTAACCGCACATGCGCTTGTACCGCGCGATGAAGTCGATATAACACCAGTTTAAAGCATTCCCGATATGGAAGTTGCCGGTGGGGTAGGGAGGCGGCGTGTCGATGATGAACTGCGGTTTAGACGAAGCGGGATCGAAATAGTTATCCTCATCCCGCCAGGTATCCTGCCAGCGCGTCTCCACTTCTTCGATATCGTAGTTTTTGGGTAGTTGATGTGACGGCGACATTTTCAGCGTATAATCTCTCTCTTCCCAATGAAATATATTGTTGGGCTTTCCCCGGGCAGGTATCCTGCGCAGCGCGCGGGTTCGCCGTCCCCGGCCGGGGCGTCCCGGAACGTTCGTCGCCGAAAACCGCGGAGACGGCAGGTGTCGACCCTAAAGGCTTTGTTCCTGCACTTCATATCCTATATGAATGACAAAGTTGCAGGGGTTGGTTCTGGCATCGATACTCACCCTCGTCTTCATAGGCCTTGCCCCCCTGCTCCAGCCGGCGTGGCTGCTCACGCTCTTCCTCGTTCCGTTCTCGCTCGTCCTCTCCCTCATCAAGGATACCCGGTATATCTCGCTCTCGATCGTCGTGCTTGCCGTGCTCTACGGGTTCGGCTGGCTCTCGACGTTCGTCTTCACCTGCACGCTCGGGATCGTCGTGATCGGAGAGGTGGCGTTCCGGCTTACCGGTGATCGGCATGCGGCATATCTCCACCACCTGGTTGCGGCAATCATCGTATCGATCGCGGTGATGCTCTATCTGCAGTACGCAGCGCCGCTCGTCGCCGTGATGGGCGTGGTCGTCGCGGTGCTCCTCCGGGCGGCCCTCCGGGGCCGGGACGATGCATTGATGATCGAGGCGCTCGGCGTCGCGATGACGATGTTCCTCTTCGAGGAGCTCAACTTCGAGGTCGACCTGACCCTTCTCGTCGCCGCGGCCGTGATAGCGTTCGGGTTCGGCTACACCTCCTACCGCGTCCGGGTGGCCGATGTCAGCGGCCTCTTCTCGGGCGCCATGATCGGGATCATCCTGATCGTCTTCGCGGACGTCCGGTGGTTCCTGATCATGCTCACCTTCTTCATCATCGGTGCCGGGGCTACCCGGTATCGCTACGGCGACAAGGAGCAGCTCGGCGTCGCCCAGGAGCACGGGGGCGTGCGCGGCTACTTCAACGTCTTCGCGAACGGCCTGGTGGCGACCGCCGCCGCCATCCTCTACGGCCTGACCGGCCAGCCGGTTTTTGCGGCGCTCTTCATGGGCAGCGTCGCCTCCGCGGCCGCCGATACCGCCGCAAGCGAGATCGGGGTCACGGGGAAGGTGCCGTACCTGATCACGACGCTCAAGCCGGTGCCGCGGGGGACGAACGGCGGGGTGACCCTGCGGGGCGAGGTCGCGGCCGTCATCGCCGCCGCCCTCGTCGCCGCCGTCGCATGGGCGATGGGCGTTGCCGACCCCTGGATGGTCGTCGTCACGATCGCCGCCGGGTTCATCGGCACCAATGTCGACAGCCTGGTGGGCGCGACGCTCGAGAACAGCGGCAGGATCGGGAACTCGGGCACGAACCTGGTCGCCACGTTCTCGGGCGGGGTATCGGGGATGCTGATCTATATGCTCGTGTAAGCAACCGGGAGGCGCGCTCCCGGCAATCTCCTGGTTGTGCTACATGCGGTTGCATGAGAAGTTTCAAGGGGTTTGTACTCCATATTCCAGATGTGATGGTATGAAGGCCGGGGTAGGGATCTTAGAGCGGGTCATGGCCGAGCGAAACCGGATCTGCGAGATCGCCGCACGCCATGGCGCACGAAACGTCCGTATCTTCGGATCCGTTGTGCGTGGGGAGGCGGAAGCGGAGAGTGACCTCGACCTCCTGCTTGACCTCGAGCCGGACCGGAGTCTCCTCGACCTCGTCGCCTTGAAATCGGAACTGGAGGCACTGTTAGGGATCCCTGTTGATGTTGCTGAGCCCGTATCCCTGCATTGGTATATCAGGGATCGGGTGATGGCAGAGGCGGTGCCGCTTTGAAGGATGCCACGCTCTACCTGCTCCACATCAGGGAGTGTACCGACCGGATCATGAGGTATACCCATGATGGGAAGATGGCGTTTCTTGCTGATGAGATGATACAGGATGCCGTTCTCCGGAACCTCCAAATCCTTGCCGAGTCCACGCAACGTCTCGATGAAGACTTGAAGGCAAGCCATCCGGAGATCGACTGGCACGGGATCTCCGGGTTTAGAAATATTCTTGCACACCAATACCTCAGCGTCAATCCCCTGCGTATCTGGAATGTCATTGAACAACACCTACCTCTTCTTTTGGAAGCCGTCACCCGAATGCTGGAGGAGAAGCGAGATGGTTGAGCGATCATAGGCGTTCATCGATCCCGGTCTCTCCTTTATGTGGCGATAAATGACAGGTGGTACGCCGGTTGTTCAAGAAGACTGAAGATTCGTGAGTTGCAATCGACGAAACATCTGGAATAGAAGCACCGAAAGTGCGATACCCGGCGGATAGCCCGATCCGGGATCTGGCACCGGATGTTGCCTGACCCTTCCAGGGCGCGCGGAAGAGCGTTCTGAACGAGGTGGTTCCTCAATCCCGGGTATCTGCGGGGCGACTTCATAAAAGGCGCACACAGCAAGAGTGTTTCTGCTATCTGTTGTTTCCTGTAACACAACCATTCTCACCCGGGCAATCACGCCCGGGGAATTCCGGGCTCTCCTGCAGCCGATTATCTGCCTGCAAACAAGAGAGGCCGAAATCCCGATCCCGGCCTCTTTAAAAAAAACGTGAATGCCCTCGGAGGCCCTCATCAATACTTATACCACCGCCCCTTCTCGTCATACTCCCCCTGCTCTGCCTGCACGGCACCTGCGTGGTTTTTGAAGAAACTCGCCTTGTAGGCGTAGAGGAAGACCGAGAAGAGCACGATCACGACTGCATAGACGATTGCGGTGATCCATATTCCCTCCGTCCCGATCAGCGCGAGGAGATCCTCCGGCATCACCGCCTGGAGTTCGTCGGGGCTCATCGTGGTGAGTGGTTCGAGTTTTTCCAGGAGGAGAGCCGTCCAGGCAAAGAGGGCCAAAAAGCCGAGCACCGCGAGGACGACGATGTTTACCAGGTAGAAGACGAGAACCCTGCCGAGGTTGTTCATGACGAACTCGATGCTCCGTCGGATCGACTCGAAGACCCCCGTCTCTTCAAAGACCGCCACGGTATCGTAGAAGAACGTGAAGAAGGCGATCGAGAGGATGACCCCGAAGAGGAGCGACGCCATGTTTGCGGCGGCTCCTGCGCCGAGGAGCGCGAGCGGTATCATGAGCAGAACGAGGGTCAGGATGACCGCGAAGAAGATGACCAGGGCCGGCAGGAGTATCCGGAAGTAGTAGGTCTTGCCCCATTGCACGAACTCACTGAAGGAGAAGTTCTCCGCACGGATCGTGCCGTAGACGCCGCCGGCTAAAAACGGCGTCAGGAGAACCTGCAGGAGTGCCAGAGGCTGCGTGTAGAACGCCCCGCCGTAGACGGGGATGACGAGGTCGAGAACCGCGAGAGCGCCCATGACGAGGCCGATCGACCAGAGGATGGGGTGCTGCCGGAGGAGCCCGGCGGCACCGGTGACCGATTCGAGCGTCATGCTCACCGGTTCCTCGGCATGGCGACGATCTCGCGCACCTGCAGATCGAAGAACGACGCGGTATGCGCCGGACGGATGACGCAGACAGTATCGGCCCCGGTCGCAGTGCCCCCGACCGCGATCACCTCATCATCGACGCCGACCGCACCCTGGTCGGCCGCGATCAGGACGCACTCCACCGCGACCTTCAGGCCGACCGCGACCGTCCGCCGGAGAGCCTCGGCGATTGCTTCCGTGCGGGAACTCCCGCCGAGTTTCGGCGAGCGGGATATCGCGCGCTCGAGCCCGGAGAGCGCATGCGTGCCGGTGACGATCTTCGCCCCTTCCGCCCGGAGGGTCTCGGCCGCCTCCGGCGAGAACTCCCACTCGCCGGGCTTTGAGAACCCGACCGCGTGGGTGACGACGATCAGTTCGAGGTCGGTTCCCGCCATTGCGTCCCGGAAGGCAAGCGCCGTCCGGCCGCTGCTGCTTGCGACAACGACCTTTTTGACGCCGAGTTCCCGCGCCCGCTCGACGGCGAACCGGGCGGCGTCGCGGGTATTCTCTCTGCCCGGCGCATCGAAGTAGTAGGTATTCCGGGTTACGAAGCCCATGCAGTCATGTTGTCGTTGCTCCTAATTGAATCTCCCGTACCGATGATTGGGGCTGCAACGGAACGGCCAGGGTCGTTACGGCGGGGAAAGAAGGTGATAAATGGTGGATGACCCAACACTACTCTCAACCTAACGGAGCGGTAGGAGTTCTCATGATCACACTGGCCATTGCAGGAAAACCAAACTGTGGGAAATCGACGTTTTTCAGGGCGGCGACCCTTGCCCAGGCAGAGATTGCCAATTACCCGTTCACGACCATCGACGCAAACCACGGCGTCGCATATGTCCGGACAGCCTGCCCGTGCCAGGAGACGCATGTCCCGTGCGAGAACTGCCGGGACGGGGTCAGGTTCATCCCGGTCGGGCTGATCGACGTGGCGGGCCTCGTCCCCGAGGCGCACCTCGGGCGGGGGCTCGGCAACCAGTTCCTCGACAACCTCCGGCAGGCGGACGCCATCCTCCAGATCGTCGATGCCAGCGGGGCGACGGACGCCGAAGGGAACCCGATCGATCTCGGTTCGCGCGACCCCATAAAGGATATCGAGTTCCTCCAGTACGAGATGTCGATGTGGATGTACGGCATCCTCTCGCGGAACTGGGCGAAACTCGTGCGGCAGGCCCAGGTGAAGGACTTCTCTCTCGCGGCGGCAATCGCCGAGGTCTTTGCCGGCCTCGGGATCACCTACGAGCACGTCCGCGACGCCACCGGGGCGGTCGGGATCGAACTCCGGACGGCGGGGGAGGAGGACCTGATACGGTTCTGCCGCGAGTTGATGACGCTCAGCAAACCGATGCTGATCGTCGGGAACAAGGCCGATCAGGCGCCGGAGGAGTGCCTTGCGCGGCTCCGGATGCACGACGTCATCTTTGCGAGCGCGGCAGGCGAACTTGCGATCCGGATGGCCGCAGAGGGGAAGTTCGTCAGCTACCTCCCCGGTGATGGGAGTTTCACCGAGAATCCCGGGGCGAACCTCAGCGCCCCGCAGCGTGCCGGGCTCGCGAAGGTCGCGGAGTTCATGCAGAAGTTCGACGGCACCGGTGTTCAGAAGGCGCTGGACGCCGCGGTCTTCAACCTCCTCGACCGGATCGTCGTCTTCCCGGTCGAGGACGAGCACAAACTCACCGACGGCAAGGGCAGGGTTCTCCCCGACGCGTTCCTCATGAAGCGCGGCTCGACCCCTCGCGACCTCGCCTACCAGGTTCACACCGATATCGGCGAAGGATTCCTGTATGCCATCGACGCAAAGACCGGGATGCGGATTAAGGATACCCAGGAACTGAAGAACGGCGACATCATCAAGATCGTCAGCGTTCGGAAGTGATCTGCGGGTACGGAGAAGGCTAACCCAACTTCTCCATGCCCCGGCGGGCGAACCGGCACCTCCGGAGGGCTGGTATAAACCGGAAGACTTTTATATCGATTTGAGAAATATTCGATCACCATGAGTGGCGAGGTCTACCAGGCGCAGGTCCTCCGGAACTTCTTCGATACCATCACCGGAACGGACAGGAACCTGACCCGGATCTACATGTGCGTGATGAGCCTCGCCAAGCTCCGCATGGAGTCCCCCGAGAGGATGACGTTCCTCGTGGACCAGCTCCGCAAATCCAGGCAGAAGCGGGAACTCTCGGTCGATATCATCGATTATATGTGCGACGTGGCGCGCGATCTCGAACTCGTCACCGTCCAGACCGCGTTCGGCGTGAAAGACATCAACGCGGTCTCCGACGAGTTCAGCGGGATCAGCCTCGACTCACTCTGATTTTTTTTGCCCTGAATGAGGCACGGTTTTTCCAAGGAGTTGTGACTCTCTTTCGTTGGCCTCCGGTGCGTTGCGTTTTGGGCGATTGCCGGAACGGCTATGAAGGTGGCAAGATTCTGTACAGTGGACTGTGGGGGACTCGCACCTGCGGTGCTCGAACTCCGCCTGCCCTTCGGGCACGCATCGTTTATCGCCACTGGGGGAGTGCGACTGGCCGAAGGGCAGGAGCATGAGCACCGTTAGGTGCGTAGTCCCCTCGAAATTCGTGCATCGGGATACGTGATGTTTAGAGGGGTGACGCTCTACGGCAGCTGAAGTCAAGCACCGAAGGTACGACTGACAGGACGTCCGGAGTTTGAGCATCCCTAGGTGCGAGCTACGTAGACGTAAAACTCCTCGGCCCTGCAAAACTCCCGGGAACGCCCGCGCCCCCCTCATATCGCCGTCGATTTCCAGCCCCCGTGCCGGTACATCGCAAAGAGCATGCCCGTCTGCAAGATCATCCCGCAGATCACCGCGAGCCAGACCCCGGCGATCCCGATCCCGAGGAGACCCGGGAGGATGCAGGCGAGCGGAACCTGGAAGAGAACCATGGAGAAGAGCGTGGCGTACATGGGCTTCTTCGTGTCCCCCGCTCCGTTGAGCGCGAACCCGAGGATGATCGCGACGGCAATGAAGACGTAGAACGGCGCGACCGTCTGCAGGTAGGAGACGCCGATCTCCGTGCTCGCGCCGCTCGGGTCGAAGACCTCGACGATCGCAGGTGCGGCGAGGTAGAAGATCGCTCCCATGACCGCCATGAACCCGCCGTTCATGAGGGTGGAGATCCTTACCCCCGCCTCCGCCCGTTCGGGTTTCTTCGCGCCGAGGTTCTGGCCGACGATCACGGCGGTTGCGGTCGCGATCCCGAACCCCGGCATGAGCGCGACGAGTTCAAGCCTCCCCACGATGCCGTAGGCGGAGAGGGCGGCCGTCCCGAAGACCGCCACGATCGCCATCATCGCAAGGAACGTCACGCTCCGGAGCCCGGACTGAACAGAGTTCGGGACGGCGACCCGGATCAGCCTCCACGCGATCGGAAACTCGAACTTCGTCCGGAGCGAGAAGGGAACCGGCGACCGTCGCGAGAGGAGCAGGCCGAACGCTATGGCGAACGCCACGCTCCGGGATATGATGGTGGCGTATGCCGCCCCGGCGACACCGCAGGCGGGGACTGCCCCGTAGCCGAATATCAGGAGCGGGTCGAGGGCGATGTTCATGATGTTCGCGAGGACCACGAGGAGCATCGGCGTCGTGGCGTCGCCGCAGCTCTGAAACGTCGAGTTGATCACCCAGAGTTCGACCAGCGTCACGCTGCCGGTGAAGAGCACCGCCAGGTAGGATGCGCCAAGCAGTGCAACGCTCGGTTCGGCGCCGAGAAGGAGGAGCATATCCTCGGCGTAGAGGATGCCCACGACGCTGAGGAGGATCGAGAACACGAGCCCGAGGATGAGGGTGTGCGAGACGCCTTTCGCCACCATATCGTAGTCCTTCGCCCCATAGTAGCGCGAGACAAAGGCGGTGTTCGCGGTGACGATCCCGATGATGATCGTCATGAGCACCATGACGATGGAGGTGCTCATGGCGACACCCGCGATGGCCTCCGCTCCCAGCCGGCCGACGAAGAAGAGGTCGACCAGTTCAAGGCCGCTCTGCAGCACGTTCCCGGCCACGATCGGCGCCGCTATCGTTATGAGACCCCGGAAGAGGTCGCCCTCGGTCAGTTCGCTCATGCAGTCAGTTTTTCTTTATACGCTTCCAGGATCTGGATGACGAACCGCTGGTGCTCCTCCAGCGCCTGCTCGTCTTCGGGAGAGGTCTCGATACCGACGGCGTAGAGCAGGATCAGCGCGTTGTCGAGGTCGAGCACGGTCGGGTCGTCGACCTGATCCGGGCGGAGCTGGATTGCAAGATTGTCGTAGTCCTCCGCCGTGAAGAGATGCTCCGGGTTCGTCGTCACCCGGGACTCGGCGAAGCCGCCGGCACGCTCGCGGAGGATCAGGAGCGCGCGCTCCAGCGCCCCGGGGCGCGGGGTGATCGCGTCGAGCCGGGCAAGCGCCTCCGTGCTCTTCTCCATCGCGTTAGGATAAAGCCCGAACTTATACGTCAGCAGAGACTGTGCGACCAGATGGCCGGTCTCCTCGTCGACAACGGCGAGGAGCGGTTCTATCCTGTCGATATATTCGTTTAACATCTGCTTCATTGTCTTCTCCTGTAGTTTCGGCGCGTTAAACACTTTTTCTACCCGAACTGCAAGGAAGGTGATCGTTGCCGCGAAGACCGTCTGCACGATTACGCCGCCCGAACTGATCTCATTGGGTATGACCAGGATGAGAACAGCGAAGAGCGGCGTGAAAAGCGAGACGAGATCCCGCCGGGGTTTTTGGTAGGCCTGGTAACAGAGGATGCACGAGGCGATCACGCATCCTGCGACACCTGCCCAGACGGCGTAGGGAAAGGCGACGGATGCGAGCAGCAGTTCGATCCCGATTCCCAGAAACGAGATTGCAGGAACCGCTATCCAGAGGCGTGACTCTGTTCCGGGTATTGTGGTGTTATTCGTCATCGACCGTCCTTGTACATAATTACGCGCAGGGGGTAAACAGGGTTTCCCCTCCCGTGGCAAGGGCGCCTCGCCAATCAGGGGGACGGAAGATCGGGTATCTCGACCTCAACATCCCGGTCGGCGAGAGCAGCCGTGCGTGACCGGAGTTTCTCGGTTTCGACGGCATACGAGGTCTGCAGCGTCTCTCGCTGGCTCTCCGCCCGGGCCTTCGCGGCCGCCTTTACCTCGGCCTCCCGGCGCAGTCCCGGGAGCGCGGTCGCAAGACGCTGCTCCTCGACCACCACCGGGAGCGCGGCCAGGCTCTCCTGCTCCGCCGCCCGCATCATCCGGACGTCGCGCTGCTTCTCCAGCGCCTGCTTCATCGCGGCAGGCAGGGTTTCGGCGTCGGAGAAGAGGCGAAGTTCGTCCTGGTTCTTGAGAGGGAGTTCCTCCTGTCGGATCATGGCGAGAACGGCCGGCATCGCCGCTTCTGTCGGGCCGACCGGGTCTTGTTCGTCATCAACATACGCGTCGAGCGCGCGGTCGATCGATGCGGCAGCCGCGCTGTCCCCTGCTTTTTCGGCCACCTTCCCGGCCTTCCGCAAGAGATGGGCGGTGGTGGTCTGGAGTGTCGCCATCTCCCGTCCGGCCTCCCGGCCCGCGGCGTCGAGTGCCCGGATCCTCTCCTCGATCTCCTGCTTGCGAGCATAGTCCGGGCGCTGGTTGAGGACGGCAAGTTCCTCTTCCGCCTTCTGGATCTCACTCTGCGTCTCCGCGAGCGCTGCTCCGTATTCCCGCACCTGACCGTCGGCGTCGGCATACTCTTCGCGGATCCGGACGAGGGAGGCATGCGACTCCCGCACCTCCTCCACCTGCCGGCGGCCTTCACGCGCCCGGGCGAGAGGCTCGTTCATCGCGTTGACCGCTCGCCCCAGGTCTTTGACGGCTGCGCGCACCTCCTTCATCTCGTCCGGGTAGACGGAGGAGAGATACTTCCCCTGCCCTTTCAGCGCCTTGAGCGAGCCCTTCAGGATCTCGGCGGCGGTCGCGTAAAACGCCTCGGCGTCACCAGTTGGCTCGCGGGAGAGGATCTGGGCCATAGACTTCGTGAACCCCGGCAGCGCCTTTCTGGAGATGTCGCGGAGCCGGGGGTGAACCTCCCCGTCACCTTCGGCCGTCTCCATACCGGCGACCGCTTCCCTGATGTTATCGAGGATGCTACGGATCGCCTCGCGCGACGAGGCCGTCGCACCGGAGAGTTCGCGCCCGATCTCCTCCTCGCGGCTCTCGAGCCACGTGGGAAGGCTGTCGAACGAGAGTTTCAGGCTCTCTTCCTCCGGTTCGGTTCGCCGGAAGAGGTCTCGCAGTTGCTTGAACATGATTCATCCGATTAGGACGGGCATACCCATCAGGGTTCCGCCCGTCAGTCGCTCCCCGCGATCCGCTGCAGCCGCTCCACACCGTGGATCTCGCGGATGACGTCCACCACGGCGGGAGGAACCAGGTGCTCCCAGGGCTCGCCGTCGAGCATCCGCTGCCGGATGACGGTCCCGGAGTGCGTCAGCCGCTCGTACATATCGGGCGACTGGACGTCGACCCCGGCCTCGGCGAAGAGCTGCATGACGAGAGGGTTGCTTGAGTAGACCATATCGAACGGCGGGGTCATCGAGCGGACGTGGGCGACCCAGAGGGCGTTGCGCTGGACGTCCTCGATGGGGATGACGTAGAACGGGCAGTCGAGATCTTCGAGCGACCGGGTCAGCATCAGCACCCGTTCGCCTGCCGTGAAGGGGTTCGCCACGGTATGGGAGACCTGGGCGCTCCCCACCCCGATGACGATCTCGTCGGCCGTGCGGGCTATCCGCTCCAGCACCGACTGGTGCCCGTTGTGGTAGGGCTGGAACCGTCCGATATAGAACCCGCGGCTCATTTCCGGCTACCCCCGTGCGCGACCTGCGCGGCAAACGCGCCTGCCGTGAACCCGGCGTCGATGTTCACCACCGCAAGCACCGAGCACGCCTGGAGCATGCTCGCAAGCGCCGCCTCGCCGCCGCCCATATAGCCGTAGCCGGTGCTGACGGGAACGCCGATCACCGGGCGGTCGACGAGGCCTGCGACGATCGCGGGGAGCGTCCCCTCCCGCCCGGCGATCACCACGAAGACGTCGGCCGGGATCAGGTCTTTGAGCGCCGAGAAGAGGCGGTGGATCCCCGCCACCCCGACGTCGTAGGCCGTCCTGACCTCGCATCCCATCTCCTCGGCGATCAGTCTTGCCTCTTCGGCGACGGGGACATCAGACGTCCCTGCCGTGAGGATGGCGACGGTTCCCCGCCGGGGCGCGGGCTCGTCACCCGTCGAGAGGATGACCCCCCGTGCCGCCTCCCGGTGCTCCATCCGGACGTCCGGCGGCAGCCGGGCGCGCAGGGCGTCGAGATGCTCCGGCGAGACCCTCGTCGCGATGCATCTTCCGGCAGCCTTCACCTGCGCGAGCATGATCCCGGCAAACGCCTCCGGCTCCTTACCCTCGGCGAGCACCACCTCGGGCATCCCGCAGCGAACGCTCCGTCCGGCATCGATCCGGGCCATGCCGTCGAGAACCTCGATGCGGAGCCCTTCGAGCGCGCCCGCCGCCTCGTCCTCAGATACCTCGCCGTTACGATACATCCGGAGGATGTCCCTGATGGTGGCATTCGGCAGCATAGTTCGATAACAAAAATAGGGGTGGAAGTATAATATTACTTCATCTCATGTCCTATCTTGCCTACGTCGCAGGCTTCGGCGTTGCCGTCACCGCTTTCCTGTGGCTCCGGGACCTGCGGATATTCTACCGCACTGGCCTATCCGGATACCGGAAGTCGGCGTACCTCGGGGTTCCCTTCACGGCGCTCGCCCTGCTGGGATTTTTCGTGACCGCATACGCCGAAGCGTGGGAGTACCTCGGCCTCGGGCTGGTTCTCCTGGCCCTCTACCTCCAGGGGCGGGTCGAGAGAGAGAACGTCTGGCACGGCGAGGGCGCCCGCGAGCGGTTCTTCGGGAGTGCGGAGCGCACAAAAGATAAGGGTTCGCGCAAGAGACTTTAATTCAGGAGATTACCGAATGCTTCAAAAACCACGGGGAACACGGGACTTTTTACCCGACGAGATGGAACGGCGGCGGCTGATCGAGCGGCGGATGCGGGACGCGGCGCGCAGGTGGGGATACCGGGAGGTCTGCACGCCCGACTTCGAGCACCTCGAACTCTTCACGATGAAGTCCGGCGAGGGGATCATCCAGGAGATGTACGTCTTCGAGGACAAGGGCGGGAGAAAGATGACGCTCCGGCCGGAGGTGACCGCAGCAGTCCTCCGGATGTACGTCAACGAGGGCAAGGTGCTCCCGAAACCCCTCCGCTGGTGCTACTTCGCCGACTGTTTCCGCTACGAGCGGCCGCAGAAAGGCCGTTACCGGCAGTTCTGGCAGTTCGGCGTCGAGCTGATCGGGGCGGACACGGCGAGCGCCGACGCCGAGGTGATCATGCTCGCCGACGATACCCTCCGGTCGACCGGCGTCACCTTCGACCTCCACGTCGGCCACCTCGCGCCGATGAAGCATCTCCTCTCCGACCTCGATCCCGCCGACCAGCGGGCGATCATGGCGTACCTCGACAAACACGACCAGAATGGGCTCGAGGCGGTGCTGGTCGAGAAGAACCTCACCCATCTTGCCGAACCCCTTGCGGCGCTCGGGGAGTGCCGCGACGTCGCCGAGGTCTTCGAGGTCGCGGGTGACGTCCCGGAGCGCGCCCGGATCGAGGAGACGTTCGCGCTCCTCGACTCCCAGGAGATCGACTACCGGCCCGACTTCGGAATCGCCCGGGGGCTCGACTACTACACCGGGATGGTCTTTGAGGGGTTCGCGAAGAACCTCGGCGCGGAGAACCAGATCCTCGGCGGCGGCACCTACCGGCTCGCCCACCTCTTCGGCGGCGACGACGTCGCATCCTGCGGGTTTGCAATAGGGTTCGACCGGGTCATGGTCTCGATCGGAGAGTTTGAACTCGCGCACGAACCCGTCGTCGGCGTCGTCAGCACGCCGGACGCGCGGGCGCGGGCGCTCGATGTCGCCCGGGCGTTCCGGGCGGCGGGGATCCGGGCCGAGGCCGACCTGATGCAGCGGGGGATGGGCGCCCAGCTCTCCCACGCCGCAAAGACCGCTGACTTCGCCGCGGTTCTCGGGAAACGCGAGGTCGAGGCAGGCACGGTGACCCTCAAGAACCTCCACTCCGGCGAGCAGCAGGAGAGGAGCCTTGAGGAGGCCATTGCCGAGGTGGCGCGGCATGGTGCTTGCTGAAGACCTGGCGAAGCAGCAGCGGAGCATCAGCGTCGCGGAGTTCTTCGAGAAGAACAAGCACCTGCTCGGTTTCGACTCCCCGACGCGGGGCATCATCACCACCATCAAGGAAGCGGTGGACAACGCCCTCGATGCCTGCGAGGAAGCGGAGGTGCTCCCCGATATCTTTGTCGGCATCAAAAAAGTCGACGCCGAGGTCTACCGGATAACCGTCGAGGACAACGGCCCCGGCATCGTGCCGGAGAACGTCCCCCTGGTCTTCGGGAAACTCCTCTACGGCTCCCGGTTCCACCAGATCCGGCAGAGCCGGGGGCAGCAGGGTATCGGGATCTCAGCGGCGGTGCTGTATGCGCAGCTCACCACCGGCATCCCGACACAGGTCGTCTCCCGGACGGGGGCGAAGGCGAGAGCCCACCGGTTCGAACTGATGATCAAGACCGAGACGAACGAGCCGGAGATCATCAGCCACGAGGAGATCGACTGGGACCGGACGCACGGGACACGGATCGAGATCCAGTTCAAGAGCACCCTTGCCGCGAAGAAGCGGCTGGTGGACTACCTCCGCCTCACGGCGATCGTCAACCCGCACGCCCGTATAACGGCCGATATCGACGGCGAGATGACGGTGTTCGAGCGGGTATCGGGCGAGGTCCCGCCGTGCCCGAAACCCATCCTCCCCCACCCGCACGGGATCGAGTTCGGGGCGTTGAAGCGGATCGCCGCCGCGAGCACCGGGACGGTCGAGGAGTTTCTCATCGGCAGTTTCTCCAAGGTCGGGAAGAAGACCGCGGACGAGATGATTGCGCTTGCCAACCTCAAGCCCACCCGGAAGGTGAACAAACTCGAGTCGGACGAACTCAAACGTCTCCTCGACGCCATGCAGGCCGTGAAGGTCCCGGCCCCGCCGGCGCAGCAGTGCCTCTCCCCCATCGGGGAAGACCTGATCTGCAAAGGGCTCGAGAAGGAGATCCAGCTCGACTTCATCAAGGCCCGCACCCGCCCGAGCGCGGTCTACGGCGGGCACTCGTTCATCATCGAGGCGGCGATCGGCTACGGCGGCAAGGTTCCCCCCGAGGGCACCGCCCAGCTCTTCCGGTTCGCAAACCGCGTCCCGCTCCTCTACCAGCAGGGCGCCTGCGCGATCACGAGCTGTGCCTCGCAGGTGAACTGGAAGAGTTACGGCCTCTCGCAGCAGGGCCTTCCCATGGGGCCGGTGCTCGTCATGGTCCACGTGGCGTCCACGAACGTTCCCTTCACGAGCGAGAGCAAGGACGCGGTCGCGTCCATCCCGGAGATCGAGCGGGAGGTCGTCCTCGTTCTCCAGGAACTCGGCCGGGAGCTCAAGACCTACCTCTACCGGCGGGACAAGAAGAAGCAGCAGGACGACCGTGCCCGGGCGATATGCTCGATCATCCCCGAGATCGCCATAAAGGTGAGCGAGATCGTGGAACGCCCCCTCGTCGACACCTCCCCGATCGAGGGGAAGATCATGAGGAAAGTCGTCGCGAAGAAGCGGACGGTCGACGGAAAGGTCTGCATCGACGTGAACAACTACACCGCGAAGGAGGTCACCCTCGTCCTCTACAACCTCTCCCGCGATGCGGCGGAAGATGCGGTGCCCCGGCCGGACTTCGTGGACAGTATGGACGGGGAGTACAACAAAGTCTGGCGGCGCACGCTCGACGCCGGTGAGGCCTGGCATATCGCCTACACGGGTTCTGGCGACGGTTCGGTCGATCTGCGCGGCGTGGAGGACGGCGTGAAAGTGGTGGTGGATCTCGATGTCTAGGGAAGAGATGGATGCACTGGCAAAGGAGCGGCTCGTCGGTATCGCCCGCACCTGGTACGACCAGATGCGGGACGGCATCGTGCCGTTCATCCGGCTGCCGACGCGGACGAAGCGGAATATCGCGTACGACGATGCGACCGAGGTCTGGAAGTACGGCGAGCGGGAGAGCACCCGGGCGGCGTCGACGGAGAAAGGGGCGGTCCATCTCCTGAAGATGGCCTATCTCATCGGGTTCTTGAAACAGCAGCTCGTGGAGAACCGGTCGTCGACCTTGAGAGAACTCTACTATATCTCCGAAGGGTGGAAGAAGGCGAAGTTCACCGCCCAGGACGAGAGCAACCTCCTCATCGAGGACCTCGAGATCATCACCGACGTCCAGCGGGAGGCGTTTCACCTCCGGCCGGAAGAGGACGGCGCCTCGCTCTTCGGGCCGCTCCGGATACGGGAGAACACCCGCCGCGGCGCAAAAGAGATGCACTGCCAGGATGACGTCGGGGAGGCGGGCTACCCCATCCCGAACAACGTCGATAACCTCGAGTTCATCGACCACGACGCGAAGTTCGTCATCGCCATCGAGACCGGCGGTATGTACGCCCGTCTGATGGAGAACGGGTTCGACGAGGAGTACGGGGCGATCCTGGTCCACCTCAAGGGGCAGCCGGCACGCTCCACGCGCCGGGTCTTACGGCGTCTCAACGACTCGCTCAACCTCCCCGTAGTCGTCTTCACCGACGGCGACCCCTGGTCATACCGGATCTACGCGAGCGTCGCCTACGGCTCGATCAAGAGCGCCCACATGTCGGATATCCTGGCGACTCCCCAGGCGCAGTTCATCGGGGTGCAGCCCTCCGACATCTCCGACTACAACCTCCCCGCCGACCACCTCACGGAGCAGGACATCAACGCACTGAAAGCAGAGTTGACAGACCCCAGGTTTGCAACCGACTACTGGCGCACCCAGATCAACCTGCAGCTCGATATGAAGGTGAAGTCGGAACAGCAGGCGTTCGCGAGCCGGGGGCTCGACTTCGTGACGAAGGAGTATCTCCCGAAAAGGCTCTCGGAGATGGGGATTATCTGAGACCGCCTCCGAGGTGGCGCAGGGCCGCCCCGGTCGTCTCCCGCCCCTGGGGCGTGCGCTTTATGAACCCGATCTGGATCAGGTAGGGCTCGTAGACCTCTTCGATGGTCCGCACCTCCTCGCCGACCGATATGGCGATCGTCCTGACGCCCACCGGCCCGCCGCCGAAATCGTCCGCGATGACCGAGAGGATCCGCCGGTCGAGGTCGTCGAGGCCCAGGTGGTCGATGCCGAGCATCGTCAGGGCGCGGTCGGCCGTCTCGCCATCGATACGCCCGTCCCCCTTGACCGTGGCGAAGTCCCGCACCCGGCGGAGGAGCCGGTTTGCGATCCTGGGTGTCCCGCGGCTCCGTTTTGCTATCTCATCCGCACCTTCCGGGGTGATCGGGATCTGCATGATCCCGGCGCTCCGCTCCACGATCTTCGCGAGATCGGGAACTTCGTAGAGGTTGAGGCGGAAGATGAACCCGAACCGGTCGCGGAGAGGGGAACCGAGCAGCCCGACCTTCGTCGTGGCGCCGATGAGGGTGAACTCCTCCAGCGGGAGCTGGACCGACCGTGCACCCGGCCCTTCGCCGATCATGACGTCGATACAGGAGTCCTCCATCGCCGGGTAGAGGATCTCCTCGACCACCGGGTTGAGGCGATGGATCTCGTCGATGAAGAGGACGTCGCCGTGAGCGAGGGCGGTCAGCTGGGCGGCGAGGTCGCCGGGCCGCTCCAGCACCGGCCCGGTGGTGCTCCTGATCCCGGCCCCCATCTCGCGCGCGATGATCTGGGCGAGCGTCGTCTTCCCGAGGCCCGGTGGGCCGGAGAAGAGGACGTGGTCGAGGGACTCGCCGCGTTGTTTTGCGGCGGCGATGGCGATGGCAAGAGCCTCCTTGATCTGCGGCTGGCCCACGAACTCGTCGAGGCGCGCCGGCCTGATCGCCGCGTCATCGGGTTCGCCACAGAGAGGCGAGGGCGAGGGGATGCGTTCGTTCATGATCGGCGCTCCCGGAGGTATGCAAGAGCAGCGCGGATCAGGCTCTGCACGTTCGCATCAGGGAGACCCGGGAGGACGGCATCGACCGCCTCCCCTGCTTCCTGGGGTGAGAACCCGAGCGATATGAGGGCGCTCGCGGCGTCGTTGGCCCCGGTCGGCCGCCTGCCGGCGGCGAGGATATCCGCATGCTTCTTCATCTTCTCCTTCAACTCAAGGATCAGGCGCCCTGCACCTTTCTTCCCGATCCCGGGGATCCGGGTGAGCGTCTTCTCGTCGCCGTCGAGGATTGCAACGGCAAAGTCCTCGAACGCTATCCCGGAGAGGATGTTCATGGCGGTCTGGGGACCGATGCCGGAGACCCCGATCAGGATCGTGAAGAGTTCCCGTTCGCGCTGGTGGAGAAAGCCGAAGAGTCGGATGTCGTCGTCGCGGACCGCCATATGGGTGTGGACCGTGACGCGGCCCTGCGCCTCCCTGAGGGTCTCCAGCGCCGGCCCGGTCACCTGCACCCGGTAGCCGACGCCGCCGATATCGATCACCACCCACCGGTCGCCGGTGGATATCACGTCTCCCGAGAGTTGGGCTATCATCGTAGTTGCACCATATTGATGTGGCAGAGGGCGATGGCGAGGCCGTCGGCGGCATCGTCGGGCCGGGGCACCTCCTCCAGCCTGAGGAGCCGGCGCATCATCTCCTGCATCTGATGTTTATCGGCACGCCCCGACCCGGTGACCGCCTGTTTGACCTGGTTGGGGGTATACTCGGCAATCGGGACCCCGTGCTGTGCCGCGGCGAGGAGGAGGACGCCGCGTGCCTCGCTGACCTGCATCGCCGAGGTGGTGTTCCTGGAGAAGAAGAGCCGCTCCACGGCGACCCACCCGGGATCGTACTCGTCGAAGAGATCGGAGATCCTCGTGTGGATCTCAAGCAACCGCTCCTCGTGGATGCGGTCGGGGCCGGTCTCTATGCAGCCGTAGGTCAGCGGCACCGGAGACCTGCCGCCGGTGCTGAGGACACCGTAGCCGGTCCTTGCGAGCCCTGGGTCGATACCAATGACGATCATGGGTAAATACGGTTTCTGTCCACTAAGGTATCGGTTCTCCTGGTTGATACCTTTTGTCGGCAGAGTTATCGATCGGAGAGGTATTTTTTCAGTGCCGTCACCTTGTTCCGGATCGACGATCGTTCAATGCCAAAGAAAAAGCTGATTTACCTTGCAATGGGAGAACCGCCCTTTCCCGGCCGGATCAGATCTGCATTCTGGCAGGCCGCGTATACGATCGCCGCCCCCCAGAGGGGTGCATCTCCCCGTACGAGCGGTGTTGCCGGGTGGTCGTGGAGTTTCTCGATGGTCTCCCGGCAATGATCAAGGATGGCGCCATTCTCGAACCTATCGCAGAATACTTCACACAGGGTGAAGATCGTGGTAGTGCGCAGCTCGTTGACATCTAACACCAGCGGTTCATTCCTGATCTGGTTGGAGATCTCTTTCCAGGTCTCTTCATTATCCGGGTCTATTCCGGTCAGCCTTGTGATCTCTCTCATCGCGAAGTTGAGGAATGCATCGAGATCATCTATGTCAATGGAGGAGTGGCGCTCCGAGCGGCCGACAATCCTCCGCAGTTCATACTACCAGAGGCGTACACATAGGTTCCAGAGAGCGGTCACAACTCATCCAGCCATTCAGCGATCGAGACGATGTGAACTGTCCGACCGTCGACGGTTGTCTCCGCTGACTCCGACGCAGTGACGACCGTCCCCTCATCAAGGCCATGTGCATCCATCGCCTCGACAAGCCCCCGTATCTCCCGGTGCCTCGTAACGTCATCCTGCAGGGACTGCGTCACCTGGATGGCCAGGACGATCGTCCGGCCAGACCTTACCAGGAAGTCGCACTCGTAGCGGTCCCGGTGGTAGAAGATATCGCCATACTTCTTCATCAGGGCAATAAAGACAATGTTTTCCAGGAGTCTCCCACGATTTTCGGAGAATGCAAATGCAACGGCATTTATCAGGCCGGGATCCACGAAATAAATCTTTTTAGGGTTTGCAACCTGTTTTTTTGCAGAATAATCAAATTTCATCAGGGGATACAGGAGGAACGCATTCTCGGCGTACTCGATGTACTCTCTCACGGTATCCGGTGCGATGTTGAGGGTCCTGGCAATCTGGTTGTACGAGGTGGCGTTCCCGGCATTTGATATAAGATAATAGAGCAGGTCTACAATCTCGCTGTTCTTCCTCAAACTGTTCGGATAGATGATATCCTTGAGATAGATCGTTTCATAGTAGTTTTTGAGTATCTGTATCTTCAGGTCACTGTCCTTTTCGAGGACCACACGGGGGAAACCACCGTATTTCAGGTAGGTCTCAAAATGATGCCTCTTCTCGATGATTGTCGGGTTCAGAATACCCTGAAAACGAAGAAACTCAGGGAAAGAGAGTGGGTACACATAGCAGGAAAAACACCTGCCCGATAGGAGGCGGCTACTCTCCTGCCTGAGCAGCGAGGATGTGGAGCCGGTCAGGATACATTTGACCCTGCTCGTTGTGTCATAGAGAGTCTTGATGGTGGGCACCCAGGCGGGATAGTGCTGAACCTCGTCGATGCAGAGATAGAGCCGTTCAAGTTCGGGGTGGCGGGCGAGATGGTCCTCGACGATGCGACGGATCAGCCAGGGATCGTCTGCCATCGAGAGGAGGAGGGGTTCGTCCATGGTGATGAAGAGGATGGCCCTGCCGGGCACACCCCTTCTGAGAAGGGAACTGATGATCTGGTACACCAGCGTCGACTTCCCGGTCCTGCGTGCACCGACAAGGAGGAGCACCTCAGGTGCATCAAGATACTGTTTCAGGAGAGGAAAGAATGAAAGTCGTTCAACGCCAGTTTCAAACTCTTTTCCAAACCACCAGGGGTTCTGGCTCTCGAGTGCGATCTGCAGCCTCTCGTCCATCTATCGATCATACTCGATGATAATCTATAAAAGTGTCGATTATGATCTACGATATCCCCCAGTTCCGGAAAACGCGTCAGGCGGACTCTTCCGCGTAGGTCAGCCGATCCCGACTTCTTGATCTCATGCAGACCGTGGCCGCCTCGCCAGAGTCGTACCGGACCTCCCGCCCCGCCCCTTCAACCCCACAAGTTAAAGCACGCAGTCGTGACAGTCCTGCGCCCCGCATGCCCGGTTCTCGATCTTCCACCGGAGCGCCCACCGCTTGATGTCCTTGATCACCTCGACGAGTCCAAGCCCGCTTGCCGTGAGGGTGTACTCGCTCCTGACGGGGACGGTCCCGGCATCCACGTGCTTCTCGACGAGACCCTCCTCCTCGAGTTCCTTCAGTCGGGCCGAGAGGACCTTCGCCGTGATCCCCGGGAGCCGCTCCTTCACCTCCGTGAACCGGAGGGTGTAATCCTCCCCCTTGTAGAGTTCGAGGATGATCAGGAGCATCCACTTCTTCCCGAGGTACTTGACGGTCTGATTGACCGTGCAGACGCTCTGCATGGTATAATTAGAGAAACCTTCTCCTCCTTATACTTTAGTATCTAACAGATACCTTGTATCAAAAAGATATCATGGAGTGAGTACGTATGTTCTGCAATCAGTGTGAAGAGACGGCAAAGGGCCATGGCTGCACCGTGCGCGGTGTCTGCGGCAAAGAGGGAGAGACCGCGGGACTCCAGGACGTCCTGATCTACACCCTCAAGGGGCTCTCGGTACGGAACCTCGCGGCGATGAAGAAGGGCGGTGGGAACCCGGAGGCAGGGAGGTTCGTCGCGGAGAGCCTCTTTGCGACCCTGACCAACGTGAACTTCGACCCCACGCGGTTCGAGAGCGCGATCCAGGAGGCGGCCCGTATCCGCGACGCCCTCCCCCCCGCCGGGAGCACCGAGCCTGCGGCCTGCACCTGGGCGCCGGCAAGCCCGGCGGCTATCGCGGCAAAGGCAGAGGAGATCGTCGCCGCCCGCGAGACCGTGGACACCGACCTCCTGTCGCTCCGCGATCTCCTGGTCTACGGGCTCAAAGGGGTCGGCGCCTACTACCATCACGCCGCCGTCCTCGGCTACGAGGATGCGGAGATCACGGCTTTCATGCAGGAGGGTCTCGCCGCCACGCTCGAGGACCTCTCCGTCGAAGAGATGGTCGGCTACGTCTTGAAGTGCGGCGAAGTCGGCGTGAAGGTCCTCGCCCTCCTCGACACGGCGAACACCACGGTCTACGGGACGCCGGCGATCACGACGGTCGGCACCGCCGCAGGCACCCGCCCCGGCATCCTGGTCACCGGCCACGACCTCAAGGACCTCGCCGACCTCCTCGAACAGACACGCGGAGCGGGCGTGGACGTCTACACCCACGGCGAGATGCTCCCCGCGCACGCCTACCCGGGCCTTGCGAAGTACGACCACCTCGTCGGGAACTACGGCGGCTCCTGGCCGTTCCAGCGGGAGGAGTTCGAGCGGTTCAACGGCCCGGTCCTGGTCACGACGAACTGCCTCGTTCCCCCGAAGGACTCCTACCGCGACCGGGTCTACACCACCGGGCTCGTTGGATTTGCGGGGTTAAAGCACATCGGTGCGTCTCCTGACGGAAAGAAGGACTTCTCGACCCTGATCGAGCACGCGAAGCGCTGCGAACCCCCGGCGGACCTCTCCCGAGGCGACCTGATCACCGGGTGCGCCCACGCCCCGGTCCTCGCGATAGCCGAGACCGTCATCGATGCGGTGAAGTCCGGCGCCGTCAAGCGGTTCCTCGTGATGGCGGGCTGCGACGGCCGGTACAGCGGACGGGACTACTACACCCGGTTCGCGAAGGCTCTCCCGGCGGATACGATCATCCTCACCGCAGGGTGCGCGAAGTACCGCTACAACAGCCTCGGCCTCGGCGATATCGGCGGCATCCCCCGCGTCCTCGACGCCGGCCAGTGCAACGACTGCTACTCGCTCGTGGTCATCGCCCAGGCCCTCGCGGAAGCGTTCGGCGTCGGGATCAACGAACTCCCGATCTCCTACAACATCGCCTGGTACGAGCAGAAGGCGGTGCTGGTTCTCCTCAGCCTCCTCTCGCTCGGCGTCAAGGATATCACCCTCGGCCCCCGCCTCCCGGGCTTCGTCTCGCCCGGTGTCCTGAACGTACTCGTCGAGAACTTCGGGATCAACGGGATAACGACGGTCGAGGAGGACCTCGAGCGGATGGTGCCGGGGAACTGAATACCTTTTTTTCGGAGCGGGCTGTTTTACAGATTTTCCCGGCGCATAAAGCCCTGGTCTGGGATACACTGCCTGTATTCCAAATTTGATCCCGACACCCCTGGGCAACGATAGCCGTGCCTCTGGACTTTGACGTCCAGATAGTTACGTGGCGCTCAGTTCCCACACAATATATTCTGTGGTGGTACCAGTGTCTTATTGCTCTTCATCCAGTCTCTTCAGCCACTCCTGGAGCACAGGTATATCGGACTGCACTGTCTCCCAGACGATCTCGATACTGACGCCAAAATAGTGGTGGATGAGTTTGTCCCGCATACCCGCGATGAACCGCCATGGGATCTCGGGATACCGCTCCGTAAATCGGGGTGGGAGATTTTTGACTGCTTCCCCGAGGATCTCCAGATTCCTTATAACTGCATCCTGCGTCCTGATGTCATCGATGAACTCCCTGTATGTCGTCTTTGAAGTGTACTGCAGGATGCGCTCGACAGCCTCATCAATATCACTGCAGAGAAGGCGGATCTCCGACCGTTCAGGCATAAGCGACCTCGGCAGTCACCCGCTCCCGTATGATGGGTTTCAGGGCATCGGATGTCACCAGATCGACGGGGGCGCCGAGATTTAGTGAAAGAAACTCTTCAAGTTCGAGGAAGGTGAAGAACCCGATCGGCCGGGAGAACTCGACGAGGATGTCGATATCGCTCGCCTCGGTCTGCTCGCCACGGGCGACCGAGCCGAAGATGCCGATCCGGCTGACCGAGAAACGTGCGGCGATCTCTCCTTTGAGGCGCTGCAGGGTTGCAAATATTTCTTCCCGTGACTGCATAGATACTGGTGTTTTGTCAGGGAACGTTAATAGTTGCTTCGGCCCGAGGGTTGCGAGAAACCGGTCGTCCTGATCATCATCCGGCCAGATTGAGGGTGGAATGCCATGATGCGGCCCTTTTCACGTAATCCGGGTGAGCAGGAAGAGCGGTTTCAGGCAACATTCTGCACGAGCACGATTGCGGGTATTCTGGGTTCAGATCCTCAGCCGGGTCACGGCAACAAACGCACCCGTTATCGACCCAATGATCTGCCGGGTAGATGAGACCGGGCTCGCAGGCTCAAACACCGGGGCAGGGACCGTCGTTTTCAGGCGCTCCCTCATGCCTTTCACCCAAAGGAAAAGGACAATCTGCACTCGATGGATCTTCTTTAGAGCCCTGGCAGCAATCGTCACTCAAACTCCGCGAGCGCCACCACCGGCACCCCCTCGATATCGTCGAAGACCGTCGGGTAGAGCCGCAGGGTCCAGGGCTCTTCGAGCAACCGGCCGTAGGAGAGGTCCACGTCTTCGAGCAGGAAGATATGCGGCGATCCGCAGAGGAACCCGCGGTGGGCCTCCGCACCCTCCTCCGGTTCTGCCGGGACGGCGATGGAGATGGTGTCGATCCCAAACAGCCGGAGTGCCGGGTTCTCCGTGCGGAGAAAGCCCGGGACCTCGTGGTGCACCCAGGGGTGCTCCCTTGCGTAGGCGTCCGGGTCGCTCTCCCGGACCCGGCCGCTCCCGGTCCTGATGAAGAGCGCGCGCGAGGTCCGGATCGCGTCGATATGTTCGAGGAGGTCGTAGATCCGGATCGGTTCCGCCCCGGTCTTCGGGATCGCGATGCACCGCGCGGGCTCAAAGACCGCCTCCGGGGCAAGGAGGGACCTGACCGAGCCCCCGCCCGGGCAGAAGTGCCGGGGGAGGTCGATGTGCGTCCCGGCGTGGCTGGAGAACTCGATCCGGCTCTTCTCCTCGCTATCGCCCTTCTCGAAGGATTTCGTGCGGGTGATCGCGAGCGGTTCCGTTCCGGGGTAGAGGGGCGCCGCCCGGTTCAGGGGGTACGAGATCGGGATGAGCATATGTTCCCCCGTAGATACTCCCGGAGTTCATGAAGGTTCTCCACGATCCCCTCCACCCCCGGCCGGCCGACAAACCGGTTCGGGTCGCCGGGCGGGATCCTCGCGACGAACCGAACAGAGGTCGCGCGGGCTGCGTCCCAGTCGTTCGGGGCATCGCCGACGAAGAGGGCCTCTTCCGGCGCGGCGCCGGTCTCGGCGAGGATCTCCCTGATGCATTCGGCCTTCGTCTTCGGCGAGCCGTAGATCCAGACGAAGTATTTCGTGAGATCCCGGCGGCGGGCGATCTCCTGCATCTCGCCCTCCGGAGTCGCGGAGACGACGTAGAGCGGGAGCCGCCGGGAGCAGTCATGGAGGAGATCTTCCGCCCCCCGGACGTACTGGACGGTGAGCATGGCCTCGAAGATCTGTTCAACGTACTCGCCCGCGAGCCGCTCCTCCTGCTCGGGGGTGAGTTCTTCGTGGAGGATGTTTGCGTAGATGTGGCGGAACTTGTCGTACCGGGACATCCCGCCGTTCTCGAGGTGGAAGGCGATGATTTCATCGAGGTGCCCGGGGGGCGCGAAGGAGAAGATCTTTCTGAACGCTGCGGTCTTTAAGGGGAGGGATTCGACGATGACGCCGTCGAAGTCGAGGATGAGGGTGGTGAGCATGGTAGTTATCTCATCGATTGCCGGCTACTAGTACCTAACGGCAGACCCCCTTGCTCTGCCGGTCATGCTGATTTGGAGCGTACGCTGTCAAGATTCCGGTATGTCTGCAGGAGTTCTGCCTCCATCGCGGACCAGTTATACCTCTCAAGAACCGCTTTCCTCCCGTTCGCCCCCATTCTCCGCGCCTCTTCCGGGTGCTCGAAGAGATAGGAGATTGCGTCGGCGATATCGTCCACGCTCACCGGATCGACGAGAATGCCGCAGTCCGCTTTGCCGACGACGTTTCGGATCTCCGGCAGGTCGCTAGCGATGACCGGGAGCCCGAGGAGCATGTAGTCGAAGAGCTTGTTCGGCAGACCGATGGAGATATTGTAGTACGTCGGCTGGAAGACCAGGAGGCCCGCGGTGCCTTCGTTCAGTCTCTCGTACATCGCCCTGTAGGGGAGGAATCCAGTTGTGGTGATGAACTTGTTATGGTCGGACTCGTGAATACATTCGTAAAGATTCTCCCGAACGTTTCCGACGAGCGTGAGGGATACATCGGGATAACGTTCCCTGATCCGGGACACCGCTTGGATGCATTCGCCGACCCCGTGGAACGACTGCAGGTTTCCTGCCATGAACATGAGTTTCCGGCCGCTCCGGTTGGGGTCATAAGGGATATCGAGGTCGGCGATGGAGTAGTTCGAGAGAATGGTCGGCTCAAGCCCCTTCGCCTTGAACCGGGCGGCAACGCTCTTGCTTACGGCAAATGTAGCATCTGCCCGGCGCACCAGCGCGATCTCCACGATTGAAATGACTGCAGACAGCGTTCTCTGCACCAGCGTACCGCACCGGATTCCGATATCATACGGGATCTCGCTCGGCCAGTGCTCGTGGATGTCGTAGACGACCTGCTTCCCTTTGAGATACTTTGCAAGGACCCCGATGAGGAGGCCGTCCGGTTCATGGCAGTGGTAGACGTCGGCATCCTGCGCAAAGCATGCCCGGAGGAGCCGGAGAAGCGTGAGGGGGTGGAGGACGATGGAGTCTGGTCGCTTCACGGTGACGATATTGATGCCGTCGACGGTGGTGCTGCCGCTCTCGCTTGCAGGAGCAACGATCGTGACCTCATGCTCCTTCGCAAGGCTCTTCGCTTCTTTCTGGAATATTCGACCGTCATTTGGTCCGTGGGTTGATGTGAGCATGCAGATTTTCATAGATGTATCAGGTGTGGGTTGGTTTAGTGTACTGACTCATGCAAACAGAGAAGAATCAGTCGTCCTACTTAACAATCTGGCGGCATGATATATTCTGTTTGCCCTCTTCGTCCGGGTATAATCACCGCATATCTCGTATATCACTCGGGCCATCTCTATGCACACCCCCAGGTGCTCCAGCACATGACGATCTTGTTGAAGAGTTCGACCAGATCATGAGCGGTGATCGCACGAGCGTTCTACCTAGGACACTATCGTTAAGATGGTCGGGAGTGGTCCCTGCTCCTAGGAGTCTGTTGATAGTGATATCCTCGAGAAATCGAGATGGAGAAGGGATAGATGGGGTCGGTGCTCCACGAACCTAAGGGCGTTGAGTACCATGTCCTTGACGGGTTTGCCATGGGTGAGGTAGTTATGCCACATCGTGTGGATCGCGTCGATGACCACGGCAATGTCCAGGGTGTCGAAAACTCCGTCAATGATCCCATTATGCTAGAGTGGGGTGTTGGATCACTTGAGGATCATTCCTCCGAGATGTTCTGCAGGAGGGATAATATCAAAGATTTTTTAGAAGGTTCAAAGGTACTATGGTTTGGAGTAACTCTAAGAGAGGTAAGAACATATGAAAGGTAGAGCACTAAATATCAGCGAATACACAATGGTTAAACCAGCAGAGAGTAAAAGATTACAGGATATATCTGACGGGTGATTTGAATGAAAATATTGTTGATTAATGTCGCGCTCAGGCCTAAATCGCCTGTAAAATTCCTCCCGCTCGGCCTTGCATATATCGGCACTGCATTGAAAAATGCCGGGTTCACTTTTGATCTTCTTGATGTTGATGCGTATAGATACAGTGACGATGAAATTCGTGCCTTTCTTGCAAAGAACCATTATGATGTCATTCTGATGGGGTGTATCATAACTGGGTACAAAACGATCAAGGAATATGCAAGAATGATACGTGAATTTTACCCTGATTCCATAATTATCGCGGGTAATTCCGTTGCCGATTCAATACCGGATATATTGCTTAGCAAAACAGAAACGAACATTGCGGTCATCGGAGAAGGTGACATCACAATTGTCGAATTGCTGGATGCCTTGGAAAACGGCAAGGCCCTTGCCACGGTACAGGGAATCGTTTTTAAGACCCGCGATTCAAAAATATACAGAACACCAGACCGCCCCCCAATAAAGAACCTTTCAGAAATTCCAATCATAGATTATTCAATGTGGGATATGGAGGCATACATCGAGGGGTATCGCAACTCCCTCAATGAACCAACTCCCCTCCCTCGTAGCGAGATCCGGGGCATCGCGGTGAATACTGCGCGGGGATGCGTGAACCGGTGTACCTTTTGTTACCATGTCTTCCGGAACGTTCCATACCGCCACCGCCCTTGGAAACACGTCATTGAAGAAGTACGCCATTTAATTGAAAATTACCGAATAAACTATATTGGATTCCACGATGAGTTGACGTTCTCATCAAAACATTCGGTCAGGGAGTTTATCGAGGCGGTGAAGGGGTCTGGATTGCATTTCTTCTGGACCGCAGACTGCCGCGGGAATCTTTTTACTCTTGAAGAGGACCTCGAGTTGTTACAGACATTGAAGGAGATCGGCTGCGTGGGCATGGGATATTCACTGGAATCTTCCTGTCCAGAAATACTGGCCGCTATGAACAAAAATATGACCCCAGAGCAGTTCACTTTCCAGACGAGTCTCTTCATCAAAGCGGGAATTCCTGCCTGGACAAGCCTTGTATTTGGTTTCCCCCAGGAAACCCCGGAAACAATAAAAAGCACGATAGATTGCTGTATCCAGAATGGGATTTACCCCTCTGCAGGATACCTGTTGCCATTTCCTGGTTCAGAGATGTACCAACACGCAATAGATAGGGGAATTATCGATAAAGACGACGAAGAAGAGTATTTGCTCAAACTCGGAGACCGCCAAGATCTCAGGGTTAACCTTACCACGATGTCGGATACGCTCTTTCAAAAAGTGCTGAATGACGAGTTGCAGCGGTGCAACAAGGAACTGAAAATAGGGTTGCTAGACCAGCAGTTGACTAAAACACAGTATTATCGATCCCCAAAGGAGAGGGGACCGGTTAAAAAGATCTGATAATCCGAGAAATTCAATAGCGCACTAAGAAGCAACCAATAATAGGAAGTACAACTATCATTGTGCGGATTTTATCATGCACTTTACAATCCGCATCCTTCCCTTTTTTCAGTGGAACCGCATTCGTGTTCAGTGAAGATCGATCAAATCTTCTAAGATCAGTTTTCAGTCATATTCAGGAGCACTGCCCAAATTTTACCTTTTGCCCACCACAAAATCCCAACTCATCGGTGTCCCCCTTACTACATCCCGGATAACTCTCTTGCCTAGAAGCACCTCATAGTACTTCGGCGCCAGACCCAGGCCGGGACGCACGCAGCGCAGGTTCTCACGGGTGAGCACGTCACCAGCCTTGAGGTCCTGGGCGATATAAAGAGAGCGGCGGAAGATCAGGGACTTCTTTTCCGCATCGCTCGGCCCGTAGGCAACGTTCCCCAGCGACTGCCAGGCGCGCTCCGTCTCCACCACCAAGGCATGCAACTCCTCCGGTTCCAGCGAGAACGTGCTGTCCACCCCACCGTCAGCGCGGCGGGTCGTGAAATGCTTCTCGATCACCGTTGCGCCGTGGGCTACCGCCGCGACCGCCGCACCGATGCCCATGGTATGATCGGAGAGGCCCACCTCACAGCCGAATAACTCCCGCATGTGGGGAATGGTGACCACGTTGCTGTTCTCCGGCGTGGCCGGGTAGGTGCTGGTGCACTTGAGCAGCACCAGATCACGGCACCCGGCCTCCCGGGCGGTGCGCACCGCCTCATCAATCTCGGCGAGCGTGGCCATCCCGGTGGAGATGATCATCGGCTTGCCGGTGGCTGCCACTTTCCGGATCAGCGGGAGGTGCACATTCTCGAAGGAAGCAATCTTGTAGGCCGGTACATCCAGTTCCTCAAGAAAGTCGACCGCCGTCTCGTCGAACGGCGTGGAGAAGCAGATCATGCCGAGTTCCCGCGCCCTCTCCATGATCGGTACATGCCACTCCCACGGCGTGGAGGCACGTTCATAGAGATCGTGCAGGCTGCACCCCTTCCAGAGACTCTGCTCGTCATCGATGAAGAACTCCCCCTCGTCAATGTCGAGCGTGATGGTGTCGGCGGTGTATGTCTGGAGTTTGAGGGCATGGGCACCTGCTTTTGCTGCCGCATCAACGATCTCCAGCGCTCGATCTAGGGACTCGTTATGGTTTCCAGACATCTCCGCGATGATGAAGGGAGGAGCGTCTGGGCCGATTCTTTGATGTGCGACCTTCATGGTATCCTTTATTCTCCTGCGATGTACGCATAGTTCCAGTTATCCTCATCAGAGCAGACGTTGATACGCAATCCCCTCCCCATCTGACAGGGTATCAAAGCCAAGCGTTTCAAAAATTCTGCGCGAAGGCAGGTTGTCTGACTTCACTCTGCCAAGAACGAGTGCACCCGGATGTTCAGATCGCATTTTTAACAGAGCTGCTTCGAGCAGTGGCCGACCGAAGCCTCTATTGCGGAACTGGGGTGCAAGTGAATAGCTGATTACCCAGGCCTGCTCTTCTCTCTCAAACCGTGCCTGCCCCATGGGGATTCCCTCCTTGGTCTCCACAATATAGAGATGGCAGCCGTCCAGATCCCGAAGCCGGCTACGGTACCACCGGCGGTGTTCCTCCACAGGGATGGGGTCAGATGAAAAGGAGTTCTGTCGTGTTTCCGGGTCGTTTGCCCAGGCGAGGAGCAACCCTTCATCGGACAGGCGGGCATGACGCACTAAAAGTGGTGTTTCCGCAGTTATGGTCAAAGCGGCACTAACGCGCTTCGTACCTGTACCGTCTACAGTGGCTCGACAGCACAGGGACCATTCTTCATCAATGCTCCCTTCAAACAGTTCAGCCAGAGCCAGTCTGATACTCTGTTCAGACACTTCATCTTTATGCCCCAGCCAGCGCACCAAGCCCAACCGTTGAAGCTCATCAGCAATCGGTCGCTGGTTCTCCGCAAGTGTCACAACGAGTGCAGGAAGCCCGAGGCACAGTCGTTCCCAACTGGTCGTCCCGGCCGCGCCGATGGCAAGGTCGGCTCTCGCCATAAGCGGTGCTAGGGTCGGGAGGTTGCTGTGCAGATGAACATTGGCATGCCCCGCTGCTTGAGCCCGGATCCCCGGAGCATAAGGACTACTATCAGAGATCACGACATCAACATCGATATCAGGGCGATTCAGGCTCAGGAACGCCACTAACGCGCGACCGGCCAGGTTGTCGCGGTCTGCCCCGCCAAATGAGAGGAGGATACGCTTGACCGGCCCCTCCCGCGGCGGGATGCGGCCGTGCAGTTCGGCATAGATTGGCTGCAGGAGGGCGTATTCCGGCCCCAGCAACAGGTGACAATCCTCCGGCACCTTGGTGGCATAGCGAGTCTGCATATCTGCAAAAAGGTTCTGGTCCAGCAGCAGATCGCAGTCGTGAGCCCGGTCGGCGAGGTCGTCGATGACAAAGATCCGTCCTACTAATGGGCGGAGAGCACGCTCCCAGCGAGAATCAAGAGCGTAATGATCCACCACCAGCCAATCGGGTTTGACGCCCAGAGTCTTGATAATAGAACCGGTCTGGTCGGCGTCTTCCTGCCATGTCGCTCCGAGCCAGGCGGCGTGGGCCGGGGTTGCGGGGGCTTCAAATTTTCTGTCTGCCGCTGGAAGGCGGTGGATGATAAACCCTTGTTCTTCGATCAGGTCACAGAAGTGGCCATCGTGCTCGCGGAAGATAAATGAGACTTCAGCGCCTTTCTTGGCTAGGGCGTTGGCCAGTGTGAGACAACGTATGACGTGACCGGTACCGATGGTGTGCGAAGCATCTGTGCGAAAGACGAAGCTTGGGGGTATGCACTTCACCTCCTAGGAGTTGCAAAATTTATGCATGTAAGCATTCCCACACAAACGAAGCGCTTTCCTGCCTCGGCAAGTATTTGCTGAGTAAAATGAACCATACTTACACCTGTGGCAGATGAAATCATACATATATCCCATCCTATAGATTATCGTAATTGATTTTTATCAGATTCCCATCTTTGTCTTTAATCAGATTACCCGTACTGTCTTGACGGAAAAGTTTTTTGTTGGTAAATTTATCACAGATCTGAATAAATTCGTCAACTGTTAGTTCCAGGGGTTTCAGAATGTTCTCTAAGGGTTTACCAAGATAGTTCCAAGGAAACTTTCCATCGTGTTTTTTTACTATTTCCAGCGCATCTTGACGGGTTAGACGCCCGCGCCTTACTTGCATACACGCTAAATCTGTTGCGTGCCCAAAGCCAAATTTCAAGAACTTGAAATAATCGTGAATACCTGTTTGATAGTTGTCTAGATTTTCATAGTTTACCATGGAGCCCTCCACAGTTTTATGGTATGTGGTGAGACCATGAGCCTGTGCGATCAGTGCATTTGATAAACCATCCCATGGCAGATAATAGCCTAAAAAGAGGCCTGTCACTCCGACATGCGCAAGGTCTTCGTCTGAGGGGTATGTATATGCAAGAAGGTGCCGATGGTCAATACCATCGATGCCAACTACATCAGAAATCCGTAACCCAAGTAACCCCCCAAACCTCTCAAGCCATCTACGATTAAGGATATTACTTTCGGCTGTTGCAGCAGGACCACCATATTCATTCTGTGGATTCTCCCCCCAAATAATCAGGGGCACATTGAATTGCACTGCTGCCCGCACCGGGATGGTAAAAATGCCGATATGTTCTGGCCATGATATGTCCCCTACCTGCTCAAGTCCAATTCTGTTGAGTTTAGCTCGAATTAATGGGTTCGGAGAAAACTCCACATAGTCGACTCCCAGATGTTTCAAATTCTCTATATTTTTTCGACCTATATCGGATAGATCACAGGTTGTCGAGGTGACACAGAGTGGATTCATGCCTAACTGGAGCATACGAATGACTTGGTAGGTGCTATCTTTTCCACCACTCACAGGGACTATACAGTCCCAATTACTGCCATCGGGTTGACGGTATTTTTCGAGAATCTGTAATAATTCTCGTTTTCTTTCGTCCCAATTAATCTCATTCCTTCGCTCATAACTGCGGCAGGCATTACAAACGCCCTCCGTATCGAGTTGTAAATCGGGCTTTGTGTCCGGCATCACGCATCGTGTGCAGTATTTCATCATTTTATCCTCTCTTCTCTAACAAAAACCATGTAATGTCATCTTGCGGGTAGTTGGGATCACGATGGTAGACAAAACCGTAGTCAGTGAGTTTGAGATCGGGGTAACGCTCCAGGATCTCCCCGCAAAAATCACGTTTGAACAGGCGACCACTGTGGCCTCGATAAGGAACTTGAACTGGACTTGGATTATAGTACTCGCAGATGAGCAAATATCGACCAGTTGCACGGTACAGCGCATCATATACCTGTGGCAAATAGTCTGGATTAATATGGATCAGGACTCCCTTTACCAAGACTAAGTCATACTGTTGTACAGCAGAATAATCGAGAACTGATGCATGGAATACGTTTTCTGGCGGAAGTAGCGTACGTAATTCAGCCACGGCAGTCTCGTTAATTTCAATAGCAAACTGTTCCTGCTGTGGATAGAGAAGC
Source organism: Methanoculleus horonobensis (assembly GCF_001602375.1). NCBI lineage: Archaea > Methanobacteriati > Methanobacteriota > Methanomicrobia > Methanomicrobiales > Methanomicrobiaceae > Methanoculleus > Methanoculleus horonobensis. The sequence continues at coordinate 97,118 of NZ_BCNY01000008.1, read as the reverse complement.
CTTAATGCCTTAAGGTTCATACCGATATTTGCTCCAAACTCTATACAATCCCTGGGCTTATGAGCGGAACGCAAGGCTTGGCTAAAAAAGACAAGGTTTGAAGCTAAAAGTTCCGCACCCTGGTTACGTCTTATATACTCTGTTCCGAACTCACCGGCCCAGAAAGACTCCTGTTCTGTCTTAAATTGATTAACCATGTATTTACATCTCCATTTTGTTGAAATACTATCTATCATCTCATTCTATCGTCTTTTGCTTGATATCACTATTAATCTCCATGATCTCTGGATGCTGATCCAGATACTCGATAGCATCCATCCAAGTGAACCGATCGTTCCCAAAGTGACTGTATACGGCACGGATGAGCGCGAGATCCTCAGGTGTGTCCAGTGTCCATCGATGATGCGAGAGATCTACTTCATTGGCAGCCTGATGAAGCCGGAATATTTCAGGGTTCTGGTAGATGTACGGAGTTACGTGCTCTCGCAACGCAGGATCGTTATCCTCCCTCCATGCATGCTCGAGGGCTTCAAAGGTCATCACCTCAACATCAAGGCCACGCGGGAAGGTGCGCGGCGAGAGAGTGTTTGAGGCATAGTCGATCGTCTCTCTAAGGCTCAGAAACTCTCCTATCACTTTGTCGATGACCTCTGGATCGATCATCGGACAGTCAGAGGTGATACGAACAACAACATCGGCATTAAACGCCTGTGCAGCCCGGTAATACCGGTCGAGAAGATCGTTCTCACTTCCCCGGAAACACTGCCACCCTTCCCCCTCGCAGAGCGCGGCAATCGCGTCATCCTCGGGTTTGATGGTGGTCGCAATCACAACCTCGTCGATACACTTTGCACGCCGGATTCGGTTGATGGCTCTGGTCAGCACCGGCTTCCCGAGAAGATCTTTCATCACCTTGCCCGGGAGACGTGTGCTCCCCATCCTCGCCTGAACGATAGCCACCACATGCATATGTAGAGCACCCTCTTATATCGAAATTTTCAGGTCTGATTCTGCTTCGTGCAACCGAACAGAGACATACTCCACATCCTCATCGCTCATACCCGGATAGAGAGGTAAAGTTATTATTCTGCTGAATATATCCTCAGTGCTCGGGAAAGTATTGGCGTTCTGGGGATAGTGCCTCTGGTAGTAACTGAATTTATAGGTGGGGATATAATGAACGTTGACACCGATCCCCCGTTCTTTCAGGTAGGGGAATAGAGTGCTCCGTTCAAGCCCTTTGAGCAGAATCGTATAGAGGTGCCACCCATGAGTCACGTGTTCCTGGGTCCGGGGAAGGTCAAGCCATTCCAGGTCGGATAGAGCCCTTGTGTACAATGCTGCAAGTTCGTTTCTCCTCTCGATAAAGGAGTCAATCTTCCTCAACTGAGATACGCCCAGCGCTGCCTGAATGTCGGTCATCCGGTAGTTACGACCGAGGAGTTGCATGTCGTATCCCCATGACGCCCCTTCACCGAACATATCCCCTACGTCGCGGGTAATACCGTGGCTCCGGAGCAGCCTGAGTTTGGCATAAAGCTCCGAATTCTCGGTGACCACGGCCCCTCCCTCCCCGGTGGTTATGGGCTTTACTGGGTGGAAACTGAAAACTGTCATATCGGCGAACGTACCGATCTTACGGCCTTTGTACGAAGTCCCGAGTGCATGGCATGCATCTTCAATGAGCAGAAGGCCATGTTCCCGGGCAATCTTCTCGATCTCGTCGATCGCGCACGGGTGCCCGGCATAGTCAACGTAGATTATTGCTCGGGTTTTTGAACTGATCCGTTTCCTTATCTCATCCGGATGAATATTCCTCGTTATGGGATCGATATCCGCAAAGATCGGGATATGACCATTATAGAGGATAGCATTACTCGTGGCGGCAAACGTGAACGGGGTTGTGATAATCTCGCTGCCTCTCGGGAGATCGAGAGCCTGGACTGCGATATCCAGGGCACTCGTGCCGCTGTTCACCGCGACAGTATGCCGGGCGCCAACGTAACTGGCAAGTTCCTTTTCAAAGAGATCGACAGCCGGTCCCGTCGTGAGCCAGTCGCTCTTCAACACCTCTACGACGGACAGAATGTCGTCGTCGTCGATCAACTGATGCCCATATGGGATGAACCGCATTGGTCTCGTCACCGCCGCGCAATCTACGAAATATCCACCATTGACATCAGTTTATCAGCGTCGAGCCAGATCGGATTGCTCTCGCTCGAGTACCGGAATCCTTCGGGCAGTGACTTCCCCTCACGGCCGTTGTTCCGGCTCCAGATCTTCAGCTCGGGCTCTATAACGAAGTAGTCCCTCATATCCTTCGAGTGCCGGGCTTCATCTTCAGTGAGGAGAACCTCATGGAGTTTCTCGCCGGGACGGATACCGATGATCTCGACTTCGCAGTCTGGTGCAACAATTTTCGCCAGATCAGTAATTCTCATACTGGGAATCTTAGGGACAAAGATCTCTCCACCTCTCATCGTCTCTATACACTGGGCAACGAATCGAGCGCCCTGTTCGAGCGTCAGCCAGAACCGAGTCATACGTTCGTCGGTTATCGTCACCCGCCCCTGTTTTCTCTGTTCCAGGAAGAGTGGTATGATGCTTCCCCTGCTCCCGACTACATTCCCGTAGCGGGTGCAGGCAAATCTCGTGTTTCTTTCACCGACATAGGCATTACCTTGTACAAAGAGTTTCTCTGCAACCATTTTGGTTGCACCGTAGAGGTTGACTGGGTGTACTGCCTTGTCGGTGCTCAACGCCATGACTTTTTCGACGCCGTTGTCGATGGATGCGTTAATGATATTGGATGCCCCGTCGATGTTCGTCTTTACAGCCTCCATAGGGTTGTATTCTGCCGCAGGCACCTGCTTGAGCGCGGCGGCATGGACGACGATATCGACATCGTTCATCGCGCGATAAAGGCGATCTTTATCCCTGACATCACCGATAAAGAAACGGAGGCGCTCATCCTGAACATTCTGTTGCATTTCCCACTGGAGCAGTTCTCCCCGCGAGTAGATGCGGACGCTGTCGGGGTTCCACTCCTTAAGCAGGAGCGATGTAAACATTTTTCCAAACGAGCCTGTGCCACCCGTCACGAGGATGGTTTTACCATCGAAGCAGGACATCATCATCATAGTCCACGTTTTGGGTAATTAGTTTAACGGATGTTATTCATTTGAAAGAGATTAAAAAACAAGGAAAATGCAGAATTAAGAATCTTCAGCACATCATGAACTCTGCCGGTAGGCTGTCTTTGTCTCTCTTGTATCTACACATTCTTCAATAAGATCAACAACGCGCTCTGCTGCCTTTCCATCAACTTTGTAGAGGTGCTTCCGGATAAACTCTTCTCTGTTCCGTGCCAGACAGGAATCGTCACATAGGAGTTGCTCTATAGTCGGTTTAAGATCTTCAGGCTTATAGACGCCGTATGCAACACCCTCCTGAACATAATTTACAATATCTGGTTGTCCACCAAGATTCATCACGATCAGCGGCTTTTGAAGCGCAACGGCTTCAAGCCCTATTGTTGAGTTAAGTAACAGGACAAGATCGCTTGCGGCGAGCAACCCTAACGTATCTGCATCTTTGCCAACAATATGGGCATCAATTGAATACTTCCTCAGATGCTCCTGGATCATTGTATTATACCGTTTCGGCTCTCCCGGATGCTGTTTAATGATGAGTTGTACATCCTCAATTAATGACATACTCTCAAAGACCGCCTGAAAATTCAGTTCGTTCTCAGAATCAGAGATGCCGTGGCACTGCGTCGTCCATAACACAATCTTTTTTGAAGGATCCAGATGCCATCTTTCAATCAACTCTGAGCAAGCCGACTGTGAAATCAGATTAATCATCCGATCATACCGCGGCTGGCCGGTGACAACGACAGCACTCTCCGGATATCCTCCTACCTGAGTCAGCAAATCTTTGTGGTACTGACCATATACTGCAGTAACGTCGGCAGTGGGCACGAAAGGCGTTTTCACAGAGAGATCAGGTGAAACCTCGCCAGCCTGATATATGTATCCTTTATGCAATTCGTAGATAGCGCCGTGCTGGATTGCGACACAGGGAATACCCTTTCTTTTCGCTGCTACGACGAGGGCCCGCTCAAATACACTGTATTCGTCCTCAATGACGACGGCCACCGGTCTGACCCTCTCAAGCATAACTTCGGCCATGGCTATAAATTTGGCAAACTCAGCGAAGACATATTCCGGCCTGTCATACGCAAAGTAGTTCTTGATTTTTTCCCGGATGTTCCTGTCCGGATCCCCTGGAATCTCTAAGAGTTCAGCAAGTTTCCTATCGTCCTTCAGGACATCCCACACCCTTCTGAAATGATGCTTCGCCTTGTATCTCACCCTCCCTATCCGGAACCGGAAGAAGAGGTTAAACGGGATGTGGAGCACGTCCCGATGTTTGCACTTGCTGATGACGACCCGGATCGACGGGATATATGGGCACTTCAAGGGGTATGTCGAGACGACCCTGTAATTTCCTTTTTCATTGAGTTTTTGAACGATCGCATGAAAAAACTGATCCGAAAGGATTGGTTTGACCAGGTCACCTGCATAAAATGTTCTCCACTCGATATCCGCCCCTGTGATGAGAACTGTCTTTCCCTCCTGCCCCAACAATTTAACTTGCCTTGTTCTGTTAAACCAAAGGAGCGTCAGGTATGCGAAGAGCGCAAGAAGATAATCGCTGAGATAGTAGATCTGGCGGACAAGTGCCTTGAAATGTCTATTTGACTTAATCGTATGGTAGAATCCCGCTTCTTCGTCAGAACGTTCGTACTCCCGATGGAGTAAATAGAAATGGAACGCCATATCAGCAAACCACCAGAGTGCAACGTCATCATATGTGGTAAGCTCTAACAGGGTCTTTCCACAGGTAAGTTTAGTATTTTTTAGTCGGTTGACATAAGCCATAACTGTTTCTGGTTGCATAATTCCTCGTGGTACAAGTATTTCATGTCCACCATTTTGTTTACTTGGGGTCCATTATCCAGGTCTTATCTTCTAGTAATGAAACTAAATTAGGGTTTCGTAAAGATGCAACTGGCGGATAACCAGAGATACAAGTGCTGAAAGTGTGAATCATGATTGCTCGGGAAGTAGGACTCAAGAGGTTGCTATACTTCTGGTGCAGTCTTGTGAACAGCTGAAACAGCCAAAACCATGCAATGGGTTTTAGGAGACATCCTGTAGAGACAAGAAAGCTTCCTGAAAGAAGATTTCCGGATGATCCTCCACAATAGTGGTGAATGTAGTGAACTGAAGAGGACTGCACTTGGAACTCGTGCACTAAGAGAGTATGAGAACTAATCGGGGATTTTAATACTGTGCACTTCAAAGTATTACAATAAGTGGGGTCGACATCTAATGACCATTCTGGATTTCATGCGATATCATATTATCAATTCCGCGATAAATACATACTGGTGCGTTAAAAAGCGTTTTTCGCTTCGTCTTCTCCTGTGTGATGTGAATTGCCGGGAGATCCCGGAATCCACCTGGTTCGGTCATCCATATGGGATTACCATCCGAGACGGCACCAGATTTGGGAAGAATTGTACCGTCCGGTCGAATATCACCATCGGACAGAAATCAACTGAAGAAGAACGTGCTATCATCGGCAACAATGTTCAGATTGGCGCCGGTGCGATCATCCTTGGACCAGTTCACATCGGTGATAACGCTATCATTGCCGCTGGTTCTGTGGTTCTCACTGATATTCCACCCAATACAACATACATTTCTAAACACATAATCGAGGCAACCCCCCATGCAGATTTTCACTGACATCTTCACACGCAGCAATACAGTGTATACGCTCTGCAACGAGTGACAGTACAGGTACTCTTCGAAGAATCCGAAGTAAGCCGATTCTAGGATCGTCCGAGAGGAAGCAAGAGATGTGCATCCCGCGCCCCTTTGAGGATGAGCCCGCATCCCACGTGAGCCGACCAAAATACGTGCTCATTTTCATCAGCGAAGAGATTCGCTTATCGCAAACGCTTGTCGACGGTAGATGTAGGGTCCCCCGCGGATCTCCTTGAGTTTCTGGCGTGCCTCGCTTTTCAGCACCGTCGAGCAGCCACATACGAGCCCGATCTTCCGCACAGATAATATTAGGATTATAAATTATCATTATTTCCTCTTGCAGTGAGGGATGTGAATATGGAGAGGAAAGAAAATTTTTTCTAACTCATGTAGATCTCAGGATCGGAAAAATCGACTGAACATAAATATCGACACTCCACCTAATACCTCCACGGGGATATCAGGTACGTGAGTATACGATGGAAACGTGAGTGATGGTCGTAATCGAAGTTCCGCTTTGGAACCGCATTGATGATTGAGTCCATCTCCTCCTCGGTCAACCCGAGTGTATCAAGAATAAATGCCCGATCTTTCGCTTCCAGCTCAGCCGGATATATTGATTTCGTCATTTTGTTGAACGCTTCTCCTCTTGTCATCTGGCCGGACAGAACAAGCGTTGCATAGTCGGTAAGTCTCTTGTCGATGTTGAACTTTCTGGGTAGCAGAAAGGCAAAGGCCCAGCGAGTGAATATCGACTCGAAATGATGTCCACCGTAGTACTCCCAACCGAGTTCCCTCTCCAGAAGCGGATCCACATCACTATGGTGGTAATCCATCCAGTAAAGCGGACGGATCTCCCGGATACCTTTTCGGTACCACCTGAAAACGTCACTGATAGTTCGCAGAGGGTAGTGGTTCAGGTTCATTGTTCCATATTGCCTATGTATGTCACGGATGAAGCGCTCGTCATCGTGGAGTGACCATTCTATTGATCCCTGCCCCTCTGTTCGGAACGATGAACCACTAAAGACATATTTTATATCGTTCTCCTCTGCGATGTTGTATAATATCGTGACAAACGCATGGTCGGACGGGATGTCAACAGAGGGCACCGATGCAAAAAGGAAGGCTCTCTGAAGATCCTTAAACTCCTCCCATTCGACGGTGTGGTTGTGCAGGTCGACATCAAGTTTCCGGCAGGCATTGTTTATGTTTTTCACCGCGATCGAAGTGTCCATCCTGTTATCGACATGAACGGCAAGCGGATTAAGGCCCCACTGTTTGAGAAGATATAGGGTATATGTGCTGTCCCGGCCTCCGCTTACACCCTGGATGCAGTCGTACTCCTGATTCTTCCCTCTCGACTTCACCTTTTCGACCAGAGAGCGCAGTTTCTTCTGATTTTGTGTATTGGTGGCGTATTTACTGCATCTTCTGTCGTACTGGTGGCACTGGTTGCACACACCATCTTCATCAAAGTAAATATTTGGAAATGTATTATCTAGGATACAGCGAGAGCACGTCTTTTCCATATGACAAATTCTGTTGTAATATGATAAAATAACTCTGAAAGATGCTTTCAAGTGCAGATGATTCATATACTATGCAATGAGGATGAAGAGCAGGCAAATCTACACACCTAGAATAACCTAGAATAACCTAGAATAACCTAGAATAACCTAGAATAACCTAGAATAACCTAGAATAACCTAGAATAACCTAGAATAACCTAGAATAACCTAGAATAACCTAGAATAACCTAGAATAACCTAGAATAACCTAGAATAACCTAGAATAACCTAGAATAACCTAGAATAACCTAGAATAACCTAGAATAACCTAGAATAACCTAGAATAACCTAGAATAATGGTGGATATGTCGTCGGTCCGCATCCAGTTCCGATAAAGATCAACCTCAATATTACGCTGGGATGAGATACCCCGATGGTAAGCGATATTCAGAACATATTCGTGTAATTCTAGAATTAGATGTAGTATCTCAAAAACAGCATTGCTGCCTTGTTGTGGATAAATGCCGCTAAATTCCCTCCTCTCGCAGCAGATGAGACCTTGAGTTTGGGCGGCCGGCATCACCCACGGTCATTTCTCACAGTTAATTGGCCATCTCCCGGAACGGGGGTTTCAGGGGATATTCGGTGTCTCCCCGGCATTCTGGTGCCGGATGAGGATCTCCCCGATCAAAGCACTGGCGTTTCCGTTCCCGAATACCTCTGTCTGCTGTGATTCGGGCGAAAAATGCCGAATAGCATCGATGATGCTCTCCCTCTCCGCCCCCACAAGCATGTTCCACTCGGCCTCGACCGTCTCAACCCACTCGGTATTCTCCCGGAGGGTGATGCAGGGGACGCCAAGCATGTAGGCCTCCTTCTGGACTCCGCCGGAGTCGGTGAGGATTTTTTCCGCGTGCGCCATCAGGTGAAGCATGTCGAGGTAGCCGAGCGGTTCGATGACCCGGACGTTCTCCGGCATCTTCGTAAGAAGGCCGTGTTCGCCGAGGTAGCGCCGTGTCCGGGGGTGGACCGGGAAGACGACCGGTCTTTCAGCCTCCCCAAGCGCGCTGAGGATGGCAGCCATATTCTCCCTGCTATCGGTGTTCGACGGCCGGTGGACGGTGACGACGAGGTAGCCCCCGGGTTCGACCCCGACGTCCTCGAGGATCCGGGAGCGCTCTTCCGCGACCGCGCGGTTGTAGTTTATCGCGTCACACATCACATCCCCGACGAGGTGAACGCCCTCCGTGACTCCCTCGGCCGCGAGGTTTGCAACGGCGGTCTCCGTCGGGCAGAAGAGGAGGTCGGATGCGTGGTCGGTGAGCACCCGGTTCACCTCCTCGGGCATCCGGCGGTCGAAGCTCCGGAGCCCTGCCTCGACGTGCGCCACCGAAATGTGGAGTTTTGCCGCCGCAAGCGCGCCCGCGAGGGTCGAGTTCGTGTCGCCGTAGACCATAACGATGTCGGGCTTCTCCGTCTCAAGAACGTCCTCGATCGCCCCGAGCATCGCCCCGGTCTGGCGGCCGTGGGTCCCGGAGCCGATGCCGAGGTTGTAGTCGGGCTTCGGGATGCGGAGTTCCTCGAAGAAGATCTCTGACATGCCGTGGTCATAGTGCTGTCCGGTGTGGACGAGGATCTCCTCGTGCTCCTTCCTGAGTTCCCGGGAGACGGGAGCGCACTTGATGAACTGCGGCCGGGCGCCGACGATCGATACGATCTTCATGGTAACTGCCGAATCGGATGGTTGTTTTTGTCGCCGCGGCCGATGCCCTTGTAGACGAAGCCTGCCCGGATGAAGGCGTCCGGGTCGACGATGTTCCTGCCGTCGACGATGACCGGATGCTCTTTCCCCGACAACTCCTTCACCCGCACCGGTTCGAGAGAGGCATAGTGGTGGTGGCCGGTGAAGATGGTGACGACGTCCGCGCCTTCAAGAGCCGCGTCCAGGTCGTGCGAAACCTCTATCCCCGGATACCTCTCCACGAACGGGTCGTGAACCCGGACTTCCGCTCCCGCCTCCTTCATCTCCGCGAGGTAAGGCTCCGCGGGGGTGTTCCGGGTATCGTCCGAGTTCTGGATGAACGCCCACCCGAGGAGCGCGACCGTTGCACCATCCGGGGATTTCCCCGCCCGCTCGAGCCCCTCGAGGGTCAGGTGAACCATGTGCCGGGGCATGAACTCGTTGATCATCCGTGCGACGCCGAAGATCGACTCGGCCCCGTGCGGGTACCAGAGGTCGCCGCCGAGAACCTGTGCGCCCCGTTCGAGGTGCCAGGAGTCCTTCGTGAGACAGTGGCCGCCTACCCCGGCACCCGGCCAGAGAACTGCCCGGGTGATCCCCTCTCCCTTCAAGGAGTCAATCCCGGCCCGGACGTCGTAGACGTTGACGCCCATCGCCTCGCAGTGCAGCGCCAGCTGGTTTGCGGCGGCGATCTGGAGGTCGCGGAAGGCGTTCTCGGCGGTCTTCGTCACCTCGGCAGCGGTCGCGGTCATCGGGATGATCTTCCCGGTCGTCAGGACCGGACGGTAGAGTTCGATCGCCCGCGCCGTCGAGACCTCATCGATCCCGCCGACGATCCGGTCGTGCTCCCGGATATTGCGAAGCAATCGTCCGACCATCACCCGTTCGGGAGCGTGCGCGAGGCAGAACTCTTCCCCGGCGACGAGCCCCGACTCCTCTTCGAGGATTTCGCGGGCCATGCGCTCGGTCGTGCCGGGGGTGACTGTCGACTCGAGAACCACGAGCGTGCCTTCCGCGAGGTGCTTTCCCACCTGCCGGAGCCCCTCGATCAGGGCCGAGAAGTCGGGAATCAGGTCTTTTTGATCCTTAAACGGGGTCTGGATGGCGAGTGTCACCGCGTCGCACGCCGCGATCTCGGAGAAGTCCGAGGTACACCGGAACTTCCCCGCGCCGACGACCTTTCCGAGCAGTTCTTCCAGCCCCGGCTCTTCGCCCTTGAGCGGCGACTCTCCCCGGTTCAGCATGGCTACCTTGTAGCCTGAGGACGGTGAATCCCGCTGGAACCCCCGGACGAACTCGAATTCGGGTGCGTCCGCAAAGAGCGCCGCAGCGGGGATGCCGACGTAGCCCATGCCGACGACACCGATATTCCTGATCGACCCAATTCTATCGATGATCGACTGTAATTTGCTCTTCATTATAAATACCAACCTTCAGGCCGCAAAACACCGCGCGACATCCTCGCAGATCTCCATATTCAGCAACGCCTGTGCGGGACTGACGGGGAACTGCCTTTTTCGGACAACACAGTCGAGGAACGTCGAGAGTTCGAGCTTGAGCGGCTCCTGCTTGTTGACGAGCACCTTCTCGATGATGTTCTCCTGGACATAGCGTTCGTCCTCGACCGCATACTGCCCGGGCTTTCTGTGGATGTAGATCTCCTGGGCCATGAAGTCTCCCTCGACGGTGAACTCTTCCTCCTCGATGTAGATCATACGGATCTTCTTCGAGGATTTCCTGCTTGCCGAGAGGTAGACCGGGGTGCCTCCGAAAGAGAAGAGTGCGCTGCAGACATCCTCGTTCCCGCTTCCGGCGAGGTGGTAGGTGCCCTCCGGGAGGAGGACGTTACGCATGATGTCCACATCGTGGATCATCAGATCCTCGACGACCGAGGAACCGCTCACCCGGGACGAAGCGGGGTTATGCCGCTTCATCTCGATGTAGAGGGGATTCTGGACGATCTTCTTGATCTCGGGGACGATCGGGTTGAACCGCTCGATGTGCCCGACACCGGCGACGAGGCCCTCGGGGATCTTCGCGATGAGCCGTTTCGCCTCCTCCGCTGTCGCGCAGACCGGCTTCTCGATGAGCAGCGGCACCCCGGCCTCGAGGATCTGCTCTGCAACGGAGAAGTGATAGGGCGTCGGTACGCAGACGCTCACCGCATCGACGTTTTCGAGCAGGTTCTCAAGCGTCGGGGAGGCCGTTGCCTCAAAGGCGCCGGCAAGGTCGCGGGCCGCCTTCCCGTTGAGATCGAACAGGTGAAGCGAGTCCACCGCTTTCATTTCCGAGTATACACGGGCGTGATTCCTGCCCATCATTCCAACACCGATAACCCCTACGTCCAAGTTTTTCACCACCGGTTATTGTGACCCTCTTTTGGAACACTCAATTGTGCTACTACACATCAGCGCTACTCTATTACATTAGCACCGCTCCGCCATGACGTTATCGCGACCCCCGCTCCGGGACCAGCACCTCCCCCTCCCGGATCACGGCCGCCTTCCCCGCTCCCCGGTTCAAAAGCAATAAGGCTTCTCACGGCGAAACCACTGCTTGTGTCCCGCCCCTCCCGGTATCTTGCCCGTGTCATGCGCATCGACCCCGTCCAGCGCCAGAGTGTCATCAGCCTCGCCTCGACGCTGGCCCTCACTGCGATCGGGTTCCTCTCCACGATGTTCTTCACTCATACTGTCGGCCTATCGATACTGGGCGCATACTTCATCTTCGTCGCCTACTACAGCGTTTTCAACCTGCTCGGGGACGGCGGGTTCGGGGGGGCTGTTGTAAAACGGATAAGCGAGGGGGAAGACCAGAACGCATATTTCACGGCGTTTTTCGTCCTCAGGGTCGTGCTGGTGGCCATCTCGGTCGGGTTCCTCCTCATCATACGGCCGTATATCCCCGACCTTGCCTCGCCGGAAGTCTTCCTCTGGCTGATCGTCGCGCTGATCGCCGGTGCCTTCACGAGTATCGCCTCGAACAGCGTCTACGGTAGAGGGAAGGTCGGCATCAACCAGATCGGCAGCCTGATCGACAACGTGATTCGGGTCTTCGTTCAGGTCGTTGCGGTCGTCCTCGGCTACGGCGTTGCCGGGCTTGCCGGCGGTTTCGTCGCCGGTCTCCTTGCGGCAGGGCTCGTCAATTACCGCTTTCTGGATCTCTCGCCGGCACGGTTTCGCCGGTCACACATCCAGAGCCTCTTTGCCTTCTCGTTCTGGACGTTCCTCAGCGCGAGCGGCTACCTCGTCTTCTCGTACGCCGATACCATCATGATCGGTTACTTCCTGACCGATGCCGACGTCGGCATCTACCGCGTGGCACTCCAGCTCACCTCTATTGCAACGTTCATCACCATAGCGCTCCGTACCACCCTCTACCCGAAGGTCAGTTACTGGGGGAAGCAGGACGAACTCCCTCTGGTGGAGCGTGCGCTCGCCCGTGCCTTCACCTACTCGCTCCTGCTCGCTGTCCCCGTCGTTGCCGGGGGCTGGCTTCTCGGCGAACGGCTCCTCTACTTCTTCTACACGGCGTCAGCCACCGCAGGGGCACCGGCTCTCGCGATACTCCTGCTCGTTCAGGTCGCTCACGTTTTCATGTTCCTCCAGACAATGTGCCTGAACGCTCTCGACCGACCGCGTGACTCGTTCCGGGTGACGGTGATCGCGGTTACAGCGAACATCGGCTTGAACCTCCTCCTCATCCCGGCATATGGTATCGTCGGGGCGTCTGTGGCCACGCTCGTCACCATGGTGCTGAACGCGGCACTCGCCAACCGCGCCCTCTCCCGGAGCATCCGCGTGCGGATAGAGCGCAGAGCCGTAGGACACATCGTCCTCGCCGCGCTCGTGATGGGGGCCGTCGTCGCGGTCTACTCGTTCGTCATCCCGCTCACGAACGTCTTCGTCGTCCTCGGAGCGGTTGCGCTCGGCGGTCTGGTCTATATCCTGGCTCTTCTCAAGATCGACCGGGGAATCCACGACGAACTGAAGGAACTGACCCGGGGTCTCGGCATCCCCTGGCCGGATCTGCTCTGAGACCGGGCGGGGCTACCCGTCCGGTTAAAATACCTGGTGCGGCAATGTGTGGCCATACCTGGAGAAGACGATGGAGAAAGAGGTTCGTGAACTGCAGCCGGGAGAGTTTCCGCTTGCAGAGAGAGTCTGGACGCACTACCGCGGCCAGAAGGCCGACCCGGCGCGGGAGAGGATATTCGGTGTCTTTGTCGACGGAGCCCTTGCGGCAACGGCCCGCTGCACCCTTCACTCGGGCGGCCTCGAGATGGACTGCGTCTTCACGCTGGACGAGCACCGCGGACACGGCTATGCAAAGGAGGCCGTGCAGATCCTCCTCGACGAATGCGGCTCCGAGACGATCTACATCCACTCGACGCTCCCCCTGATCGGGTTCTACGGGAGACTCGGGTTCGAACCCATCCCGGAGGCGAGACTGCCGGAGAGTATCCGGGAGCGTTTCCTCTTCTGCTTCGGGGAGATGGCGGGGTGCAACGTCGCTCCCATGATGCGGAACCCCGGGAACCGGGCACAGTAAGAAAAGAGAGATTTAGTGCTCGATCTTCTTGATGTGCTCGATGGCGTTCTCCGCCAGTCTCTCCCGCCCCTGCAGTTCGGCGACGTCCCGTATCGCTTCGAGCATGTGGACGGAGTCCTCGAGAAAACTCAGGATATCGGCGGGGTAGAGATCGAGCCCGTATTCTTCGAGGAGGTGGGCGCTGATCTGGCGGTGATCGAGCCCCAACTCCCGAAACTCGATGATGGTGAGGGTGAACTTCCTCTCCGGGCACCCGCAGAAGGGTGCGTTCTTGCATTTGCAATCCATGAAGTCGCGGAAAAAGGCCCGGAGCTGCTCGTGCGTCCGGCGATCGAGGTTCTCGAAGTCGATTGCCTTCCCGAGCGACTCCAGAAACGCGCCTGAAAAGACGTGATCCGGGAGCCGGAACCCTGCTGCCCGCTCAAGTTTCCGTGCCGCCCGAAACCGGGCTTTATCCGCTATCACGACTCGCCGGGCTCCTCGTCGAACTTCGCGAGCGACTTCATGGCGTTGCTCATGGTCTCGATCTCGATGAGCCACTCGTCGAAGAGGCCGGGGTTCTCCACGTTGTCCTTGATGTACTTCGCGCAGCAGGTGGCGCCGTCGACTACGGCGGCCCCGATATTCGCCGCAACCTCGAGCGCTTCCTCGAGGTTCTCCTCGTCGATGCCCTTGCCCTTCTTCACGAGGGTCTTGATGTCCTTGTCGAATTCGCCTTCGAGGTACTTCCGGCAGGCGGTGAAGAGCACCAGCAGCGAGAGCTGGAGCGACCCGATGATATCTTCGAGTTCTCCCTCGGGAAGTCCGGTCATGACGATAAGCTCCACGTCGTCGAGTTTCTCCGTGGCCTCCTCCTTCGTGAACCGGCCGTTCTGGTGGAGACGGATGATCTTCAAGACCGAGAGGGTGATATCTTCGGTGAAACTGAAGAGCATCTGCTCGCCCTCCGAGACCTCTTCACCTTCGGGGGGCTCGAAATTTGCTTCCTCCAGCGTCTTGATCCAGTTGTCCCAGCGCTCCTGATTGTAAAAAATATAGAAGAGTTTCATGGGTTCTGCCTGTTTGGCACTCGCTTTCTTCGCCATATCAGTACACATTCTGAGTGCCTCTGTTAAAAATCATTTGCTCTTCGTGCAGAAATCGGGAATTGGCGCGATTCGCGAACATTCATCTAGGACAAGCGAGCATATGAAGAGCAGATGACGAGAGTTCGCGGACTTGATGCTCTCCTGAAATCCTACGAACCCGTCGCGGTCGCGCTCTCCGGTGGAACGGACAGTTCGGTTCTGCTGGCGTTCGCCCGGCATCATGGGATTCAGGCGATCGCGATCAGCGTCGATACCGGCCTTACACCGCCGGGGGAGCTCGCGGCGGCGCGCAAACTCTCGGAGCGCCTGGGTCTCCCGCATGTCGTGATACCGCTCGATATGCTCGATATCCCCGCTGTCCGGGAGAACCGGCCGGACCGGTGCTACGTCTGCAAGCGGGCGATGATGGAGGCGGTCGTGGCGGAGGCACGCCGGCAGGGGTGCCGGACGGTGGTCGATGGGACCCACGCCGACGATCGGCCCGCGGCGAGGCCCGGGATGCGGGTGCTCTCCGAACTCGGGATCAAAAGCCCGTTCGCCGGGTGCGGTATGGGGAAGGCGGATGTCGAGGCACTTGCGAGGGAACTCGGGGTGCCCATCCGCCCGCCGTCGGCATGCCTCGCAACCCGCATCCCCACCGGTGAGGCGGTCACCCGGGAGTGCCTCGCGCTCGTCGCGGCGGCGGAAGCCCTCCTCGCGCGGGAGATCCCGGGGACGATACGTGTCCGGTGCACCGGTGGTTGCCGGGCCTCGATCGAGGCCGACCCGGCGTACCGCCGGAGGCTTGAGGAACTGCTCGGTGCGGTGAAGGAACTCGGGTTTACGGATGTAACGATTGCCTCCGGTGGCTACCGGGAAGGAGGTGCGGATTCATGGAAGCGGTGATGGTCAGGTACGGCGAGATCTTCCTCAAGAGCGAGACGGTGAAGCGGCGGTACATATCGATAATGACGGGGAATATCGGTCTTGCGCTGGAGACTGAGGGACTTACTCACCGTATCGAGACTCACCGGGGCCGGATCATGATCTACGGCGACGAACCCCGGCGGATCGCCGTAGTGGCCGCAAAGACCTTTGGGGTGGTGGGCACCAGTGTCTGCACGGTGACCTCGGCGGATATCGAGGGGCTCGCGGCCACGGCGGTCGAGCACGCAGAGAGGAATCTCCGACCCGGGATGTCGTTTGGGGTCAGGGCGCGGCGATCGGTTGTCGAGGGGCTTAATAGCCAGGAGCTCGCTGCGGCGGTCGGTTCGGCCGTCCTCGACCGGATACCGGAGGCGAAGGTCGATCTGACGTCGCCCGACTACGAGATCTTCGTGGAAGCCCGGGAGTATGGCGGCCTCGTCTACGACGAGAAGATCCCGGGGCCGGGCGGGCTCCCCTACGGGACGCAGGGCGAGGTGATGGCCCTGCTCTCGGAAGGAATCGACTCGCCGGTCGCGTCGTGGCTGATGATGCGCCGGGGATGCCTGATGGTGCACGTCAACATGCACGGCGGTCGGTTCGGGGGTGCGGACGCGGAGAAGAACGTCCTTGCAAATCATGCCCGGCTCTCTCTCTGGGTTCCGGGCCACGCCCTTGATCTCCTGGTCGTGGAGATGGAGCCGTTCTTTGCGGCGATCACGGCGCTGAAGGAGCCGCGCTACCGGTGCGTCCTCTGCAAGCGGTTCATGCTCAGGGTGGCGAGTCTCCTTGCAAAGGAGCGTGGAGCTGCCGCCCTGGTCAGCGGCGACAACCTGGGGCAGGTGGCGTCCCAGACGCTCGCGAACATGGCGGTGATTGCTCCTGCGGCGACCGTTCCGATGCTCCGGCCGCTGATCGGGTTTGACAAGACGGAGGTCGTCGACCGCGCACGCGCTATCGGGACGTTTCAGGCGCGGCCGGGAGACGTCGGGTGCACGGTCGCTCCCCGCTACCCCTCGACGGCGGCGCCCGCGGAGACGATCCTGAAACTCGAAGAGGAGATCGGTGCGGAGGGTCTCGCGGAGCAGGCGGCGGCGACGGTGCGGCGGTATCGCGCGAAGAATGGAGAGATTGAGGAGATCGGGTGATGGGACCTGTTGCGACACGTGTGGCTACCTGAGCCTTAGAAACCTGCACCGGCAGTTAAATCCCTATTCCTCACCGGTCACTATTTTCGGGGGAACTCTCATGCATCCTTCGCAGATCTAAGTCCATTGCACGGATTTTGAGGGAATATCGCCACGCACTGCCCCCGCCCCAAGGGGCGGGGGAGGAGGCCGAAGGCCGGGTGGGGTGGGGGTTATAGGTATCTCCTTTGCGTGTTAGAGACAGGGGAGGGGGAGACCCCCTTCGCACCTCCGGTGCTCGAGCTCGCTTCGCTCGCACTCCGCACCCTTCGGGTGCTCGAGCTCCGTTCCTGCGGAACATCGCACTCCCCGTCAGCCCCTCCCCCCGTGGCGATAAGCGACTGGCCGAAGGGCAGGATCTCGAGCACGTCAGGTGCGGAGTCTCCCACGGTCCACTGCATCGGGCTTTTGATCGATTACCGGAGTTCTCGCTGGTTCGCTCAAGATCTTTACGAAAATAACGCCCGGTCCGCACGCACCCGCTCAAAAAAAGAATTCCGAGGATCTCCCTCAGACGATATTCAGCCCATTTTCCCGTGCAATCTCGACAAACGACTCCCCTACGTGCCGGATCTGCTTCTCCGTCAGCCCGAAGGTGTTGAACTTCCAGACCTTCGTGGAGCCCGGGATGACGCCGGTGATGCCCCGCTTCTTCAAGTCGCTCGAGAGGAAGAAGCCGCGTTTCTTGTGCTGCTCTGCCACCTTATCGAACGACTCGCGGGTATCGATCCGGGTCAGGGTGTGCTGCCGCGGGTAGTCGGAGAGTACCTTCGTCCCCTCGATGGAGAGGAGGGCGTCCACGACCGCCTGCGAGTGTGCCACCTCGGTATCCCAGTGCTTCACCCGCTCCTTGACATGGGGGAACGAGGCCATCATCCCGACGACGGTGACCCCCATCAGGGTGCAGCCCATCATCTCGACCTCCTTGATCCCGAACGTCCGGCCGGTCACGTCGCCCTTCGCCTGTGTCGTCCTGAAAACCCGCTCCGCGTGCTCGTTCGTCGTCGCGAGGACGCCCGAGGGTGCCGGGGCCGCCATGCTCTTGTGGCCCGACCCGACCACGAAGTCGGCACCGAGCGCTTTCCCATCAACCGGCATGATCCCGACTGTGTAGGCCCCGTTGACGAGGACGGGGATGTCGTATTGGTGGGCGACCTTTGTGATGGCCGCGACGTCGTGGACGTTCCCGAACTGGTAGTCGACATGGTCGATGAAGAGCAGGGGCGGCGTCTTCGAGAACTCCCGGATCACCGCCTCGATCTTCTCTGCCGCAGCGTCGGGGGTGATGTGGTTCTTTGCATCCTTCGGAACCTCGAGCGGAATCCCACCCGCTTCCTCGACTGCCACAAACTCAGTGTAGTGGGCGAGCGACGTCACGATGACCGGGTCGCCTTTCTCCACGTATGTGCTCGCGACCGCCTGGAATCCCCGGCGCGCTCCCGGCACCACCCGCGCGGTGTCCATATTCAGCCACGCGGCGAGGTCGGCGTGGAACTGCGCGATAGGGGGTTTCTGGATGTAGTCGAGCCTGAAGGGGCTTCGACAGTTGTCGCAGACCGAGTAGCCGTCCGCAAAGGATATCGCCGCCTTCATGGCGTCGACGGTGAGCCGCCCGCCCGCCTGGATGGGATCGATGTTGATGTACATCTCCTCGACGTCGCGGGACTCGATATCGACTGCGCACTTCACCGTACCAACTCCTCTTCAAGGATTGCAATCTGCCGTTTCACCTTTTCGAGGGTTGTTGCGGCGCGCTCCTTCTGGCCTTCGTCGAGGTCATGCCCGGGAGCTGTCTCCCGCAGGAGGAACCGGACGTCGGAGAGGAGGAATAGTGCCTGAAAAACTGCATCAACGGCTCTTTTTGACACGAGATCACCATACAAATATCAGTGGGGATATATTAGATTACGCGTATCATGAACACCTCTTCGGTGCCGGATACATTCACGCCGCGCAGATCAGGCATTTATACTCAAGGAACACGGAGATTAATTGGGCATGAAGATCGTTCATCTGGCAGACACGCATCTCGGATTATCGGCTTTTAACCGGGTTGATCCGGAGACCGGGATGAATCTGCGCGAACAGTTCATCTACGACAACTTTCTTGCTACCGTCGACCGGGTCATCGACTTACGGCCTGATGCGCTCGTCCACGCGGGCGACCTCTTCCACCAGGTCAAGCCGAAGACCCGCGCCTACACGACGGCGCTCGACGCCCTCTCTCGCCTGCACGACGCGGGAATCCCCATGCTCGTGGTCGCGGGCAACCACAGCATGGCCAAGACCCGGTACACGGCGTCGCCGTTCGAGGTGCTGGAGCGGGGCGGCTACGCTGCAGGCGACCTCTACGTCGCCCACCACAACCGCTACCGCCGGGTGGAACTCGGGGACACGGTCTTTCACCTGATACCGAATATGCTCGAGGCGGAAGGCTACCGGAGGGCGTTCGAGGAGGTCGAGTTTTCCGGCGGCACGAACGTGCTCGTCACCCACGGTCTTGCGAGCATCCTGAAAGACAAACGGCTGCACACCGTCGCCGAGCACGAACTGGACGCGACCATCCTCTCCGGCCGGTTCGACTATATCGCACTCGGCCATTACCACAACCAGGTGCAGGTCGCCGACAACGCCTGGTACAGCGGGTCGCTCGAATACTGCAACTACGGGGAGATCGCGGAGGAGAAGGGCGGTCTCGCCGTGAACCTTGCGTCGGGCGAGGTCGAGCATATCGACCTCCCGCACACGCCGATGTTCAGCCTCGGCAGGATCAACTGCGATGGGCTCTCGGCCGGGGAGGTCGTTGATGCCATCCTCGATGCTGCCGATAACCACGAGCAGAAAATCCACCACGCGATCTGCCAGGTCACGCTCGACGGGATACGCCGCGATACGCTCCGCGCGCTCGACCAGAAGGCGTTCCAGGATATCCGGAACCGTGCGCTGGACCTCAAACTGCAGGTGCTGGCCGTCGACGATCCGTCCCGGATCTTTTACGAAGACTCGCTCGTCGGGATCGACTACGTCGCCGAGTTCGAGCGGTTCGTGGAGAAGGAGCACCTCGCTCCCGGCGACGAAGAGTTCGTGAAGAAGACCGGGACGGAGGTTCTCCGGTCGGTCATCGCACGCCATAAAGAGGGAGAGCGTGCTGCTGAATAAGCTCCGGATGCGGAACTTCAAGCGCTTCCGCGACCAGGAGATCGTCTTCCAGGACGGCATCACGGGGATCGTCGGGAACAACGGAACTGGCAAGAGCAGCATCGTCTCGGCCATCCTCTTCGCTCTCTACGGCCTGCAGGGCACCGGTCTCGACGGGAACTATATCGTCAGTTCCTTTGCGGGGCCGCAGGACGTCTGCGAGGTTCGCCTGGACTTCTCGGTCGGCGGCAACGAGTATGCCGTCGTCCGCAAATTCAAGCGCCGTGCCTCTTCGACGCTCCACGAGGCAAACCTCTACCTGAACCAGAAACTCCTTGCAAGCAGCGTCCAGAAGGTGGGAGAGGAGGTGCAGCGGGTTGTCGGCATGGGCCCGGGCGACTTCCGCAACACCATCTACGCCGGGCAGAAGGAACTCCTTGCCCTGCTCGAGAGCAGGGCCGGGTCCCGGAAGGACTGGTTCATGCAGGTGCTGGGCGTCGACTATCTCAAGAAGGACAGCATGGAGCGCCTCAAATCGATCGTCGATGTCCGGGAAGGAAGCTGCCGCGAGCTCTCCGGCCGGCTCCAGGAACTGGATGCCGAGGGGATTCGCGTCCGCCTTGCGGCGCTGGGCACCGAGCTCGCCCGGGCGGAGGAGGAAGCGGAGAAGGCTCTGGGGAGAGAGAGGGCTGCCGCGGAGGAACTAGATGGTGCGCGCACGCAGCGCGATCGGGTGCTATCCGTGCGCGAGCGTTACCTGCACCTTGCACGGGAAGAGGAAGTGCTCGCGGCCGAGATCGAGCGGCTGCGGAACGAGTGCCGGGAGACGGAAGGGGAGATCGCCGAACGGCAGCAGGTGCAGGCCGAACTCGAAGGACTCGCTCTCCTCGCCGACCGCTATGATGCCCTGAAAGCCGAGACGGCCGCGATGGCGGAGGAGAAGACGCTCGCCGACCGCCTGACCCTCGAAGCGAACGCCGCGGAGGAGCAGGTTCGGGAGTACGGCGAGCGCCGCAGGAAGGTCGAGGAAGAACTCGCCGCGCTTGCAGGGGACGACAAGGCGGTTATCGGTCTCAAGCGCGACGTCGCGGAGTGGCAGGGCCTCCGGAACCGCATCGTTGCGATGAAAGAACTCCAGCCGGAGTATGACTCACTCCGCGAAGACCTCACGCGCATGGACGAGCGGTTCGCCCAGATCGAGCGGCGAGTCGGGGAGAACCGGACGGAGATAGAAGGGATCGAGGAGAAGGTCGGGCATCTCCGCGCGCTCGAAGAGGAGATCGGGGAGTACGACGCCCTCCTGGCCCGGGAAGAGGTCTTTCTCCGGGCGCAGGAACTCGCCCGGCAGGAGGAGCGGTGCCTGCGCGAGGTCGACGCGGCCTCCGAAGAGATGAGTCTCCTCGAGAGCGAGATTGCCGGGCTTGCCCGGCAGCTTGCCGGGATGGGCTCCATCGAAGACGAGATTGAATCTGCGGAGAGCCGGAAAGAGTACCTGACCTCGCGGATCAGCGCGTGCGCGGAGCGGCAGGAGGCGCTCCGCGAGGAGATCCGGAGGCTTGCCGAACACCGGGCGGAGATCCTTGCCGCCGGCCCGGAGGGATCGTGCCCGACGTGCCACCAGGGCCTCGGCGCCCACTACGAGCAACTGGTCGGCGATCTTGCAGATGCCGCCACGGCGATGCAGAAGACGCTCGCCGATCTCGAGGGCGGGCATGCGAGGGCGACGGCCGACCGCGAGAGCCTCGTCGCCGCGCTGAAGGATCTTTACGGGCAGCGCACCGTCTCCCAGCGCTTGAAAGAGCAGCACGCGCTGTATTCTTCCCGGTACGAGCAGAGCGCGAGTGTCGGAGAGCGGTGGCGGGCCGAGGCGGAGGGTCACCGTGCGGCGATGCGGGCGCTCGGCGTGGAGGGATACGATCCGGCGGCGCACGCCGCCCTCAAGGAAGAGATCCGCGCTCTCTCCGAGAAGCGGGCGGCGGCCGATACCCTCCGGGGGGAGTGCAGCCGTCTCCCCGCCCTCCAGGAGGAGCGCCAGCAACTCATCGCCGACGTCGAGAACTACCTCAGCCGCAAAGAGGAACTTGAAGCGAAGATCTCCCGGCTCGGGTTCGACCCGGTGATCCGGCAGCGGCTGGAGGCGGAGGCGCAGGCACTCGAGCCGTCCTACCGGGCATATACGGAAGCGCAGACCCGGCTCGCGCGGCGGCCGGCGCTGGAAGAGGAGTTGCAGGGCATCTCTGCACGAGTCAACGGCCTCGCGGAGAGGCTGCAGGCTATCCGGGCTGAACTCGACCGCCTCGCGTTCGACCCCGACCGGTTCGCACGCCAGAGCGAGGAGTACGGCCGAGCTGATACGGCGCACAGGAGAGCGTTCGAACTCCGCGTTCGCCTCGAGGATGTCCCGAGGCTGGTCGAGGCGCTGGAGGCGAAGCAGGCCCTCCTCGCCAACAGGGAGGCCGAACGGCTCCGGGTCGGTGAGGCGGTCGAAGAACTCGGGTTCAGCGAGGAGGCTGTCGCGGCAGCGGAGGAGCGTGTGGCAGACTGCGAGCGGGCTCTTCTCGCGGTGCGGGAGCAACGATCCGCGGCTGCTTTCCGGATAAACAGCCTTAAACTGGATATCGAGAAAGAGGCCGGGAGGCTCTCGCGCGCGGACGATCTCCTCCGGCAGCAGGAGGTAATCACCGAGGAGATCGGGCGGCTGAAGCTGACCCGGTCGCTGATCAAGGATTACACCGACTACCTCCTCCAGGTGGTCAGGGACCGGATCGAGGAGGAGGCGGGGAGGGTGCTTGCGGAGATCACCGACGGGCGCTACGGGACGGTGATGCTCGACGACGACTTCACCGTCCTCGTCCACGACATGGGCGACGACTACCCGGCCGACCGGTTCAGCGGCGGCGAGCAGGACGATATCGCCATCGCTCTCCGGGTGGCGCTCTCCCGGTTCCTCGCCGAGGTGAACGAGGTGCACGACTCCACGTTCCTGATCTTCGACGAGATCTTCGGGAGCCAGGATGAAGGGCGGCGGAACAACCTTCTCCGGGCGCTCCGGACTCAGGAAGCCCACTTCCCCCAGATCCTCCTGATATCCCACATCACCGAGGTTCAGGACGAGTTCTCGACGACGCTGATGGTCGAGATGGGCGGAGATCAGGCGAGCCAGGTCAGGGAGTTCGAATGACCGACCCGAATACCGTTTACCGGGACGCGATCCGGCGGATCGCAGGGCGAATCCGCGAGTGCGCCCCATCCGACCTCGCCGGACGGTTCGCGGCCGCCGGCGGGTTCGATGCCTTGTCGTACCGCCGCTGCCCGTCCCGGTTCGACGGGGCGGTCTGCGCGGTGGACGGGAGCAACACCGTCATCCTCGATGCGGGCAGTTTTGCCGTTGCCGCCGTCCGGGCATCGGTCAGTTCGTACGCGGACGGTTCGCGCCTCCACCACCGGACGACGCCTCTCCAGATCGTCACGGTCAACCCCGGGAAGGGGAACGAGGACTTCGACGAGATCTATCACGACTGTTTCCACTGCACCCCGAAGGTGCACCTCGACCACGATGACCCGGTCCGGAATACCGCCGTCATACGGGATACCCTTGAGTTCTGGGCGGCGATGGAGATGGCCGCGGAGCTCGATGCCGGCGACCTCATCGTCCTCGACGGCACGCTCCAGGTCCGCCACGCGAGCCACGACGAGGTCGTCGAGAGCCTCCTGAACCTCTGCAACCTCCGCGGCGTGCTGATCGCCGCGGTGACGAAACGGACGTCGCTCACCTGGGGCGGCGGACACCCGATCGTCCCGGCGGCGGAGGGGCTTGCACGCGACCTCGGCCTCCCCGGACCCTGGTACCTCTGCGTCTCAGCCGTCGAAGGCCTGATCGACCGCCTGGAGACACACTCCTGGAAGCAGCGGGGCGAGCAGTATGTCGCCCGGCTGCACCCGCGGGCAGAGCGGGCGTTCAAGGTGGAGATCCCCGCGTTCTACAGCGCGGAGATGGTCGAACGGGTCTTCTCGGCGCTCGCGGCCTACGCCGACGACGGGAGGGTCACGGGCTACCCGTACCCGCTTCTCGACGCCCACCTCACCACCAAGATAGGGAAGGATGCGGTCGAGCAGGTCCGCCAGGACATCATCCGCGATATGGACCGGCTCGGCATGACCCTTGCCGACTACACCGGCCTCTTTGGTGACTATCATGATGAGTTTGACCGATATTGACGGCGACGACGCCTCAAAATACCGCCTGATCGGTGACCGGGTGCTCGGTTACCGGTTTGCCGTCCCCCACGACGCGGAACTCTATCTCGGGGATGTGTTGAAGATCACGGACGACGTCAAAGGGCTGACGTTCTTTGCGAAGGTGAGCGACCTCCTCCATGAGTGCAACTTCTCCGACCCGAAGTGGGATACCCGCCCCCATACCGAGCACTTCTACGGGATCGGGGAGGACGTCTTCATCCTCGTCGAGGCGACGCCGCTCGGGTACGTCGGAGGTGACGGCACGTTCCGCAAACCCCGGACGATCCCTGCGAAGTTCTCCCGCGTCGAGCGTCCGGATTCGCGCGACTTTGCGTTCCTCGCGCAGGTGATGGGCGAGATCGAGGTCGGCGTGATGAAGACCGGCCTGGACGTCTTAAAAGACGTCAGGGTGGCGCTCCACGCGCAGGTGATGCGGCAGCACATGGGCGTCTTTGCGACGACCGGGATGGGGAAGAGCAACTTCATGAAGGTCTTCTGCGCCTCCTGCATGCGGGCACGGGAGTTCGGGCTCCTTATCGTCGACCCGCACGGCGAATACGTGGCGGGAGGGCGGTCGTCGAGCGGAGAGACTACCATGGGGCTCCTGCACTACCAGGCCGGCCGTGACGGGCTCGAGGTCTTCTCCACCCGGCCGGAGGAGTACAGGCGGAAGTACCACTTAAGCCAGCTCTACCTGGACTACGACGACTTCAGGGCGCCCGACCTCCTCCTCCTCTACGAGCACTCGCCGCCCCAGCGCGAGGTCGTGGAGATGCTCGAGAGCACGCCCGGTTCCGAGGTGATCGACTTTTTCCAGAGCACCGATTTTGCAACCTTCGATGCCGAGACCTACACCGGCCGGCACCCCCGGATTGCAAGCGACCTGAAGAACTTCTCGCCGAGCACCCTCTCGGTGATGCAGCGGCGCATCGCGGGCATGATGAACCGGAACCGGCGCTTCTTCCGGAGACAGGGCTCCTCGATCCCCGACATCATGAAGGCGCTCCACGAGAACAAAGTCGTCCTGATCGACATACCGGGGATGAGCGAGCAGAGCGAACTCTTCGTCCTCTCGATCATCACCCGCAAGATCATGCGCAGCCACCAGGGCGAGGAGGCCGGCGAGGGGGAGCCCAGGCAGGTGCTGATCACCATCGAGGAGGCACAACGGGTGCTGGGTTCGGGGCTCGGAAATACCCGGACGTTCCGCGAGGCGGCGATGGAGGGGCGGAAGTTCGGCGTGGGGCTCTGCGTGGTCACCCAGCAGCCCAAGAACATCGACGCCCGGGTTCTTGCGCAGCTGAACACCTTCGTGGTGATGGGGCTCTCCGATCGCGGCGACCGCGACACCATCGCAAGCAGCGCAAAACAGGATCTCTCGTGCCTGGACACCGAGATTCAGACGCTCGAACGAGGAGAAGCAGTCATCAGCACCATCGGGATACCCTTCCCGGTGAGCACCCGGATCCATCTCTTCGAGGAGTATATCCTGGATCTCAACAGAAGGCCGGCGGCAAAGCCGATAGACGACGGGCTTGAAAAGACGTTTTAGTTCCAACGCGAGAAGGTGATTCTGGCAGGAAACCTTACTGTTTCCGCCGTCCCTTCACTGAGTTGCTTGGCGCCCTTGGGGCGTCAGGATTACTGATCGTTTTTGATCTTTCGTATGGAGACGCAGTTGATGACCGCATCCCCGGTCATGATGTAGCGTTTGACGACGGTTCCGAGCACCTCGACCACATCCCCTTTCTGCACGTCTTCTGCCGGCGAGGTGAACATCTTGACCGATATCTCACCTGTCCGGTCGGCAACGAGGTACTGCGGCCGGTTGAGGAACTGGAAGTAGACCCGCTCGACGACGCCTTTTATGCGCACCGGTTCGCCGAGCTTGCTTAAGTTAATCTCCCGTATCCGGGCGTTCTTTGATTCCGCTTCATACATCGGTACCAGCGACGCGTACTGCTTCTGACTCATGTAGTTGAGTGCCATGGGTATGAGAAGCAGCATGACCGCCGAGGGAACCGCCCAATACAGCGCGTATACATTCCCGGTTGTGAAGACATACGCGGCGATCAGGATGATAAAAAAGAGGAAGACGGCCAGTGCAACGGCCGTCACCCTCACTTTGACATCTCCGATTTGCATCGTCAATCAGGTTTACTTAAGGGCTGCAATTTCCTTTCTGAACGCGACCCAGTAGAGAACACCGACGAAGAAGAGACCTCCGACGATGTTACCGAGTGTGACCGGGATGATGTTGTTGGTCCACATGGTCACCCAGTTCAGCGTATCGACTGCCTTCGTGGGGTCGATGCCCGTGCAGAAGATGCCTGCGGGGATGAAGTACATGTTCGCAACGCTGTGCTCGAACCCGCTGGCAACGAAAGCGAAGATCGGGAACCAGATGCCGACGATCTTGCCGATCGCGTCGTCGGCGCAGATACCGAGCAGGACAGCAAGGTTGACGAGCCAGTTACAGGCGATCCCCTTGAGGAAGACCGACCACAACGCCGCAGCGCCGACGTAACTCGTCTTTGCGGTCGCTATGGCAACCGCTCTCGCGCCGAACGCCGTGAGCGTCGCGGCTCCTGTGGCGTCGAAGCTGGCATACGGGCCGTATGCCACGATATACGCGAAGATAAGCGACCCGATGAGGTTGCCGATATATACCCAGACCCAGAGGTTGAGCACGCTTGCCCAGCTGACCTTGTGGATGAACGCCGCCATGGGGGCGAGCATCGCGTCGCCGGTGAAGAGCTCGGCACCGGTCATGATCGTGATGATAAGCCCGACAGGGAAGACAGCACCCAGAATGAGCTGGGAGACACCGGGACTTGCAGCGCCGAACCGCATCGCAACGTCGGTTGCCTGAATACCGGTCGAACAGATCGTTGCCAGGGCAGCACCCATCGCGATGAACGCTCCGGACAGGACACCACGCAGGACCATGTTCCAGGCCGGCAGTCCGACCTTGTACTTTCCTGCGTCACCCGCTTTTGCTACGATAGCAACTGGAGGATGGAACACCATTTTTCATACACCTCTCTAAACGTCCTACCTATGCCATCAAGTAATCTGGATGGATAGGTCTAGTTAATCAGTAATTTAAGAGTGCTATTAATAGGTTTCGAAATGATCGCTGTGCGCGTCGAAGATAACCTGAATTCATGCGTTTATCTCTGCTTTAAGTTAATTCCTGTCGTTAAACACCAGATATCGATAAACAATGCTTTTGCTATTACTTGCGCGTCCAAACAGAATATATGGGGATTGAAGCGAGTTTGTGGGCCGACGTACGGGGGCGGGGGCACAGGCTCTCTGTTTTCCACGCGTATTTGTGCCGGATTATCTGGCGTCGGGTAAAATTCCAGTAGACCTATGCGCGTCGCGTTCCGCTTCCTGGAGATATGCCTATGTCTGGCAAATGGCCTTTTTTCAGGAATTGGTACTTTTCTAGCGATTATCGCTCGTCTGCCATTCCCGTGACGGGCTCGTTGGTTCGAGCGGGCTGGCCGGCACCGTGGCGCCCACCCCATGCCCGGGATGTGCTCTCTCTTCGCAGAACCGGGTCGCCATGAACGTCGTGGGGCTGTAGGGGCCTCGGTAGCCGGCTGCAGTTTCGGGAAAAAAAGGTCGATGGTGGAGGGTTGAACCCGGTTACCGAAAGATATCGAAGATCTGGTCGCTCCCGGTGGCGGTGAGCCGGTCGCGCTCCGCCCGTTCCTCGACGAGTGCGAGCACCGGCGGGGTCATATCTTCGCCCGGATGGAATCCGAAGAGTTCCTCGAGATCGGTCTGGATGGCATGGAGGAAGACCGAGTTCGAGATCTCCACGGGGCAGAGTTCCTCGCACTGGCCGCAGTTGACGCAGGAGTCGGAGATGTGCGCGAACCGGATCAGGTGGAACATGAACGGCGGTGGGATGACGCCGGGCTCGACAAGGTAGTCCTTCTTCGCGCTGCAGTCGACGCAGTAGCAGATCGGGCAGTTCTCGATGCAGGAGTAACACTTGATGCACCTGCTCGTCTGCTCCCGGATCTTGTTCAGCCGCTCCGTTCCCTCGCCGAGCGCCCCGAAGTAGCGTGCCCGCCACTTATCGCCGAGTTTCAGCATCGCGTTCTCGACCTTGCCGCGGATCTCGATACCCTTCGGGTTCGCAGGTTCGGTGGCGAGCGCTCCGGCTTTTGCGGCGGCGTCGAGGAGGTTTGCACCCTTCTCGGAGCAGACCTCGACGAAGGTGGCGTTCCCGGCTTTCTCCCCGATGACGCCCCAGTTGCCGCAGGCGAGATCCGCCTGGCGCGGGATCTTGATCTTGCAGCGGCGGCAGTTCGACCGGCGGCCGAGGCCCGGGTCGCCGAGGAGATCCTCCGCTCCCTCTTCGAGTTCGTCGATCGAGACGGAGGCGTGCTCGCCGTCCTTTGTCACGACGATGAACTTTCCTTTGTCGATCTCTTCCTTGACGACCGAATCGGGGTCAAGGCCGAGTTTCTCCCGAACGATGATCCGGGCCGTCTCCGGCCGTATGGTGCCGCCGCAGTTGAGGCCGATGATGATGATGTTGTCCAGGTTGACCTGGTTGCGCTTCGCCATCTCGTAGATCGCCTTGACGTCGCAGCCTTTAAGTACGGTCGCGATCCTCATATCAGGGTCGGTGGAAAGAAGACATCGCCGCATCTGCTTGGGGAGCAGGAGGGTGCCGCAATGAAGCGATCCCGCAATCCCCCCGATCTCGGCGGGGTCGGTGATCATGGCCGGCAGCGCGTCGTAGACGTCCGCGCCCTTCCGGACCGCAAAGACCGCGTCGACCATGCCGCTCTCGAGGGCGTGGCGGAGCAGCGCGGTGACCGCTCCGCCCGTCTCGGCCTTCTCGCGGAGTTTGTCGTCCGTCGTCCATGCATAGAGTAAATCGCCTTTTCCTGCCATTTTCAGGCCTCCTCGGTGATCTTCTCGACCTTCACGGCGCAGGCCTTGTACTCGGGGATCTTCGCTACGGGGTCGAGCGCGTTGTTCGTCAGCCGGTTTGCCGGATGCTCCTTGTAGTGGAACGGTATGAACATGACGCCCTTGATGATCTCGGGCGTCACCTTCGCGGGGATATCGACCGAGCCCCGCCGGGTGCTTGCACGGACGACCTCGTCGTCATTGATCCCGAGTTCTTTCGCGTCCTCAGGGTTGATCTCGATCCAGCCGATAGGCGCTTCTTTCTCGAGGCTCCACGACCGGCGGGTCATGGTGCCGGTGTGCCACTGCCAGATCGTGCGACCGGTCGTGAGGACGAACGGGTACTCGTCGTCGGGAACTTCCGCCGGCGGTTTCCACTCGATCGGTGAGAAGACCCCGAGCCCGTCGGGCATGGCGAACGTCTCCTTATGGAGGATCGCTGTTCCCGGGTGCTCCTCGGTCGGGCAGGGCCAGTGCAGGCCGTCGGGGTCGAGGCGGGCGTAGGACATGCCATGGTAGGACGGCGTGACGGTGGCGACCTCGTTGAAGATCTCCTCGGCGCTCTGGTAGAGGAACTGGGCGGCGTAGCCCATCTTCGCAGCGAGTTCGCTGATGATCTTCCAGTCTTCTTTCGCCTCGCCCGGAGGATCCTGCGCCTTCTTCCAGCGCTGGACGCGCCGCTCGGTGTTCGTCTGGGTGCCGTCCTTCTCGGCGTAACATGCCGCAGGCAGAACGACATGGGCGAGTTCGGCGGTCTCGGTCATGAAGATGTCCTGGACGACCAGGAACTCGAGGTTCCGAAGCCCCTCCTCGACGTGGGTGAGGTCCGGGTCGGAGAGCATCGGGTTCTCGCCCATGATGTACATCGCTTTGAGCTCGCCGGGTTTGTCGGCGAGGAGGTTCACCATCTCGGTGACGGTGTAGCCGACTCTGCCCTCGGCAAGCTCGTCGACACCCCACATCTCCTTCATCTTCTTCTGGGCCGGCTCGTCGGTGACTTTCTGGTAGCCCGAGTAGACGTTCGGGAGGGCTCCCATGTCGCAGGCGCCCTGGACGTTGTTCTGGCCGCGGAGCGGGTTGACGCCGGCTCCCGGTTTGCCCAGGTTGCCGGTGAGCATCATCAGGTTGGCGGTCGATTTGACGTTGTCGACGCCGACGGTGTGCTGGGTGATGCCCATCGAGTAGATGAGCGCGGCGGCGTCGGCGGTCGCGATCCACTCGGCCGCGGTCTTGAGGCTCTCGACGGGAATACCGGAGACCTTCGAGACGTTCTCAAGGCTGTAGTCATCCTTCATGACGACCTCCTTGAGTTTCTCGAAGTCTTTCGTGCGCCTCTCGATGAACTCCTTGTTCTCCCGGCCGTTTCTGATGATCTCCTGCATCAGGCCGTTCAGGATAGCGACGTCGGTGCCTGATATGAACGGCATGTAGAGGTCGGCCTGCTTCGCGGTGGGGGTGAGGCGCGGGTCGGCGACGATCACCTTCCCGCCGCCCTCTCTCGCACGGATGATGCTCCGCGCAATCAGCGGGTGCTGCTCGAATGTGTTGGACCCGAGGACGAAGATGCACTTCGACTCGGCGATGTCCTTGATCGAGTTGGTCATTGCCCCTGACCCGAAGACCGCCGCGAGGCCCGCGACGGTGGATGAGTGGCAGAGCCGGGCGCAGTGGTCGACGTGCGGGGTCTTGAGAACAACCCGGGCGAACTTCTGCATCAGGTAGTTCTCCTCGTTCGATGTCCGGGCGGAGGAGAGGCAGGCTACCTCGTCGGGTTTGTAGGAACCGAACTTCTCCGCGATCAGGTCGTAGGCTTCGTCCCAGGTCGCCTCGACAAACCCGCCGTCCTTCTTGATCAGCGGTTTCGTGAGGCGGTCGGGGCTGTTGATAAATTCGTGGGCATAGCGTCCTTTGGGGCAGAGTTTGCCACCGTTGACGGGCGCGCGTTGCCAGTGCGCCACGTCAAAGACCCTGCCGTCCCGGACGACTAAGTTGAACCCGCACCCGGTGCCACAGTACGGGCATGTCGTCGATACGTACTTGATTTCCATCATTCTCCCTCTGGCAGGGACTACATACCGTCCGGATTATATAATACGCATGGTCGCGACCCGATTTTTGATTAATATTGGTGGAAATCGGTCGGGGAATCCCGTCAGAGAATGGCCTGGACGACCAGCGCCGCCGCGAGCGTGACGATCCCGGCCGCCGAGAGTGGGAGGGTGTAGTTCCGCACGACCGCGGAGAAGTCGTCGCCGGTCGTCCGTTTGAGCAGCCAGAAGAAGGGGTCGCTGACGTAGGAGAACATGAACGCCCCCGCGGAGATCATGAGCACCAGGGCGAGCGGGTTCACCGCCGTTACGGCCGGGGTCGTGGCGAGGATGGCGCCGGTGACGGCCGCGGTCACGACCCTCGAACCCTGCGCCGCCTGCACCAGGGCGGCGATGACGAACGGGAGGATGATTATCGGGAGATTGCCCGCGACCAGCGCGGCCACGTCCGCGGGGAAGGTGCTTGCGGCGATGACGCCGCCGAGCGCCCCGGCACCGGCGAGGTCGAAGATGATGATCCCGGCGTTCTTCGTTCCTTTGTGGAGTGCCTTCTCCCGGACGTCGCCCGGAACGGTGGCAAGGGCGGCAAAGAGCCCGGTAAGAAGCGCCAGGTTGATGTTCGCGAGGGCGTGGAGCGGGGGAACCAACGACCCGATCGCGAGCATCCCGAGGATGACGACGAACGGCAGCCAGGCACGGGGGTTCCGCCCGGCCGCCGGTTTCTCCGCCTCTTCGGCCGGGGGCATGCGTCTTCGCATGGCGAGGAGGAGTCCGGCGAGGAGAAGGAGGGAGAGGGGGACGGCAACGAGGTCGATATCCCAGGGCCGGCCGGAGAGGCCGAGAGCCGTTATAGTCGAGTAGACGACGGGAGCGGGGTAGAGGAGCACGTAGGAGATCATCCCGGCGACGCCGGCGCAGTAGAGGAGGGTCTTTGCTGCCCGGCCGTCGGGGGAGAGGTGGGTGAGGATGGGGGCGAGGATGACGAACGAGGTGATGCCGCACATCAGCGGGACGGAGAGGAGGTAGCCGGCCGCTCCCGCCGTGGCGACGGGGCGGCGTACCAACCCCCGGATATCGGCGACGATATCCGCGATCCGGCCGCTCTCGCGGAGAACCTGGGCGATGCCGACCCCGCAGAAGATGACGATCCCGAGGAGGGTGAAGATCCGGCCGGCGCCGGCCGTGGCGACCATAACGATCGTCTCCGCCGGCATGCGGGAGAGGAGGCCGAAGAGGACGGATGCCCCTACGAGGGTCAGGAACGGCGGGAGGCGGTACCTGAGCGACGCGACGGTGATTGCCGCGAGGGTGACGGCGAAAGCGATGAGGGTCTCCATCAGTCTCTCGTTGGGGTTTTGGGGATATAATATCCGTCAGCTCTGTTCTTTCTCGCGGCGTGCATCGGCGATCCGGTTCTCCGCGATCGCCCGGTAATCGGGGTCGATCTCGAACCCGATGTAGTCCGCACCGAGGGCAAGTGCCGCAAGCGCCGTGCTCCCGATGCCCATGAACGGGTCCATGACGAGCATCCCGGACCGGCAGCCGTGGAGCCGGATGCACATCTCGGGGAGTTTCTCCGGGAAACTGGTCGGGTGCGGCCGGGAGGAGCGGATCGTCCGGTAGGGGATGAACCAGGTGTTCCCCCGGTCGCGGAGGTCGCGCTCCGCCGCCTTCCACCGGCCGATGTTGCTCTTGTCCTGGTAGGGCACGCCGACCGCCAGTTTATCGAGCGCGACGTCGCCCCCTTTCGTGAAGTGGAAGATGTGCTCGTGGCACTGGCTCAGGTAGCGGGCGCTGTTCACCGGCTGGTAGTGGCCGACGGCGATATCGCCGGTGATCTTCTCGTAGTCGCCCACGTCTTCCTTCTCGATCGCGATCGACTTGACCCAGTGGATGACGTTCTGCAGTTCGAAGTGGGGGCGAAACCGCTGGACGACGTCGAAGGGGATCCAGGGGTCGCGGGGTTTGCCGCCGATGTTGAGGAAGAACGAACCATCGTCGGCGAGAACCCGCGCCGCTCCGGCGGCGACCTCCCCGATCCAGTCGAGGTAATCCTCGCGGGGTTTCCTGTCGTCGTAGGAGTTGTAGTCCTTCCCGATGTTGTAGGGCGGCGACGTGACGATGACGTCGACGGAGTCCGCCGCCAGGCGCCGCATGCCCTCGATGCAGTCCATGGTATGGATGGTGTTGACGGCGAGCCCGCACACCCCTCTCTCCTTCTCTCTCAATCCGATCACGTATCGGTTCGCGGTCCCGGGCAAAAAGGTGAACGAAACACGTGGTCAGGGCCCATCGTCGGCGAGCACCTTCTGACGCGTTCGCTCGAGCGCGTCGATGAAGTCCTCGATCTCGTAGGGATTGAGCCCCTCCGAGCCTTCGGGCTCAAGGCGTATGACCTCGAGGAGCGCGTCCTTGAGGATCTCGAGGCGGCTATCGGGAGGGAGGACGATCTCGAACCGGCGGAAGATGCGGTCGGGGATGCAGACGAAGTTCCCGTGGACGGAGGCGAACGAGAGGATCTCGTCTGCGGCAGGAACGTCGGCCTGGTCGACCTCGACCTCCAGAACCGTATCGGCACTCTCCTCTCCAAAACAGCGGCTGACCCTGATCTTCGTGGCTGCCCCTCCCCCGGTTTGGGCCGATATTCTCCCAGGGGAATGATATAGTTTTATGCCGGGGAAGGGGAGGTCTCCGTCGCGAGTGGAGTTCCGCCCTCCCCCTAAACATCGGGGATGCTTATTTGAAGGAATCGACGATGTTGCGGAAGAACCGCATGTTCATCGATTCGGTGGGCAGGGGTTTTTTCTCGCGCTTCAGCCGCTCTTTTCTCACCGGCCAGTCGTAGAGGTTCACGAACTCCATCGCCCGCTCGGGGTGCGGCATCAGCCCGAGAACCTTGCCGTCCGCCGACGTTACGCCGGCGATGTCCGCGAGCGCCCCGTTCGGGTTGTAGGGGTACTCCCCTTCCGCGGGGGAGAGGTCGTCGCGGCAGTAGCGGAACGCGACCATTCCTTCCCGCTCGATCCGCTTTAAGGTCTCCTCCGAACAATAGAAGTTCCCTTCGCCGTGTGAGACGGGACAGTAGAGGTGCGAGATGCCCTTCGTCCAGAGGTTATCCGCGGCAGGCTTCAGGGTGACGAACCGGCACTCCAGCACGCCCTTCCTGTTCGGCATCAGGGCGATCTCGCGGGGGTAGTCCCGGTCGAAGGCCGGAACCAGGCCGAGGTTCGCGAGGATCTGGAACCCGTTGCAGATCCCGAGGACGAGGTTGTCGCCCGCGAGGAACTCTTTTACGTCGCTCCAGAGGTTGTTTCGGACGCGGTTCGCGTAGGCGTTGCCGGCCCCCGTGTCGTCGCCGTAGGAGAACCCGCCGGGGAAGACCATCAGCCGGTAGTCGGAGAGGGTCTTCTCCCCCGCGATGAGGTCGTTGATGTGGACGATATCGGACGCCATGCCCGCCCGCATCAGGACTTCCGCCGTCTCCATCTCGGAGTTGATCCCGTAGCCGCTCATGATGAGGGCTCTTGGATTGTTTGTGCGAGCCATGCTCAGTACCCCCCGAAAGGCGCTTTGTACGCAGTTTCCATTGCCGCCACCGGCTGCTCGATGAGAGTCTTTTCTCCTGTCGATACCCGGAACGTTTCGCCGCCGACGCTGCCGAGGAGGTGCGCGTCGCCGCCGAAGATCTCCTCGAAGGCTTCGCGATCGCCGGGGGCGACCGTGACAATGAGCCGCCCGAGCGACTCCGAGAAGAGGTAGGTGTCCGGGCGCATCCCGCCGGGTACGGCGAGGTCCATGCCGATTCTTCCGGCGATTGCGACTTTGGCGAGGGCGACGAGCAGCCCCCCGTGGGTGACGGGGAAGGCGGAGGCGAGGAGCCCTTTCTCGATCGCGCCGGTCATCCGGCCGTAGCGCACCTTTGCGGTCTCGATATCGAGGGACGGAACCGCGCCCCCTTCGATACCGAGGTGCGCGAGGTACTCCGACCCGCCGAGTTCTTCCCCGGTCTCCCCCACGACGTAGACGAGGTCGCCGTCGAACTTCGCGTCCATCGATACCGCGGTCGTGACGTCGGGGTGGACGCCGATCGAGGTGATGAGGAGCGTCGGCGGCACGGAGACCTTGACGGGGTTCGAGTCGGCGTCATAGCCGGAGAAGTCGTTATACATGCTGTCCTTTCCGGAGATATACGGGGTCGCGAACTCGACCGCGCCGTCATAGCACCCGAACGCGGCGCGTTTGAGCTGCCAGAGCCTCGCCGGTTCGTCGGAGGAGCACCAGCAGAAGTTGTCGAGGAGCGCGATCGTGTCCATCGGAACGCCGATCGCGATCAAACCCCGGACTGCCGCATCGATCGCGGCGAGCGCCATCCGGTAGGGGTCGAGCTCCGAGTAGGACGGGAAGAGGCCCTGCGAGAGCCCGACGCCCTTCATCGAGCCGGGGACGACCTTCGTCAGGGTGGCCGTGGTCTGAACCCGCCCGGCTCCCTGCACCGGCCCGAGGACGTGGCCGCCCTGGACGGTGTGGTCGTAGCGGGTCGAGATGAACTCTTTCGAGCAGATGTTCTTTCTTTTGAGCATCGCGAGGAGGAGGTCGTCGAGCCGGTCGGGGCACGGGACGTCGGGCTCGGGATAGGCCGTCTCCACGGGCTCTGTCCGGAGGTGCTTCTTCGGGAGGCCATCGTGGAGGAAGTCGAGGTCGACGTCCATGACGGCTTCGCCGTTGTACTCCACGACGCATCTCCCCGTATCGGTGAACGTCCCGATCACGGTGGCCTCGACCTCCCTCCTCTTCATCAGGTTCATGAACGCCTCGATCTTCTCCTCCGGGACGGCGAGGGTCATCCGCTCCTGCGACTCGGAGATCCAGATCTCCCACGGCGCCATGCCGGGGTACTTCAGCGGGACGCGGTCGAGGAGGACATGGCACCCGCCCGACTCCCGTGCCATCTCCGCGACGGAGCAGGAGATTCCTCCCGCCCCGTTGTCGGTGATGCTCCGGTAGAGGTCGAGGTCGCGGGCCTCCTTGACGATGACGTCGGAGAACTTCTTCTGGGTGATCGGGTCGCCGATCTGGACCGCGGTCACGGGGCTTGCGGGGTCGAGGGCCTCCGAGGAGAAGGTGGCGCCGTGGATCCCGTCCTTGCCGACCCTGCCGCCGACCATGACGACGAGGTCGCCGGGCAGGGCCTGCTTCTCGTGGAGCAGTCTTCCGTTGTTGGCGCGCGGCATCACGCCGACGGTGCCGGCGAAGACGAGTGGTTTACCGACGTAGCGGTCGTGGAAGTAGCACCACCCCTGCGGCGTCGGGATGCCCGAGCAGTTGCCGCCGACGTCGATGCCGCGGACGACGCCCTCGAAGATCCGCCGGGGAGGGAGGATGGGGTTCGTCCGGTTCTTGCCGCGGAAGAGGGCCGGTTCGGTGTCGGGGTCGCCGACGCAGTAGCCGTAGATGTTGATGCAGGGCTTGGCGCCGAGGCCGAACCCGATGGTGTCGCGGTTCACCCCGACGATCCCGGTGAGGGCGCCGCCGAAGGGGTCGAGGGCCGAGGGGGAGTTGTGCGTCTCGACCTTGCAGGTCACCAGGTGCTCGTCGTCGAAGATGATGGCGCCGGAGTTGTCGGTGAAGACCGAGACGCAGATGTCGTCATCGCCCTTTGCCTCGCGGACGGTGTTGGTGGCCGCCTGGATGCAGGTCTTATAAAGCCCCCGGGGGACGTCGTCCATCGCCGAGGCAAAGATCGTGTGCTTGCAGTGCTCGCTCCAGGTCTGGGCGAGCGACTCGAGCTCGACGTCCGTCGGCTTCCGCCCGAGCCCCCGGAAGTAGTCGCGGATCGCGTGGAGCTGGGCGAGGTCGAGGGCGAGCGGCCCGCGCCGCTCCCCTGTTGCGGGGTCGAGGATACCCTCTTTTCCGATACGTGCGAGTTCCGCGTCGGGGAGGTCGAGGTCGACAGTCCCGGCGGCCTGCAGGTCGTGGAGGTGGACGAAGGGGGTGATTGCGTCCATTCCCTTCCTTCCGTACTCCTCGCGGCTCCTGACGTGCACCCGGTTGACGAGCGGGTTTGCGAGGGCGACGGTGAGCCGCTCCAGGGATTCGGGCGTGAGGTCGCCGGAGACGAGGTAGAGCTGCGACGAGAAGACCGCCTCCCCTTCGCCGAACCGGAACCCGAAGTAGTCCTCGATGGTCTGCTTTGCCGTCGTCCCGGCGTTGTCGGTGACCCCGGGCAGGAACCCGACCTCGATCGCGTAGTCGAACCCGGCCTCGGTCGGCCGGTCTACGGAGTACCGCTGGACGACGGGGTTGCTGAGCTGCGCGCCGATCTGCGAGAGCTCATCGGGGGAGAAGTCCCTCCGGGCGGTCGCTATGGTATAGACGTCGACGAGATGCAGCTCGCGCAGGGGGAAACCCAGCGAGCGGAACCTCTCGGTACGCGTCGGCAGCCGTGGATCGCGGGTATATTGTACCTCTATCCGGTGGACGTACGAGGCCATGTATAAATATGGGTTGGATCTGGTGAAAAGAGCTACGATGGGGTGGGGGTGGCGTGGGGTTTGAGAAGACGTAACCAGACCCTCTCTTTTCAGCACACCTGTTTCATCTGGGCGATCCGAACCCCTTTTGCCCGTATTTCAAAAATTAAGTCTATAAATGGGCATCTATAAACTTTTTCTCGCTTTGATGATATGTAAAATATCAAAATAAAATGGAATGGTATCCTTTGGCGGATCTTCTGGAGTGACTAAAGCCCTTCGGAAATCTGATTTTTCATAAAATTCTACAGAAGTTGGCTTAGAGTCAACAGTTAGAATTCTACATCCGACATTTTCAGTGATGTCGCCCACTATAGAAAAGATTTCTATGAGCATATTGGTACCGATACCGCGATGTCGGTAATTGTCGTGAACAGCCAGCCTTGCAATTTTTATTGCCGGGTAAAATCGATATTTATAACCCTTTATTCGATCTCCTCGTATCATTTCCTCTTTTTCGATGCAATCGGTTACAAGCGTAAAATATCCCACAAGGGTTTCCCCCCAAAAAACAACCCGGGTGACGGAGAAGAAGCTGTTCTGGCACCTTAATGCATCTTCTTTTAGAAATTCCTCTAAATCAATCTCTTCGGGCTTACTACGACACGAAAAAGAATTAACATCAACTCCTTCATGGAGAGTGACGTACTCCAACTCTTCATCAGGAATTGGTTCTACCATTAAGATCGCTTTTGAGAACGCACCGCGGCTTCCTTGACTAAAAACTGACCGCGTGTGCTCAGAACGTTGTGTTCAAGGAATTTCTCGAACCTACGAGCATCCTCACCCTTTAATTTCAATCCTAACTCGATAGCCTTCGCCATTACATCCACCCCGCATATGTGGCGTGCGTATGTATTACATGTACAATACAATGAGATATACGCATCTGAAGGGCATATATATCTTTCCGTAACTCTTACCGGGACTATGTCTCTGCAGTGTTCATCCCCCATCGGCCCATAAAATTATAAAAAATATGCCTCCGATTTTGAAAATGGGGCGGTAAATCCGATTTTAAGCCCCAGCCGAGATTTGAACTCGGGACCTGCTGATTACAAGTCAGCCGCTCTGCCAGCTAAGCCACTGGGGCATACCTTATATCGTGGGCGGTCTGCGGTAAAAAAGGTGGCGCCGGTTCTCCTCATGCTTTCCTCGCCCAGATGACATCACCATCATACAGTATCCTCCTGACCCGGTGATACGGGATACACGCCACGTGCGTCCCGGC
Source organism: Methanoculleus horonobensis (assembly GCF_001602375.1). NCBI lineage: Archaea > Methanobacteriati > Methanobacteriota > Methanomicrobia > Methanomicrobiales > Methanomicrobiaceae > Methanoculleus > Methanoculleus horonobensis. The sequence goes on along the minus strand of NZ_BCNY01000008.1, from coordinate 58,170 downwards.
GTCCACCTCCAGGTACTGCGCATCGAGCGCGACGACCCGGTCGCCCCGGACCGTCGAGCGATCGCCGGGCGCCCCCCGGTCGGCATACTCGACCTCGATCCGGGAGAAGTCGTAGCCGGGGTCGTGATAGAACCGGAGCAGCAGCCGGTGGCTCGTCCGCATACCGCGACTCCGTCGCTCCGGCGTGGCATAAAGGTGCCGCCGCCCGCCCGGAGCAGCGCCCGTTCTCCCCGCGAACCCGCGCCGGGAGAGGTCTGCAACGTTCATAACAGAGGAGCACAGAAGTACCATCAGAATGTCGCATCTCACCGTCGATCTCGGAGGCCGGCCCGGTCTCGACTGCCGGGGATTCTGTTCGTACTGCTACTTCAAACACGTCAAAGGAACGACGGCGTTCGGCTGCAGATACTGCCTCCCCTTCCAGAAGGGCTGCGACTACTGCACACGGGGGGTGCGGGAAGGCTACGAGGGGTTCAAGAGCCTCCGGACGGTCGCCGACGAGACGCTCGCAAACCTCCAGGTGATGAGCGACGACGTCGACCGGATCACCATCAGCGGCGGCGGCGACCCGAGCTGCTACCCGGAGTTCGCCGACCTCGTCGAACTGCTCGGCAGCATGGAGGTGCCGCTCCACATCGGCTACACCAGTGGGAAGGGGTTCGACGACCCGGCCATCGCCGACCACCTCATCGAGAACGGCCTTGCCGAGGTCTCCTACACGGTCTTCGCCGCCGACCCCGAACTCCGGCGGCAGTGGATGCACGACCCGACGCCGGAAGCCTCGCTCGCGGTCCTCGACCGGCTCTGCGGCGCAATCGACGTCTACGCCGCGGCGGTCGTCATCCCCGGCGTCAACGACGGCAAAGCTCTCGAAGATACCTGCGCCTGGCTGGAGGAGCGCGGCGCAAAAGGGCTGATCCTGATGCGGTTCGCGAACCGGACCGACCAGGGGCTCATCCTCGGCAACGCGCCCATCCTCGAGGGGCAGCGGGTTCACACCGTCGACGAGTTCCACGAGATGGTGACGGACTTGAACGACCGGTTCTCGATGAAGATCAGCGGGACGCCGCTCGGCGACCCCTCGATCGGCTCGCCGTTCGCAATCCTCCACGAGCCCGACCTCCTCAAAAAACTCCCCCGCGTCCGGAAGCGTGCGACGGTGATCACCGGGAGCATCGCGGCCCCCTTCATCCAGCGGCTCCTCTCGATCCGCGGCTCGACCTCGAGGGTCGTCGCGGTCAAGAAGGAGATCGCCTGCCTCATCACCGCCGACGACCTCGCCGGGGTGAACCTATCGAAACTCGAAGACGTCGTAATCCTCCCCGGCAGGGCGTTCGTCCACGATGCCGAGGCTCAAAAGATCCTCTCCGCCGACGGCGTCGACCGCGAGGTGGTGCGCGGCCCCGAGTCGTTGACCGCCGACGCGGAGACGAGCATGGGCATGACCCGGATGGAAGTCCTCGATAAAGAGATGGAAGGGTTCGCGGCCCTGATCAACACGATCAACCGCTACGGGCTCTGACGGCCGGCCAGCCTAGAGAACCGCTCGACGATCCACTCGTTCCTGACCTCGGGGTGGAAGAGGAGCCCGTAGAGGGGGAGGGAACGGTGCCGGATCGCCTGGACGCACCGGTCCGAGGCGGCGAGCGCTACGAACTCCCCGGGAACCTGCACGGCGTAATCGTGCACCGTGTAGGCGGGGAACACCTCCTGCCCGGAAAAGAGCGGGTCGGGCGCGAGCACGTTCATGTCGGTCATCCCGATCTCGCGGCACGGGTCGACACCGCCGCCGAACGCCGCCGCGAGCGCCAGCATGCCGGAGGAGATCCCGAGCACCGGGCGCTCGAACGTAAGAAGCCACCGGAACAGTTCCGGGTGCTCCAGATATCCGGTATCCATCAGCGCCGTGCCGCAGAGGATCGCCGCATCCGCGCTATCGAGGTCAGATGCGCCGACGGCGGTATAGTGGCGGGTTACAGACGCCACCCCGTTCCGGCACAGAAGCCGTTCGACCGGCGCGACGAACTCGTCACGGGAGAGCGAGCCGTCCCGGTAGCAGAGGTCGATGAGCAGGATCATTTCGCCACCAGCCCCGCACGCTCGATCCGCAGAACGCCGTTGTAGTTCCGGTAGACCTTCGACGCCTCCTCGATCGCGATCCTCTGAGCGAAGAAGGGAGCGTCCACGACGAACGTCTCGAGTTCCCCTCCTTCGCCGGTGAGGGTGACCTGGTATTTTTGGGCGATCGCCCGGAGTTCGTCGAGGGTGCGGCGGTCGATCTCCCGCCCGAGCCAGGACTCGTCGAAGGGCGAGGAGAAGACGCCCGCGATGACGACCCTGAAGCCGGCATCGATCAGTTCTTCCATGTATGCCTCCTGGTCGGCGAGCCAGAGCGGGTTGAACGACCAGAGGCCCAGCTCCCGGCAGACCCGCTGCACCCTCGCTGCCTGGTAGACCGAGAGGATAGCCCCGGTGACGACCCCTTCGATCCCGTACTGTTCCCTGGCGGTGCGGAGAGCCCGCTCGAGATCGATGAGTTCTTCCTCCTTCTCACCCGCCGTCCCCACCTCCACGAGAGGGAGGCCCGCCGCTTCGGCCTGCAGTGCGGCGAGGCGGATGTTCGGGGTGTGGAACATGTAACTCTCCGGGTTTCTGGAGACGACCGTGATCAGGCAGGCCACCTCTTCCTTCTGCATCGCTTTCCAGCAGGCGAACATGGAGTCTTTCCCGCCGGAGAAGAGCACGCCGAGTTTCATGATTCTTCCCGTATTGTTCTCCTCCAGGGCACGATAACCCCTGCGGCGGCGGTGCCGAAAGCGGCCGGAGGGCAAAAGAGTTGTTCCGGCAGATCGTTTTGGAAAATCGGAGGATTTACGGCCGCCGCTGGCAGGGGAGGATCAGGATTATATGGTGTCGAATCTCCATCCGGTGTGAGCACCGGGGGTGTATCAGGAGGGGTCAGTATGGCAGAAGTTGGGCAGCATCAGGAAGAACAGATCGAAGTGGTGGTTAATTGCATCCTGGTAGACTACCGGGGGGATTCCGAGTCGCGGGGCCGGATTGTCGATGCGATCCTCGAGTGGGCGGAGGAGCACCCGGACGAGTGGAACAAACTCCAGGAACGCTGCCAGCAACGGCACGAAGTGCTGGCATAAGCCTCCGGGGCACTATTCTCTTCTCTTCTCCATTCTTGAGGGGGATGCTACGGCGTGCAGGTTCGTCTGCGTTCTATGGACGGCTATGCTCCGGCAACCGCGACGGCTCCGGCGGAAAGCAATCTCGGGATAAGACGTTTGAAAAACGGATGCGAGGGGTGAGATTCGAACTCACGAACTCCTACGAGACTAGGCCCTCAACCTAGCGCCTTTGACCTGGCTTGGCAACCCTCGCACGGGTGCGCACGAACGGAGACGGCAGACGCATCGATTGCGTTTTCACGCCCCGTTTACCTCATTTAATCTGTTGTCATACATAAAATACCTTTGTGCGGAGGATGCAGACACTTCCTGCCGGGAGGCGGCGATGAGGGGTTCGCCGCCCGACATCGAGCGTGAATGCCGCGGCCGGCCCGCCGTTCAGGCGGCGACCGCGCCTGGTTTCCGGCTCACGGCAATGAGACGGGCGATGTAGATCCGGGCCCAGCCGTATCCGAAGAACGCGCCGAGGATGTTGCCGACGACGATCCCCCACCAGACCCCGGTCTCGCCGAAGTCCATGACGATCGCGAAGACGTACGCGAAGACCACGATGGCGCCGAGGTTCCTGAAGAACTCGGTGGCAAGGGCGAAGATACCCTTCCCCGTTTCCGGCAGCGGCAGAGGTTTGATTAACCGCCGGGTTCAATACGGCTCTATGAAGGCTCCGTCGCCGACCGCATGCCTCTGCTGTGCGTTGATACTTATTCTGTTTACCAGCGGCTGTATAACCAAAAACCAGGAATACTACGATAACCGGGTTGCGGCGGAGCCGGACAATGCCGAGGCGTGGTGCATCAGGGGAATGTACTACAACGACAACTACGGCCAGTACGCCGAAGCGATGGAGAGCTGCAATAAGGCGCTTGAACTGGACCCGGAATACGGGTTGGCCTGGTACCTGAAAGGAGTCATTCTGACGAACATGAATAAGACCGACGAAGCGGCGCTGTGTTTTGAGAATGCGACGAGGTACGATCCCGGGCTGGAGGAGGATGTGCAGTTCGTTGTCGGCAATGCGTGAGGATGCGGATTTTATAATGCATTGCCAGGAGCAGTATCCATCTGCCCTACCGGCGACGATTGCCGCCTCCCTACCGTCCCTCACGAGGGAGGCATCGCCGTGCCGGAGGAGAAGAACATCCGGGAGCCCGATCTTACAAGATGAACCGGGTTATCGGCTACCTGCCTCTTCTGCGAGCAACGCCGAATAGACTGCCCGGATCTTCGGTTCGGCTGCCGGAACCTCGTTCTGCACCACATCCAGGACGATTTCCCACCTGACGCTGAAGTAACCGTGGATCAGTCTGTCCCGCATCCTCGCCATACCGTTCCAGGGAATGTCGGGATATCGTGCCCTGACCCCGGGTGAGAGGTTCTTCGACGCCTCCCCGATGATCTCAAGGCTCCGGAGAACCGATCGCTTCATCATCTCATCCTGGACGATCTCCTCGAAGGAACGGTCAGAGAAGTAGGTCTAGAGAAACTCCATCTCTTCAAGGATGTGGGCGAGGTACACGGAGTCACGCTTCACACCAGACCACCTCGCCCTCCACATCCTGCTGGATGAGTGGGTCGAGCCCGCCGACGGTGAGCAGGTCGACCTTCCGCCCGTAGAGTTCCTCCAGGAAATCTGCGAGCGCCATGAAGTTCCGGAACGTGAGGTGGTCCGGCGACAACTCGACCAGCACGTCCACATCGCTCTCCGGCCGGCCATCGCCCCGGGCGGTAGACCCGAAGATGCCGATCTTCGTCACACCGAACCGTTCCCGGAGCAGCGGGAGCACTGCCTCGAGCCGGGTGACAAAGATGCTCTTCTCCTCACACTGTGTCCGGGCCGCCATACGGGTTCTGCTCGCCTCCTGATCGTACCTGAGGGTGAGGAGATGATGAATGTTGCCGTTCCCGGGATGGATAGCTACGCGGTCGCCACCCCGGTACACTGGTCAACGGATACTCCGAAACATTCTCCAGGGAGTTGCGCTCAGTACCCGAACCGGCGATCGTAGCCGGTATGGTCCAGCCACTCGATGACGACCGCAATGATGTCACCGTCGCTGGTCACGGTATACATCAATCTCCAGGATCGAGATAGGTTGTATTTCCAGAGGTTCTTTACCGGAGGATCTCGCTGTCGATATACATCGGGGATCTGCCTCTTTGGAACCTGAACGCCGCAAAAAGCGTTGGCGGATATCGCCTCGAAGGCCCTGTTCAGGAGAGCGACCAGTTCCCGATCTTCTGTTCGGGTTGATGCCGACAGAGCCTCGAAGGCTTCTTTCACCTTTGTGTCGGCAAGATTGCCGCCTTCATCGGATCCGCAGGTCTTCACGGGCCAGGTACCGCCGGGTAAACTCCGGGTCGTGGATCCAGCAGACCTTGCTCTGTGCATCGATGGCGATCTTACCCGACTCCACGAGATACTCGATGATCGTCTTGAACGTCTGATACATGACTTTCCGCGGCAGGCGTTCCCAGAGCGCCCGACGGCGGTATTCGCCGCTGTGCTCCCGGATGAAGTCTTCGACCATTTTGATCGTATCGAGTGTGGGAGAGTGGCTCGAGCCGGCGCTTGCAGACATGATCTCAGGGTTGTTGTATGAATATATATAACAAGTTGATCCGGGTGTGGCGGAGGTTTCTATGGCGGGTCAAAACGGTCTCTCAATTGTCACTTGCCGTCTCCCATATTCCCTATTTAGTACACCAACTATATCAAAATTGTTAATCTTGGTGTACTTGATGAGGATCGCCCCTCAAGGAGCGAGGGATGGGCATCAAGGGGGCAAATAAAACGACCCGAGACTGTAATCGTACGGAAAAAATCCTTTTTGTCTCAAGAGTGAGGTAGTGATCGTAAAGAGAGCAATCTCGAAGGAAAAGCATTCCTCTAAAATCAGATTACAAACTTTCTAAAACAAATGCTGCGGGTGGGATCCGAACCCACGATTTCCAGATGTCCCAGGCTTGGACGCACCGTCTTCTCAAAAACCCTATGAGTCTGGCGCCCTAACCGACTAGGCCACCGCAGCATACAAAGTGCAGTATAACAATGCTGTATTGACAAATAAACCTTATGGCTCCCCGGAAAAATTGGATAAAGGGTTACTTCGTGTTTTTCCGGATATAGACGTCGACCGCCGCCGTGATCGCCGCCACGTGCTTCCCCTGGCGGAGCGAGGCGGCCAGCGTCTGCATACGCGCCTCCTCCTCGTGGAGGTAGCGGCGCAGGCTCGTCGCGATGTGCTCCTCCTGCAGGAAGTGCGTGTGGGTGTCGCCGGCGATGAAGTGGGCGTTGTGCATGATCGCGTAGTGGAGCGGGAGCGTCGTCTTCACGCCCAGGATGACGTACTCGTAGATCGCCCGGCGCATCCGCTGGATCGCCTCCTCGCGGTCGGAGCCGAGAGCGCAGAGCTTCGAGATCATCGAGTCGTAGTGCGCCGGGATGGTGTAGCCCATGTGGATGCCGGAGTCGACCCGGATTCCCGGGCCGCCCGGGGAGCGGTAGCGGACGATCTTGCCCGGATCGGCGGCGAAGTTGTTCAGCGGATCCTCCGCGTTGATCCGGCACTCGATCGCGTGCCCCCGGATGCCGATATCCTCCTGGCCCATCGCGAGGTCTTCGCCCGCCGCGATCGCGATCTGCTGCTTCACCATATCGATCCCGGTGATGAACTCCGTCACCGTGTGCTCCACCTGCAGCCGGGTGTTCACCTCCATGAAGTAGTAGTTCCCGTTCGCGTAGAGGAACTCCACCGTGCCGGCGTTCTTGTAGTTCGCCGCCTTTGCCGCGGCGATGGCCGACGCCGTCATCTGCTCCCGGAGAGCGGGCGTCATGATCGGGCAGGGCGCCTCCTCGAGCAGTTTCTGGTGCCGGCGCTGGATCGAGCACTCGCGGTCGTAGAGGTGGACGGTGTGCCCCTTCGCGTCGGCAAGAACCTGGATCTCGATGTGGCGCGGCTTCGTGAGATACTTCTCCACGAAGATCGTCGGATCGCCGAAGGCGGACTGGGCGATCCGCATCCCCTTGTCGATCGCCTCCTCGAGCTCGCCCTCGTTCTCGGCGATGTGCATCCCGATACCGCCGCCGCCCGCGCTCGCCTTCACGATCACCGGGTAGCCGATCTCGGCGGCGACCTTCTTTGCCTCCTCGACGCTCGTGACGCCCTCCGGCGTGCCCGGAAGAACCGGGACGCCGGCCTCCCGCATCATCCGCTTCGACCCGATCTTCGAGCCCAGCGCCTCGATCGTCTTCCACGACGGCCCGATGAATGTCAGGCCCTCTTCCTCGACCAGTTTCGCGAACCCGGCGTTCTCCGCGAGGAACCCGTAGCCCGGGTGGATCGCCTCGGCCCCGGTCTTTCTCGCCACGTCGCAGATCCGCTCCTTGTTGAGGTAACTCTTCGACGGGTGCGCCTCCCCGACGCAGAACGCCTCGTCGGCGTACTTGACGTGGAGCGCGTTGTTGTCCGGCTCGGAGTAGATCGCGACCGTGTCGATGCCCAGTTCCCGGCAGGCACGCATGACCCGGATGGCGATCTCGCCGCGGTTGGCAATCAGGATCTTGTCAAAGTATTTCATCGCGCCAGCCAGCCTCTCACTCAATGACCATCAGTACGTCGCCGTTCTGCACGACGTCCCCGGCGTCCACGAAGATCTCCGAGACCGTGCCGTCGCGGGGACTGGGGATGGGGTTCTCCATCTTCATCGCCTCGAGGACGATGAGCGTGTCGCCCTTCTTCACGGCGCTCCCGCGCTGGGCCATCACCTTCAGAACCATGCCCTGCATATTGCTCTTGACACCGCCGGCGACGTCCCCGCGGGGAGCCCTGGCCGACGCGGCTGCAGCCGACGGGGCCGCGACCGAGCCTCCCTCGACGGTGACGATCCTAACGGAGAAGATCTCGCCGTCCACCTCCACCTCCATGGAGCGGGGGATCTCCGCAACCCCTGCCGGTGCGGCGTGCGCCTTCTCGGGGATCGCCTCGGGCTGGCGCTCGCCCCGGAGGAACGACGGTGCGACGCTCGGGTAGAGGATGTAGGTCAGGACGTCCTCCTCCCGGGTGATGAGGCCCTGTTCCGTCGCCTCCTTCTTCATCTGCTCGTAGATGGGCGCGAGTTGGTCTGCCGGACGAACCGTGACCGGTTTCTCGTCGCCGATGATCGTCCTTCTGATCTCGGGGCTGATCGGGGCGGGAGAACGGCCGTAGAGGCCGAGGACATAGTCCTTCACCTCTTTCGTCACGTTCCGGTAGCGCTCCCCGCCCATCAGGACGTTGAAGACCGCCTGGGTACCCACGATCTGGCTCGTCGGCGTAACGAGCGGCGGATAGCCGAGATCCTCCCTTACATGGGGGATCTCGCGGAACACCTCTTCCAGACGGTCGAGCGCGTCCTGCTCTTTCAACTGCGAGACGAGGTTCGAGATCATCCCGCCCGGGAGCTGGTAGATCAGCACGTCCGAGTCGACCCGATCAGCGATGGAGTTGAAGAGCGGCTCGTACTTCTCCCGCATCTCGCGGCAGATGTTCCTGACCTTCCGGAGCGGGAGTAGATCGATTCCGGTGTCGCGCGCCGTCCCGGCAACACTTGCAACGACGCTCTCCGTCGGAGGCTGGGAGGTGCCGAGGGCGAACGGCGACATCGCCGTATCCAGGATATCCACGCCCGCATCAATCGCCGCCTGGTAACTCAGGGGCGCGACGCCGCTCGTGCAGTGGGAGTGGAGGCAGACCTTGACGTCCGCCGTCTTCTTGATCCCCGTGATGAGGTCGCGGGCATCATGCGGCATGATCAGGCCGGCCATGTCCTTGATGCAGATCGAGTCGCAGCCGAGCGAGTAGAGATCCTGTGCCATCTCAACGAACGTCGCGACGGAATGGACGGGGCTCGTCGTGTAGGAGATCGCGCCCTGCAGGTGCGCTCCGACGTTCTTGACCTCCGCCATCGCTTTCTTCATGTTCCGGACATCGTTCAACGCATCGAAGACCCGGAAGATGTCGACCCCGTTACGCGCCGACGCCTCTACGAACTTTTCCACCACGTCATCGGGGTAGTGCCGATAGCCCACGAGGTTCTGGCCCCGCAGGAGCATCTGGATAGGCGTGCGCCGGAGCTCTGCCTTCAGCACCCGGAGACGTTCCCAGGGATCGTCGTTGAGGAACCTGATGCAGCTGTCAAAGGTCGCCCCGCCCCAGGCTTCGACGGAGAAGAAACCCACTTCGTCGATGGCCCGGGCAAGAGGGAGCATGTCCTCAGTCCGGAGGCGGGTGGCGATGAGCGATTGATGCGCGTCCCTAAGCGTGGTATCGGTAATATTGAGTGAATCTAATTTGGCAGCACACATCGAATTGTACACCTCGAAGGGCTGAGAAGATATCGATAAAGCCTCTCAAAAATTCATCCTACTAATATAAAAACGTCGCGAAGAGGGAGAGTCGATAAAAGGGCGGGTATTACGGCCATTATTGCGGCCAGGGCGTCCAGAGGATCAGCCCTGAACCGGGGGCATATCCTCCCCCCGATCGTGTACCCCCGCACCACGAGCAGGCGCGCAATCTCGTCGGCCCGCCTGATCTCTGTGACGATGAGGGTGACGGCGAGCGGAACGATCGAACGGACGCCGGGCCGGATGCCCTTCAGCGCCATCGCCGTCCGCACCTGCTCGATCTCCCGGCGGAGCACGGAGATGCCGGAAATTCCCATCTCGGCGACGAGCCCGACCTCGAACCCCACCCGGTTCCCGAGAGCCCAGACCGCCACGGCAAGCACTTCTCCATCCTCCGTCTCGGCATACGTCCACGCCGCGAGGAGGAGGATCACGGTCATCCGGAAGAAGTAGGAGAGCCCCGCGCCGCCGCCCCACGCGGAGACGAGCGCCGTTGCGGCGACCATTGCAATGAGCGGCAGCAGCACCGCCGGCCGGGGGAGCGATCGTGTGCGCGGCGTAAAGAGCAGCCACCAGGCGAGTGCGGCGGCGGCTCCCACGGTGCTCGCGAACGCCGCGAGCGAGAGGACGGCGACGGAGAGAAGCCTCAGCCGCGGATCCTGCATAGCGCCTCCCGGGCGTCGGAGAGCCTGATGTTCGCGGGACGGGCACCCTGATCCAGGGCATACCGGAGATACGGCGGGGCGTGCCGCCAGGAAGGGATCGCATCGGGCACGCCGCCGCGGGCCGCGAGAACTCCCTCCTCCATCTCCCAGATCGCGTCGACCCGGGGAAGGATCGCGCGCTCGTGCGAGAAGACGATCGTGATGCCGGCATCCCGCTCCTCGAGCATCCTGCAGGCCTTCCTCTTCGCGGTGCAGTCGAGAGAACTGAACGGTTCGTCCAGCAGCAACAGGTCGGGATCTCTCAGGAGCGCGCAGGCGAGAGTCAGTCTCTTGAGTTCGCCGCGGGAGAGGTGGAACGGGTCGTCATCCGCACGCGCCGACAACTCCGCCAGCGCGAGCGCGTCCTCCGGCACGAGCCCCCAGGAAGCGGCCTCCCCGGCGACCGTCGGGCAGGTGACGTGGTGCTCGGGGAACTGCAGCAGGAGATCTGCCGAGAGAACGCCGTCCCGGTGGACGGCCCCGCTCTCGGGCCGGAGCAGCCCCGCAAGCAGGAGGGCGAGCGTCGACTTCCCGCTCCCCACCGGCCCGCTGACCAGGTGTACGCCCTCGCCGAAGGTGCCGCTGCCCCGGAGGACGAACGAGTCCCGCGAGAAGACGAGATCCATGAGTTCGACCTTCACCGGCGGACCCTCCAGAGCGTGGGGTAAAAGCACGTCTCCTCGAGCGCGGAGAAGACCTCCTCCGGCGTGCCGTGGTGCCGGACGCGGCCGTTCTCCATGAAGAGGACGCAGTCCGCGGTGGCCGCGGCGTCCATCGACTGCGTGCACCAGAGCACGTGGGCTGCGGCGCTCTCCCGCACCACGCGCCGGACGCGCTCCGCCGTCACGGCGTCCAGGTGCGAGTCGGCCTCGTCCAGGACGAGCACCTCGGGCTCGCCGGCGCAGGCGGCGGCCAGCGCGACGAGCACCTTCTCGCCCCCGGAGAGGGCCGAGACCTTCTTGCCGAGGAGGTGGCGGATGCCGACAACCTCCGCGGCCGCCCGGACCGGCCTGTCCGTCTCGGGGCAGGGGCGGTGGCGGAACCGGGGCGTCGACGCGATCTCGTCGTAGACCCGGGAGAAGAGGAGCGTCCGGTCGGGGAACTCCCCCACCCACCCGACCTTCACGGCCGACGGTGGACGGTCGAGGAGTTGAACCGTCCCCGTCTCAGGCTCCTCAATCCCGGAGCAGACCGAGAGCAGTGTCGTCTTGCCGCTCCCGTTCGGCCCGATGACGGCGATATGGCGCGCGTCCACCGCAACGCCGGGGATGTCGAGCAGCCGGTGCCGGAGATCGGCGATACGGATCATGCCACCCGTTTCCCTATGGCGTATGCCGCCGCGACCTTCACGACGGCACCGACGATGAACGGCGCGACGCCGACAAGGATCGCCTGAGGAAGTGAGAGCGATGCCGACCAGGCGAGCCATGCGACGCCGAAGACGTAGGTGAGAACGGTCGCCGTGATCAGCCCTGCGATCCGCGTCGTCGGCGACTTCTGTTCGTAGGCGAGCCCGGCGACGAGGGCGGCGGGGATGAAGCCGACCAGGAACCCGCCCGTGGGGCCGAGAAGGACCCCAAGGCCCGCCGTGCCGTTGTGATAGACCGGGAGGCCCGCCGCCCCGAGGAGGACGTAGAGGGCGACGGGGATCACCCCGTACCGCTTCATGACGATCCCGGATAACAGGACGAAGAGGGTCTGGAGCGTGAGCGGAACCGGGGGAAGCGGGATGGAGATCCAGCTCCCGGCGGCGATCAGCGCGACGAACGTACTGCTGTAGGCGAGGATCCGGGCTCGGTGCATCATGTCAACCATTTTATTTTGGGTGGTTGACAAGAAAAATCCTGTTGATGCCTGACGAACTGCATCACATAACCCCGGGAGATTCCCGTTCCGATGGGGAGACCTTCTCGCCGATCCAAAAAGTGTATGGGTGTCGACCGGCAGGTCAGAGCTGGAAACAGTCCCCGGCGATGACCCGCTCTACCTTCCCGTTGTCCTTCCTGATGACCAGGGCGCCGTGCTCGTCGATATCGATCGCCTCCCCCGAGAAGGTCTTGTTGATCGTCTTGATGGCCACCCGGTGGTCGAGTGTCAGGGAGAGGCTCTTCCACTCGCGGATGATGGAATCGTACTCGCCGTCCTCGAGCTGCTGGTAGCGCAGCTCGAACTCCCGCAGCACCCGGGCAAGAAGCGCCACGCGGTCGACCTCATGGCCGACCTCGGCCTGGAGCGTGGTCACCGTCTCCCGCAGGTTCGAGGAGAGATCGTCGAGAGAGACGTTCGCGTCGATCCCGAGCCCCAGGAGGGCGTAGTGCACGGTATCCGCTTCGGCAGCAAGTTCCAGGAGTAGACCGGCGACCTTCTTGTCCCCGATGAAGATGTCGTTGGGCCACTTGATGAGCGCACTGATGCCGTACTCCTTGCGGATGGCACGGGCAATCGCGACCGACCCGGCCATGGTGATCATGAAGAGATGGTCGAGCGGGACACCTGGTTTCAAGAGAATGGTGGCCCAGATGCCGCCGGCCGGCGAGACCCAGGCGCGTCCGAGCCTTCCTACCCCGCCGGTCTGCTCTTCAGCAATGATCACCATGCCGTGCAGGTTCTCGGGATCGGTCTCGGCGGCAAGTTTCTTTGCGATCCAGCCCGTGGAGGCGGTGCTGTCGAAGTGACGGATCTGCCGTCCGAGAACCCGGGTGCGGAGTATCTTGTTGATCTCGTAGGGCAGGAGCCGGTCGCTCTTCGCCTCGAGGCGGTAGCCTTCCACCCGGGACGACGATATCCCGTATCCCAGCCTCCGGAGTTCGCGTATCTGCTTCCAGACGGCCGACCGGGTGATGCCCAGCTGCTCTGCAATCCGTTCGCCCGATACCGGGCCGGGCGATTCTTCGAGTATCTTCAGTACGTTGATTGCCGTGTCCTTCATGTCCATTACCTTTTCGCTGCAGGCGACTCGGTCGGGAGCGGACACGGGTCCTCGCCGCAGACCTGCCTCCGGATCACCGTATTCTGCTCCATGAAACCCGCCAGATCAAAGATGCCGGTCACATCGACGATGCCGATTGCACCGATTGCACTTCCTTCCTCGTCCCTTACCGGCGCCACCACAACCGGGATGCCCTTGTACGGGCCTCTCGGGGGCCTGACCCTCAACGTTACGTTCTCCGCCAGGACTTCCTCGAGGATCGGGCCGGTATAGGCCTCGTCGACAACCTTTCCGTCCTCGACCCTGACCCCGGGATGGTCGCGGGATCGTGCCGTAACAGGCAGCCGACCAAGCAGATCGTGAATACATACCACGATCGGGGCGAGATCGCGCGCGCTCGAAGACGCAGAGACGATGTATTGATCCATGGCCGTATCCATACTGTTCATCACGGTTTATCTAAAATAATGTTTCCTTATCTCCGCAGGAGAACTCCTTCAAGAATTCACGCGACGGGTACTCATGGATGCTGGTTGCCAGGATCATCCCGTCGCCGAGCGGCTTCCCGACGAGGAGCGTCTCTCCTCCGGGCGTGGCGGCAAGCGTCTCGCCGCCGTGTGCCGGGAACGAGCCGTCGCACTCGACGGCGTCGAGGTCGTACCCCGAAAAAAGGGAGTTGAAGGTGCTCTCCCCGGCAAACCGGACGGCACGCGGCCCGTAGCCAAACGAGTAAGTCACCGGGAACGGGAGCCAGTCGTAGGCGTCCTCGCGCGAGCATCCCGCGCCGAAGACCAGCAGCCGGCCGCCGTTCTCGACGAACCGGCGGATACGGCCTTCTGCAGCCCGGAGAGCGGGGAGGAGGTTCGAGTAAGCCGGGTTTGCAAACCCCGTCGGCACGATGACCGCAGCAAACCTCCCGCGCCAGAACGGCGAGGCAAGCATGTTCGGGTTGACCGATTCGCAAGCGGTGCCGCAGTCCTCGATGAGGCGTGAGAACATGAGGGGCGTGTCCCAGAGCAGCCCCGTCCTGCCGGTCATCCCTTGATCACCCCGAGCGGTTCCAGCCGGGCGACGATATCCGAGAGGCCCGCTTCGTGCACGACACGCACCACTTCCCGGCTCGGCTTGTAGACTGTCGGAGCCTCCTCCGCGAGGGCGGCGTCGCTGTGGGCGCGCACCAGAATGCCCTCTCCCGCGAGGCGTTCACGGAGTTCCTTCCCGCTGACCTCTTTCTTCGCCTTCGACCGGCTGAGCACTCTTCCTGCGCCGTGGCAGGTGCTCCCCCACGTCTTCTGCATTGCGGTGGTCGTGCCGTGGAGGAGGTAGGACGACGTCCCCATGCTTCCGGGGATGATCACCGGCTGCCCGATCGCGGCATACTCCCGGGGAACGCCCTCCGCTCCCGGGCCGAACGCCCGCGTCGCGCCTTTGCGGTGTACGCAGACCTCCGTCGAGACCCCGTCGACGTCGTGGCGCTCGAACTTCGCGACGTTGTGCGCGACGTCGTAGATGAGTTGCATCTCGTCGTACTCGATCCCGAAGAGGTGCGCGAAGACCTTCCGCGCTTCGTGCATGATGACCTGCCGGTTTGCCCAGGCGTAGTTTGCGGCCGAGACCATGCCCCCGTAGTAGGCACGGCCTTCCGGAGAGTCGAGCGGGGCGCAGGCGAGTTGCCGGTCGGGGAGGCGTATCCCGTACTTCGGGAGCGCACCTTCAAGCGTTCGCAAATGATCGGTCGCGACCTGGTGGCCGAGGCCGCGGGAGCCGCAGTGCACCATGAAACAGACCTGCCCTTCGGCGATCCCGAAGACCTTCGCTGCTTCGGGGTCGACGATCTCCTTTGCCACCTGGACCTCCAGGAAGTGGTTTCCCGCGCCGAGCGTCCCGAGCTGCGGCACGCCCCGCTGGCGCGCTTTGGCGCTGACCGCGTCGGGATCGGCGCCCGGCATCGCCCCTTCGCCCTCGCACCGGACGAGATCGGCTTCGGTGCCGAGCCCGCGCTCGACCGCCCACCGGGCGCCGTCGACCATGACCGCGGAGAGATCCTTGTTCGAGACCCGCAGGGTACTCTTTGCGCCCACTCCGGTCGGCACGGCGTCGAAGAGCCGCTCGATCAGGTCGCGTTTCTTGCCGGCGAGATCGGCCTCGGTCAGGGGCGTCGTGATCAGCCGGACGCCGCAGTTGATGTCGAACCCGACCCCGCCGGGGGAGATGACCCCTTCGGTCATATCGAACGCGGCGACACCGCCGATGGGAAACCCGTATCCCCAGTGGATGTCGGGCATGGCAAGCGAGTGCTTCACGATCCCCGGGAGCGTCGCGACGTTCGCGAGCTGGCGGACGGCTCCCTCTTCGAGCGTCTCCGCCAGTGTCCGGGAGAGGAAAAAGCGCCCCGGCACCCGCATATCGGGGACGTATCCGATAGGAACCTCCCATTCGAGGTCTCCGATCTTATTGATTCCGGTAAGCATGGCAACCTCTCAGATATCGAAGATGATCTCCACCACGTAGCCCTCTTCTTCTTTAACGATTTCGAGCCCGAAGTAAGATATGCCCTTGACGAGCGTTCCGGCCGAGTGCCGTGCGGGGTCGAACGGCTCGCCCCTGAGGACGGCGGAGAGCCGGGTGCCCCGGAGATCGACGTCGAAGGTGCAGAAGACGGTGTTCTCGACCTCGGTGACGAAGAGCAGTTCCGAGAGGTAGTCGATCAGAAGTGATTCGAGGTTCTCCGCCTCGATCTCGATCCTCCGTTCGACTCCCCTCTCCTCGCAGGGGCCGTACATCACGTGGAACATCGCCCGGCCCGCCTCGGCAAAGAGCTCGTTCAAGGTCGTGCCCCGCACCCGCATGAGGACGTCGGCGGTGTGCTCCAGTTCTTCGAAGCTCATGATCTAGAAATCTTCGTAGAATATAGGAATCATTCCTCTGTGGATGGAATCGATGTAGCGGGCCTGGTACTTCGATATATAGACGGTGTAATCACCGATCGGAACCTGCAGGTCGGTCGCCTTCGGCGGCTTGACCGATACCGGCAGGAGGATGGGTCCGCTGCAGGATGTGCTCACTCGGAAGTCGCGTTTCCTCTGGAGGACATACGACCGGACGTCCTCCGTAACATAGATGCCCTGTGATCGACCTGGCTCCCCAACGTCGCTCTGCATGGTAGTCTCTCATATTGGTGCTGAGGCTAAAAAAGAGGTATGGTTTCTGGGAATTATGCTGTCCCGAGGATCCTCGCCACCACGTCCACGTACTGGTCCTTCAGCTCGTAGATGGAGTTCGTCCCCTCCGCGTTCCGCCTCACATGCAGGATGCCGATACGGGACGCTATGATGCCGACCATGGACGCGATGGAGTGGTAACTGATCGAGAACCGCTTCTGCAGCTTCTCGTAGATCTGGGGTATGGTGAGAGATTTTACTTTGACGAACAGGTTGAGCAGCTCATGTCGGATTCCATCCCGGTCACGTGAGAGATAACCTTTGAGTCGAGCTTCTATCTCTTTTTTGAGCTCACCGGGTGATCTCATATGTGCTTGTGATTCGGTATTTTATATATATCTTTTCTTTTCAATCATTAAATCGGGTATTCTGCCAGGAGGACGACAATTGTCTGACGAAATGCAATCGTGACGGGTATGCCGACACCGTTTCCCCAAGCCCCGGATATCATAACCCGGATACGGTTTTAACCGGATATACTCGCGATTAAGCGGCACCCCCATTCCGCATCGGTCTCCACGGCGCGCATATGGATGGAAGAGACGCCCGGAGCGTGAACGCCGTCCGTGCGACCGGCGGATGTGCATGCACCCGAGCGAACCGCACGAGGGAACGCCCCGGGGAAGAAACTCCCTGCAGCCCCAGGACGGAACCTCCCTTTACCGGGCAATTCCCGGGGCATTTCAGTAATATCCGGGCGAATTCCGGGTCCCACCACATATCCATGAGCAACCCTTTAACCTTTCACCATCGTACACTAATACAGCATGGAATTTGCCAGATACGACGTCAACAAATACTCTCCGCGGCAGATGGTAGCGCTGCCCCTCGTTCTCCTCCTCCTTGCCGGGGTGCTGCTGGGCTACACTACGCTTGCCACCGGCCTGCCCATAACGCCGGGCATCGACTTTGCGGGAGGAACGGCGGTCACCGTCTTCACGTCCGACAGCAGAGAGACGATAGAGACGACTTTTGCCGGGTATCCGCTGTTGTCGGTGGGTGAGGGAATCGGCGACGGGAAATACATCCAGTTCGGCCCGATGGACAGTGCCCAGTACCAGAGCCTTGTAGCGCTCATCAACGAGAAGTATCCCGACTCGAAGATAGACCAGATCGGCGAGACGTTCGGAAAGACACTCCAGAGTCAGGCCTTTCTCGCCCTGATCTTCTCGTTCATCGGCATGGCTGTCGTGGTCATGATCGCGTTCCGCAACATCGTGCCGGCGGGTGCGGTCGTCCTCTCCGCCTTCGCCGACATCGTCATCACCGGCGGGATCATGCAGATCATCGGTATTCCGCTCTCCCTCGGGACGACGGCGGCCCTGCTGATGCTGATCGGTTACTCCGTCGACAGTGACATCCTGCTGACCACGCGCCTCCTGAAGCGCAAGGGGAAACTCGAAGAGAAACTCTCCGGCGCATTCAAGACCGGGATCATCATGACGACCACGACCCTCGCAGCCATCGCCGCGATGTGGGTCGTCGCCACGGCGGGACAGATCCAGATCATCGCCGAGATCGCGAGCGTCCTCCTCATCGGGCTCTTTGTGGACATAATGAACACCTGGATGCTGAACGCTGGAATTCTGAAGGAATACGTCCTCCGGGGGAACAAGAAATGAACGGCGAAACTATCAAGACTCTCATCAAAGACTGGCGGGTCGCCCTGGTGCTCCTGCTGGTCGTCGGCTCCCTCGTCGGCATCTATCTTGCCCCCCCGAGCCCGGAGAAAGGGCTTGAGGGGAACCTCCAGTTCGGCCTCGATCTCGAGGGCGGCTCGTGGCTGCAGATGGAGTTCCAGTCCGTGGTCGTGGCATTCTCGACCGAGGGATCGGTCGGAGACCTCATGGAGGATCTGCGGACAGGCCTTGAGACCGAGGTTATTCGTATCGACGAGAACCACATCGAGATCCGAAAGAGCGTCACCCGTGCCGACCTCGAACCGATCTTTGCGCAGTCGGGTGCCTCGATCGTAACCTACCAGAAGGGCGTGTCGCCGTTCACCGCAGACGAGGTGAAGCGGATCCTGAACGAGAAGGTGAACGCTCTCGGGATGCAGGATGCGAGGATCAACCTGCTCACCCCGACCGGAAGCGAGTTCCCGCAGTACGTGCGGATAGAACTCGCCGGCGTTGATATGGCGACGGCGCAGGATATCGTCGGCCAGCAGGGCCTCTTCGAGATACGGGTCCAGACGGCCGGGAACGAGACCGAGCACGTCCTCTACGGCGACCAGATCACCAGCGTCGGCGTGCCGCAGAAGGACCTCGATGGCCGGTGGGGCGTCTCGTTCACGCTCACCGAGACGGGCGCAGAGGCCTTCCGTGAGGCCGCCGTCGAATCCGGAGCGGTCGACAACCCGGATGCTCACAACCTCGTGATGATCCTCGACAACGAGACCGTCTACAGCGCCCCCCTCTCCGGGGAACTTGCAGGACAACTCCGGTCGGGCCCGGTCAGGTCGCTCTCCGCGAGCACCGGAACCGGCGACGCCGGGCTCGAGGATGCGATGACGCTCCAGATCCACCTGCGGGCCGGTGCCCTGCCGGTGAAGGTGGATATCGTCGGGTCCGGTTCCGTCCCGGCGGCGCTCGGCGAACAGTTCAAGATGACGGTCGCCCTTGCCGGGCTGCTCGCGCTGCTCACGGTAGCGGTCGTCGTCTACTACCGTTACCGCGAGCCCTCGATCGTGATCCCGATGGTCGCGATCAATCTTGCAGAGATCATCATCCTGCTCGGGATCTCCCGGTTCATCATCCAGCTCGACCTCGCCACCATCGCCGGTCTGATAGCGGTGGTGGGTACCGGCATCGACCAGCTCGTCATCATCACCGACGAGGTTCTCCACGAAGGGCGTGTCCCGTCGCCGAACCTCTATATGAAGCGGTACGGGCGGGCGCTCGGTATCATCGCCGTTGCCGCCGCGACGGTCTTCATCGCCATGCTCCCGCTGGCGCTGATGGATCTCTCCACCCTCAGAGGCTTCGCCATCATCACCATACTCGGTGTCCTGATCGGCATCCTGGTCACCAGGCCCGCGTACGGAAAGATAATCATGGCGATACTCTCAAAATAACAACCCTACAACAACCTCTGTAGTGCGGATAACAGATCGAAAAGGGTATTATAACCCTGCCCCTCTGTTATCTATGGTAACTGGAGTCGGTCGGATCGAGGAGTTCACTTCTCTCCTGGGCAACCCTCGATCCGCGTCCAACTATCGTAGCGCTGTGCGGCGCTACCTCGATTTTATTTACGGTCCGGTGCGGGAAGGCAAGATCGCCACGCCCGAGGAGGCACAGCGGTATGAAGAACTTGCAGAGGAGTACTTCACCGAGAATCACAACCACGCGATCGATCTGCAACGGTTCGCGGCATCCCTCAATGCATCGAGAACCCCGCCGAAGTCGGCGATCTTCTGGCTCTCCATCGTCAAGGAGTTCTTCAAGTTTTCCGGCGTGCCGGTGGACGATGAGCTGTGGCGGACCGTGAAGCGGCGAGGCCCGAAAGGCCGCCGGGCGAGGACCCAGGAGGCGACGTTCGACAAGGAGACGATCCAGAGGATCCTACCTCACATGCCTCTCCTGGCGAAGGCGGTCTTCCTGGCGCTGATCAGCTCGGGGATGCGGGTTGGTGAGTGCCTGCAGTTGTCGCTCACGGACTTCCACCTCGACGAGGAGCCGGCCCGGATCGCGATCCCGGGCCACATCCCTAAGAACGGCGAGCCCCGCACCACCTTCATCTCCCGGGAGGCGGCGGCGGCCGTCCGGGACTGGTTGGTCGTCCGGGAAGACTGGATGCTGTCTGCAGCGAACCGGAACCGCGGCCTGCTCAAGCATTATGGGAAGGAGTATATGCAGAAGCAGATCGAGGGGGACGACCGGCTCTTCCCGGTGCAGGCGAGCACGGTTCGGGAGGGGTTCGTCGGCGCCCTGGAGAAGGTCGGCCTGGATGAGAAGGATCCGAAGACGAACCGGTTTAAGATCCATCTCCATATGTGCCGGAAATACTTCCGGACCGTCATGGCGCAGCGGATCCCTCTGGATGCGGTGGAGCTGATGATGGGGCATGACGGTTACCTGACGGACGCCTATGTCCGGTATACGGAGAGCGAGCTCCGGCAATATTACCTGCAGGCGGAAGGGGCCGTCTGTGTCGGAGTCGCGGACGACGTGGCGGCGGCTGTTGTGGGTGGCCACCTCGACGCCCTGCGGGAGGAGAACGTCGCCTTACGAGCAGAGCTCAACCAGGTGCAACGAGAGATCGCGACGATGAACGCGATGCGGGCCGATGTGGCGAGCGTCGAGGATCGGATCGCAGAACTGGCAGTTTCAGATCCCTCAGCGTCGCAGGATGTCCTCCGATTGATGATCCGAGAGGAGCTAGCCCGTGCGCGGGAGGAGCAGGGACTGTAACAGGTTCGTAACATTTTCATCAAATCTATTCTCCGCTCCCTGATCACCTAACAAGATTTAAATACCCTTTCTCTCTTTAAATAGACCTCCTAAACCAGATCCAGATTTTGGGAGAATTTCCCATTTGGTCGATGGGCTATACTGGGTTTAAATTTGCAAAAACCATTTTAAGAAGGATAGAATAGGTTATTGGTAAACAGTGCAAGTAGACATTTATCCATATTTGCAATAATGATTCAGACGCCACTACAACGCCCTTTTCGGGTTCGGCTGGAGCCCCGGCGAGAACATAGGAATACTATATAACTCCCTACTCCCCGACCTAATATTAGCCGCCCGTGTGAGGGCGGGGAGGAAACACATGAACCGCACGAACGAACTGGATTTTGGACGCCTACTGGGCGTTGCGGCTGTAGCCGAGATTCTCGATGTCTCGCGCACGACCGTTCTGGCGCTGGTCAGGAGCGGTCAGCTCCCGGCGGCACAGGTGGGACAGCAGTTCAGGATACCGGAGGCGGGAATTTACGATTACCTGCACCGGGCAGGTCTGGATGCAAAAATTGTATACGGAAACGGGGAAACGCCTACCACAGCCCGCCCCATTTCCGCAGGGACCCGCGTAGGGACCGTAGAACACGACCACACCACGGGGGTGTCTGTACGTTGACCTCTGCTACTCTTAATACTACCGCGCAGACGCCATCTACCCCCCTTCAGGCTCCGATCCGGTTGACCCGGGCTCAGTTCCGGGCATTGTCAGATTATCATCAAGCCGTGGCTCTCGTTTTCCTACGCCGCGGCACCGGCGAGGTTGAACTCGTGGAGGACGCTGAATAAGCAATTTCTAGCGAAAAGGGGGATAAAAGTGACTCAATTTAGTGAGGGCGCCCCAGCCCACGGGGCACCAACAGGAGCTAAAACGGGTTCGCGCGGTGCGCTACCCATAGGTAAGGGATTCAATGATATAAATGTATCTCAGATGGGAGCATACACGCCGCCGGCCCCGTGGGTCGTAGATGTTGCCCTCCGGGGCGGCCGGAATGCCTGCTATGTGAACGACCCCCGGCAAGGGGCAACCGCCGGCATCTGGCGGGTGGGTGGATCCGGGAACCGAGAACAGGTATCCCCTTACGCAATCGTCAGAATCGAGATTGGGCGGAGTGCTTGTGAGATCAGCCTGATCCTGCCTCGCACTGGGGACCGCCGGATCGAAACTGGCGACGTTGAGCGTCTCGCAGATGCCCTGCACCGGGCCGGTCAGAGACTCGGTTGCCGGGCCGACTGGCAGCGGGTTTTCTGGGCCGTCACAGAGTTTTGCGCGGCCGTTCGGCGCCAGGCGGCGGCGCGGGGGGTGCAGGGGTGAACCTCACCCCCTGTATATACTGTATATACACGGTGCTCTGTATATACAGTATATGCCGTGTAGCCCACCCATCGGCCGATGGGATGGTCAGAATGGAGGCGTTTTCGGGGTTATTGGAGAGGGTTCGGAGAAGAGTTTTTATATCCGTACATGACCCCCCAGTATTGTATAGAGACGACTTCTCTGTATATATTATACTGTATATACACAAGATCACTCTCTACTGTTTCTGGAGGGGTGTCCCATGACGACCCCCCTCACCCAGATCAACATCAGGGTACCCCAGGAGATCCTAGACCTGAGCAGGGCGCTCGGGGTTAACCGGACAGATGCCGCCGTCCGCGGCCTGATCCGAACGGTATGCGATGCTGCTGGGGCTCCTGACGCCCCGGGTATCAGCCCCGAAGTCGAGGCCGCAGTGGGAACGTACCTTGCTGCTCGCCGGACCTCCCTGCTCACAGAGGTTGCTGAGATCGACGAACTTCTAGCAGGTATTCAGGGTCGGGCAGCCGAGCGCCAGCAGAAGGAAGTCGAGGAACACCTCGCGGAGCACCGGCAGCAAGAGCAGGTGGCAATGTTCGAGGCCATCAAGACGGCTAAAATAGAGTTCGACACCGCACTGCAAACTCTCTCAGAGGAGGAACTCTCACCGCTCCGAGAAGTCCTTGAGTCCGACGACCTTGGGGACGTGGCGGCGACCGCAGCCGATGACCTGGTGGCCCGACACGGCTTATCGATGCCTCCCGGTGCCGACCCCGTGCAGTGGCTCGTGGATCACCTGGTCGCCACGAGGGGGCCCGCATGACCTCAGAGGCCGAAGTGACGGTCACTGATCGCGTCAGCGATTGGGCGGGAATCATAACTCGGAAGTTCGCGATCGAGTTGGCCGAACTGAAGCGCCTGTGGCCGCACCAGCGCTCGTTCCCCCTCGACACCGACCGGCTGGTTCGATCCGGGTCTCTTGGCCTGACCCTGCTCCGAGAACTGGAGGTCACTCCAGGTCGGAGCATTGAGTACATCCGGGACGCTCTGGTGCAGAAATGCCAGTACGAAGTGACCGCCGGGCGGATAGATCCCTCCCTCATAGAGATCCGGCCCGGCAACCACAACTATACGACGCCCATCGGGAAACTCCGGTCCAGCCATGCAAACATCCTCGTTACCCTCGACGGCATTATCCGAAGGGCCACCCCGCCGGTCGCGCACATGACCAAGGCAGTTTACCGATGCCGCGCCTGCGGGGCCTACACCGACCCGATCCCTCAGAGCCGCCGGCAGACCGAAGAGCCGGACGTCTGCCCGAGATGCGAGAGGAAAACTCGGATGGATCTGGTGAAGGAGCGATCAACATTCATCGACTACCAGCGGCTACAACTGGCCGAGAACCCGGAGGGTGCAGCCGCACAGCCTCAGGCCGTTGACGTGGACGTTGCCGGGGATATCGTCGGGACCGCTCAGCCTGGGGACCGGGTGCGGCTAACTGGAATCCTTCGGACTCAGCAACAGAGGGCCGGGATCCAGAACCTCCCGGACTTCAAGTACTTCCTTGAGTGTCTTTCGATTCGGATGGAAGAGACGTCATTTGCGGAGGTAAGGATCGATGAGGAGGACGAACGGCGGATCCGGGAACTGGCCGCACAACCGAACGTGTGCGATATGGTAGGAAGGTCGATCAGCCCGTCCGTCTATGGTCATGAGCGGGTGAAGCAGGCGATCGGCCTGCAACTCTTCGGGGGCGTGCGGAAGACGATGCCGGACGGAACTCCTCGTAGAGGAGACGTACATGTACTTCTGGTGGGAGACCCTGGAATTGCAAAATCGGTGATCCTTAGGTACGCGGTGAAGGTCGCCCCAAGGGGCATCTACACCAGTGGTCAAGGGACTACAAAGGCGGGTCTCACCGCAGCAGCCGTGAAGGATGACTTCAGCGATGGTCGGTGGATGCTCGAGGCCGGCGCTCTAGTTCTTGCCGATACCGGGCTGGCGGCGGTAGACGAACTCGACAAGATGAGCGAAACCGACCGTTCTGGGCTGCACGAGGCAATGGAGCAACAGAGCGTGTCGATTGCCAAGGCGGGCATATCAGCAACCCTACGGTCTAGGTGTGCCCTCCTCGGGGCAGCGAACCCGAAGAAGGGGCGGTTCGACATGTATGTCCCTCTCGCGGAGCAGATCAACATGGCCCCCTCGCTCCTTTCCCGGTTCGACCTCATTTTCACCCTCCAGGATGTGGCTGACCGGGAGAACGACGCCAAACTATCGCGGCACATCCTCGACAACCACCGGCAGCGCGACTCAGACTCTAGCTCAGACATTATAGACCCCGAAACCCTCAGAAAGTGGATCAAGCTCGGCCGGGACATTAACCCAGCCCTCACGGACGCAGCAGTAGAGGCAGTACACCGATTCTACCTCGATATGCGGGGCGGGTTCCAAGGAGGCAACGCCCCGATCCCGATCACACCCCGTCAGGAAGAAGCGGTGATCAGGCTGGCCGAGGGGGCCGCTCGGATGCGGTTGAGCAAAACTGTTTCCGCAGACGACGTCCGTGTGGCTATCACGCTCATGAGTTCCTGCCTTCGCGACGTGGCCTATGACGTCGAGACCGGACAGTACGATATCGACTGGCTCTATGCGGGGACGAGCCATAGTGATCGGAACCTTGAGCGTGAGATCGAGGGCATGATCCGCGACGGGTGCGGGAGAGCCAAAGTGACTGAAATATACGAGAAAGTCATGGAAACCGGGCATGGGTTCGACCAGATCGAGCGGACCCTGGCCCGCATGGGTCGTTCGGACTACTCTATTGTGAACGGCATGGTGTACGAGAAAAAGAACTAAGCAAAACGGAAAGATGATCCAGGTGCGGGTAGAGACCACCCCCGCCCTGCCCCTCTGGCAGGCGTTCCTCACTCCCACCCTGTCCTCATCTCGCCTGTGGATCGACCGTCCTGGCCCCACCACGCGGTCGCCCCCGGCCCCTCAACCGTCCCGTATGACGTAATCGTACGTCTAACTGATGTCATAAATTATACTTCTATATTAGTTTTAATGGTTAATTTTCTTCCATAGGTTAAATATATAAAAACAGGTGCCGACCCCCTCTGCGTAGGCAGGAGTGCCTCCCTCTATCTCCCCTGGTGTTACATGGTCACATGCAAGTATTGCGGGTCAAAGTGGCGGAGTATGCAGAGCCTCAGAGCTCATCTCCGCCATTGTCTCGCGAGGAGAAAGGCCCGCAACGAATGGATTCGCTACCCGCTCCGCGACGGCTCCCGCTCCGCGACGCTCTGCGTCGTGTCTCGCTCCCCCAAGACTCTCAGGGCTCTTGAGGCCCAGCACCGGCTCTACATCGGCGGGAGCCTTGATCCGGCCATATTCCTCGGTATCGCCGAGGGGCTACGGCTGGCGGGTCTTATTGAGACACGGCTGGAGGGATCCAGTAGATAGCGCGCGCACAGGTCGCCCGACGCCTTACGCACGTTGGGATTTCGGAAACTAATTGAAATGGAGGATAAAATGGTTCGGCAGGAATATGTGGTTACGCCCCCCCGGGGGAACGCCTATCGGATCGTTGTCGAGGTCAGGGATGAGCCTATAGTCGCGAGCCGGGGGGCTCGGACTATATCTCTTGATGCGGCATGGGTCAAGCGTGAGGCTGATGCCTTCCTCACCCGGAACAAGGACTATTCTGGGTTGGTGCCCTACTTCTCTGGATACCTTAAAGGACTACATACCATCGGGATACTGGATATCATCGAAGCGATCGCTATCCCCTCAGAAGTCCCTCCCCCCGAACTGGAGAAGAACGAAAAGGATGCCCCTCAGCAGCTCTGGGTGGCCTGGCAGCAGATGTGAGAGGGGGCGACATGGAACCTCTCTTAACCCCGCGAGAGGTCGCGGATGTCCTCGGGATCTCGATTGAGGCCGTCCGCCGGTTTACGTGGAGTGGAATCCTCCCCTCCATAAAACTCGGGGGGCCCCTCGGGATTGGACAAGGATCCGACCGAAGGATCTCCGAGCCTATCAAAGGAGGCAGGCGCGGTGAGCCGCCTCTCGGACGCCCTTTTGGTCAGGGACGCCTGGATGGGGGCCGGGTACCGTGAACGGAAATATGATGGGCAGACCTACCTCGCCGTCTCCGTATGGGCCGACGAGGAGGACGCTAAGGAGGCTGCCGCCGCGATCCGGGCGCAGGGTCACCCTGCCCGGGCGACCCGCGAGATCAGGCCGCGCCGCGCACGCCAGGTACTCCTGAAACCAACAATCTACTCGAACCAGCCGGAACGCAGGTATATGTGGGTTGTTTGGGAGGTCGAGCCTGCACATGCAGGTCAGAACACGGAAGAGACCCCGGCATGACCGTTTTGACCATCCCGTACGTTGTCCTGACCCTCATCATCGTCGGCCTGACTTTGGTTGCTATTGGGCCGGTCGTGGACGAAATGTTGGGGTACGATAATGACACGGCGGTCGTCGCCTGTGGTGTCATCGCTGTGAGATGCTTTCCGGTGGTGGTGAGTTACCGTCTCGCCGCGCCCCCCACATCATCGCTCTGGCGACCGATCTCTAGTCGGAAGGTATCTCAAGACCCTCCCAAAATTACCAGGTCTTAAATCGAGGGTGAGTCGACATTGAAAAGAGAATAATTTGAGCGAATTAGTCTGAAAAGGCGTTAATTGCGCTTTTTTCGCACCTTCCGGATCTTTGGAGTCTTCTCACCTGAATGTGCAGGTGAGTTCTGACTCCTGTCATCCTATTCCATCTCAAATTCTGCAGACTTAAACTTGAGGAGAGTGCCATTTTCTCGGACTGCCCGTTGCAGGTTCTCATCGAACCCCTTCGTGTCCACCGCGCTGATCTCGATCTTGATCGCGACGGCTGTACCCGGCCGCGAGGTGAACTGCGCGACCACCTCGTCCACGATCTGACTGAAGGTCATCTTTGCCGTGATCGGATCGACTTCCACGCGCCCGTAAAACCGGGTCTTTACGGGTTGGGCGCCTGGCGGTTTGGGTGCCATCCCGCCGGAAGATGGGCCGACCGTCACGACACCACTTCCGTCTGGGGCTTCACTACCATCGGATGACGGATCGACCGGAGAGAGCGTATCGGAAGTCTCGGGCGGCCTGATGCTCTCTTCGTATGCCGTTGCGGCGGTGGGCTCGATCAGGAGGAGGGAGTCGTCGACGACGATCGAGCGCCTGCCTTTCCCGAAGGTGAAGTCGATGTACTTCTCGCCGTCTTTCCCTGCCGCGAGCCCGAAGTAGTCCTTTGTGTCAGCCCCGGCCTCAATCGTCCGCTTCAGGACGTCCCGGTTCAGGAGACGGGGGAGATAGAGGTAGCGACAGGTGTTCTCCCAGAAATCGCCCGCCTTCATGTCGGAAGTCTCGTCCGTCCAGGACCAGCGTTTGAGTTGGTTTGCAAGATGGATCGGCGCCCACTCGGTGATCAGGGCCTCGTTCTCTTTAAGAACGCGCTCGATCTCCTCGACCGGCCGTTCGGCACCCGGGTTGATGCTGTAGTCCTCCCACGCGACCTCGGGCGAGACCCGGCCGCCCTCGAACTCCTGCACCGGCACGAGCAGCCAGCGGTAGGTCTCCCGGATCGTCCTTGCCACTGTCCGCCGGGCGATTTCGAGGCTGTTCGCTGCGTTATCTCCCATCAGGTTGTCGAGCACGATCCGCTTGTCCTTATAGTCCCAGACGATCGATTCCCACGCAAGCATTGAGCGGACATGATCGGTGAGGAGGCGCACGTTATCGGCGTCGGCGGCGAGGAAGATGAGGCGGTTCTGCCGGTGACGGGGCTGGTCGCCCCGACGTTTGAGGTATTCGGTGGCACAGACCGTCGCCATCTGGACTTCGCGCTTCCCGTAGTGGGCATGGGGCGGGAGAACGATCAGGCGGAGGGCGGAGTCGTCGGGGATATCGCCGCTTTGGGTGAAGGTATGGATGCCATCGAAGATCCCTTTCGTGACGGCCTTCTTCACGCCCTCCGCGATCGCCGGGAGGACGTCTTCTTTTTCATCGAAGCGCTTTTTCCGCTCTTCCATCTCGCGCCGAAGGTTGGGGCGGGTGTCGAACCAGTAGCGGTTCTCCGTACTGTTCAGGTAGTAGAGGCGGTCGGAGAGGCGGTGGAGGGCGTCGCGGTAGACGCTTGTCTGCTGGCCGGGCTGGACGCTCCCTAGGAGAACCCGTTCCTGCTCGATCCCCTGCATCATGCGGTTTGGGGTGCCCGGGGCACTGCCAAGGAAGACCGTCCTCGCCACCCGGCGGCAGGCCTGCACGCTCCCGAACCGGGTGTCCCTGCTCTCGATCTCGGTCGTCTCCGCACGGTCGCCATCGATGTCGCGCTCGACCACGGGGTCCCAGCCTGGCGGGAGGTAGTAGATCGCCTCATTTCTGGTGTTGCCATCGTAGAGGGGCAGGCTGCCGGGCATGATGAGGTAGTCGTTGTTGCCGTCCTTCCAGAGCCGGTGGATCACCTTTGCCATCAGTTTCAGGACGCCGCGGGTGCGCTGGAAGTTCTCGAGCGACGACCAGTCTTCGTAGAGGCGGTCGAAGATCTCGGGGTGGATCGGGTAGGCTTTGAAGAGCCGCTGGTAGTAACGGCTCTCCTGCGTCTCCCGGGGGAACTCGGCCCCCGAGGCGATGTAGAGTTCGGCAAACGAGCGGCAGACGGATTCCACGGCGGTGGTGTTCGTGATATCGGCGAAGAGCCGCCTTCTTACGATCTCAAAGGCTTCCTCGGCGGCGACGGGTTTCCAGAGCGCTTGCACACGGGCGAAGTAGTGTTCGAGGGTGCGGAGGGCGTTGACACCCCGCTGACTCCCGGCCTCCTGGTCGGACTCGGGGAGGGAGGCAAGCAGGACGGCGGTCGGCACCGCCTTCAGCGCCTCGGTGAGGGCCTGCATGAAGGTGATGTTGGAGTCGTAGGTGCCACCGGCGAGCCTCGTCTTCTCATCGAACTGCCGGATGTAAGCGACGAGTTCGTCTATCAGGATGACGCAGGGCGAGTATTGAGCGATAAGCGCGGCGAGCGTCTCCTTGCCCGGGGAGGTGCCGGACTCGTCGGCCTCCCGGATCCGCTCGTAGGCTTCTTCGCCGCCGAGCTGCCAGGCGAGGTCGCCCCACATGGTGCGCACCCTGACGTTCCCCCGTGTCTCCGGCATGTTCGGGGAGAGTTTGGTTCCGTCGATGACGACGACCCGGGCCTTCGGGAGGTCGATGACCCCGGCGGCGTCGAGGATGGGGGGGATGCCCTGCAGGTCGGCGACCGGGACGGCGCCGCGAGCGAGGTGGTAGACGGCGAGCATGGTATGCGTCTTGCCGCCGCCGAACGCGGTCTGGAGTTGGATGACCGGGTCACCGCCCTGTCCGGTGATCCGTTTCACCACGGAGTCGAGGAGGAGGCGCATCCCCTCGGTGATGTAGGTGCGCTTGAAGAAGAGCGCCGGGTCACGATACTCGGGGCTTGCGGTGCCTTTATGCACGCGGGAGAGGTCGGCCGCAAACTCCGCCTGCTGGAAGGTGCCCTTCAGGACATCCTCGTGCGGGACGGCGATCTCCCGCCAAGGTCTGAGTGATGTCATGGTCATTTATGCCCCCTGAATTATGTGGCTGAATTTGTCAAGGATAAGCCTCTTTCTCTCCTCGATGAACGCCTCATAGTTATCCAGTTCCCAGAGATCGGGGTTCTTCGGGATCAGGTGCATCTCAAGGTAGGCTTCATCCTTTTCTGCGAACCATTCATTAGGCGGAATATCCCGTTTTCCGGAAAAGCCGTTCTCCTCTGCGGTGAGGAGCATGAGGTTGGCTATCTGGTCCCGATCTTCCTGATAGTACCTGAGAAGATCCTGTCTTCCTGTCCTCGGATTTACTTTTTTAACCTTTCTCAGGAGGGATTGCGGGAAGATGTGATCAGCCTGAGGAAGATTGTTTTCGTATGCTGGTATGTAGTTGAAGTCTCTGTACCAGAGGTTGAAGATGAGATGACTCTGCTTTGACCCGTAATACTGCCCGAGAATGGTGCTCTCCGCCAATTCGAGGCTACGCCCGTCTTCACGTACGATACCGAAGATCTCGTTCACATCAAACTCGCCGGAGGAACTGATCGCCTTTACACACCGGTCGATCATGTTGTCAGGTGTACCGCTGAACGCCCCGCTGAGGAGTGTCCGGAGGAGGTAGTCATCAAGGTTCTGCACTGCACCCCATTTTTGGGGAAAGTGGTAGCGGAAGTAGATGATCGGGATGAGGACGAGATAGGACGGCATTGCCTTGTCCGTCCGTATGAAGGTTCTGCCGTAGAGATAATCTCTCACATCGCGGATGGCTGCAGAAATCCCCTCCCACTTGTCAATGAGTTCTTGCCGAATGCGCTCGTCACGGAATTTTTTGACTTCATATGCTGCCCCTTTGTTGAGGAGCGTCAGGCACGTCTTCAGGATAAAGTCACGGGTGAAGTCGTAGCCGACACGGTTGATATCATCGAGCAGTTCATCCATCCTCTCATCCGCATCCTCCCATGATGATGTCAGGAGGGAGAAGAGGAGATCGGATTTGCCGAGGCGTGTTCCTCCAGAATTGGCACGGATGAAGATCTCAACGACATCGTCTTCCCGGTAGGCGTCAGTGTTATCGACGCTGTCAAGTTCCTGATAGACGATCAGATCTCTGTTGACAAACTGCATCTGAACCAGTGCTATATTCTCTTCAACGCGCTCTTTTTCTGATTCAGTCAACTCCCTCCCGGCGTTCCTGATGATCGATTTGGCGATCTTGGTTGAGAGTTCATTGATGAAGACGATCTCCTTGAACTTGACCCACGGGAAGGCGGCCTTTTCAGCATCCAGAAATTTGAACTTGTAACGGATATCCTCGGGTGCAACAAGATCGCCGCTGAGGACGTCGAAGTAGAGTTCGCGCTTTTCATAACTCCCCTTGAGGCCGATGAAGAGGCTCTGGAGCCGCTGCTGGCCATCGAGGACAAGGAGTTTGGTTTTGTCGTCTTCGGGAACGTAAAAGTCGGTAAGCCTGATGGTATTTTTATAATTATCGATGAACTTCCGGCGGCGGATACGCGATTTGGTGCGCCATACGAGGAGGGTGCTGATTGGGTACTCCCGCATGATGGAGTCAAAGAGGCGCTCGATCTGGTCTTCTCGCCAGACGAACGGGCGCTGGATGTTCGGCAGCCAGAACCCCCCGTTCCATTCCTCATCATTGAGGTAACTGACCATCTTTCGGATGGTCTCTTTCTGGTTTTTCATACGTCAGCCTCCGTAGGAGGATAGTGTCTTTTGTGGTGCTTTCTCGATCACGGTGGGCGTCTGTGCCTCGACGGCTCCCCACGAGGTGATCAGTTCGTTGTACGGGCGGGCATCCTCGGCCCAGCCTTTCCGCTCGCAGAGGGTGTAGAGCCGGTAAGCGAGCTGCCGGATCGCCGCCGCCCGGCCGGGCATCCGGGCGAGGAGGGCGGCGGCCTCGGATTCGCCGCCGCCGCACTGGTGAACGCGGATGAGGTGGTGGAGCGCCTCCCAGACGGGCGTCCGGCTGTCGGCCTCCGGCGACCAGTCGCCGGGATACTCCGACCACCTCATGAGCCGGACCTTCCCGCCGCCGGCCTCGACGACGCCGGCCTCCCGGACGCCGTCGACGGTGGTGCCCCGGGCGCGGGCAAGGACGTCGGCCTCGCCGAACTTCCCCTCTTGCCAGCCGTTCTCCTGGAACCAGCCGAGGCAGAAGCGGGTGTCGGCGTCGACGTCGCCTCCGGCGTCGGAGAAGTATTCGTCGAGTTCGCGGTTGATGAGGACAAGGGCGTCGTGGACCGACATCGGCGTCCCGTCTGCCTCAAGGACAGCGGAGTACTTTGAGAAGATTCCCATCCCGGGACCGATCGAGGCCTGGGCAAGGTCGACGGGGGCGATCGAGGAGGCGGTCATCTCGTCGAGCGCCTCGGGGAGTGCCCGCTTCAGTTCGCGGAGGAACTCTTTGCGGGAGACGGTGGGGGCGGCGGGGTCGCGCCGGCGGCAGACGAGGACGACTGAAGAGGCGAGGGCATTTGCGTCCATCCCTACCATGCGGTTTCCGAGTTCGGTACGCATCGGCCATGTTCCGGTGACGGCGAAGCCAGCCTTCAACACTGCTTCAAGGAAGGATTCCCAACCGGGGGAAGTGGTGTCGTTCCCAGCTGTCTCGGACTGCTTGAAGGCGTAGTAGATCGTGACCGGGAGGGCAGGATGAACCTGTTCAGCAAGGCGGCGCATGGCCTCGGTCATCCCGTTCATGAAGAAGGCCTCAGCTAATTCTTCCGATCCATGGCGGTAAGGTGTCGCTACCAGTTCCTCGGCCTTTGGGACGGCCATCGTGACGAAAATGGAAGGTAGAATTGATTTTAAGGATCGGCGGAGCCAGACATAGAAGAAGTCAGAGAGGTCAGAATAGCAGATGTTGTCGTAGTACGGGGGATCTGTGGAGACGATATTATTTTGGGATACCTTTTGATTCGAAGCATCTGATTGGAGGCCAAATCCCTGATTGTTGCAGGAAAAGCGGTCAATCACTTTTGATAGTGTTTTTAGACTGACACCATAATCTCCTGCAGCGTCCGCAAATAAGTTTGGTTCAGCAAAATCCCAAACCATGGGAATCGCTTGTCGGCCAAAGAGGTTGCGGACTTGGGTTTTTGACACCTCCCATCTACATAGCGCATTGCAAATATCGCTGAGACGACTTACTCCTAATCCCAGATACACCGCCACCGCATCCGCATATGCCGTGGCCCTGTCGCCCCCCGTCTCCAGCCCTCGGCCATCGTCGGGTATCCCAGCGGCGAGGGCGTCGCGGAGAACCTGCGCCTGCGCCTCACCCACAAGGTCGGAGAAGATGGTGAGGGCGACGAGCTGGCGGGGGGTGAAGTAGTCTCCGAATGTATGGAATCCATAGCGCCGCCCCTGTGCGTTGCTCGCAAACGTCCCCCTACACGGTGTTTCCGGCTTCCATGACGTCATCGACGTTCTGGCAATGTTCTCCATCTCAACTGTTGGGGAGAGATAGATCCGGCCCCTTCTCCCCTCTGCGACGATGGCCATCATATGGGCACCCATTCTACCCGCGTTCGCCTCATCATTGATGTAAGAGTAACTCATCGGAGTGCTCGAGAGGAGACATCCAAAACTTCCTCGGGACAATTTTGTCCCATTTCCGATCTGATCTGAATTCTTCGGTTTTCCGACTCTCACTGAGAACCGGTAGGATTTTCCTTCAACTATTGGCTCAATATATGCTTCCTTCCCCTTCTTCGTCGAGAGCCAGAACGTCGAAGCGAGCGGCACCTCCACCTCCTTATACGCCGGATTTGGGCTCTTCACCGTCCGCGCCCAGAGCCACGCGATCACCGTCAGATCCTCCCCGATGTATTCCCTCAAATCCGGCCGCTCCTCTGCCATCTCCGCTGTGACCCGCACCTTCGGGTAGAGGTGGCCGATCCGTTTCTCGGCCTCGTCGCGCATCCACTTCCCATAATACCGGACATCCTCCGCGAGCCCCGCAGCGCCCTTCCACTCGGTGCCGACCCGCTTCTGCTTCCGGCTCTCCGGGTTCACCGGCGGTCTCCCCGCAAACTTCGGTGGGATCTCGATCATCGCCTTGTTGATCAGCACCGCCACCGGGTTCAGGTCGGACGCCCAGGCCTCGAGGCCGAGCCTCTGGGCTTCAAGCGGGATCGCCCCGCCGCCGGCGAACGGATCATGAAAGGCCGGCAACTTATCTGGATTGAAGAGCTCCTTCGCCTGCGGGTGGTTCTTGTTCAGAGCGCAGGTTTCCCGCCAGCTCTTCCAGATCTCCTCCCGCGCCTCCGCGAGCACCGCCTCGTTCGTGGTGTTCTCCCAGAGGACGAGTTTCTTTATCAGTTCAAAAAGCCGTTTCCGCTCCGCCTCGGCCTTCTCCCTGTTCACGCCCCGGCCGAGCTCCCGCTCGTAGCCCGGATCATTCACGAGTTGTGCAAACAGCACCGCCCGTGCCGCCGCAAGCGGTCGCCGTGCCCACCAGAGGTGGAGGGTCGACGGGTGGCCGTGGCGGATTGACTTCTCCCGCACCGATGCGGCGTTGATCTCGTCAAGCGGCAACGCCACCTCGATCAGTTTTTTTGGTATCCTGACAGCCATAGAAGCTCCTATATTACTGTGGTTGTTCCGCCCGATTAAGGAGAGCGGCGAGATCGAGGTTCATGCTCGTCACCGCCCAGCCCGGTTCGCGGTCGAACGGTTCCCGGATGTAGAACGGCCCTTCGTACTCCTCACCGTCCACCAGCACCACCGCGAGCACGAACTTGTCTGCCTGATTGAGCCCATAGAGGATCTCGTTACGAGAGACTGTGATAGTGGTCTGGCCCTTCGCCCGGCCTTTCACCTCGATGTGGCGTGTCATTGGCGCTCGCCCGTCCCCCGCAGGGGCATGTGCGGTGACGTCCCAGCCGCACTTCTCCGCCGAGACATCGATCACCTCGTGGCCGAGGGCACGCTCGGCATCCATCACCGCCCGCATCGCCACCACCTCGACGTGCTTCCGGGCCGCGGCATCAACACCCGTCTCCTCACCCCGGCGAGCCGCAAGCAGCCCCGCCGGGATCACCAGTGCACCACCGGCGATCACCGGCGTCGCCGAGATGACGTGCCGCATCGCCGCCAGCTCGCGCTGCCGTCGCGCGAGCCGTGTCGTAAGATCGTCCACAGTCCGGCGGACGTTCTCGAGGTTCATCCGTACATCTTTTCCGGCCCGTTGGTCGTCCTGCAGCCTGATGACACGGTCCTGCCAGAAGTTGATCTCCTTCACCAGCCGGGCCTGCACCGCCGCCATCGTCCGGTCGGCCGTCTGTTCCCGCCGCTCCTTCACCTCGGCAAAGTGCTCCGGCACGATCCGTTCGGTCGCATGGGCGAGGGCCAGTCGTTCGAGGTCGGTGTTGATCCACGGTGAAGTGAGGACGTCGGCAACCAGCTCCCGCTCCTCCTCGCCGATCGGTTGAAGGTCGAGATGAGGAGCCCAGCCAGCGTTCTCCGCCCTTCCTCCGTCATCGATCGCCACGAACTGCATCCGCCGCGAGACCGTGCGACTCCCATCATTCCCATCTCGTACCGAGTGATCGATGATGAAGAGTACCCGCGGCGTCGTCCCTGGATCGTTTGGGTCAACCAGCACCGCACCTTGCCGGAGCTTCGGCTGGTGCCTCTCCAGCACGAGATCGGTCGCCGCCTGCATCAGAGGGTGGCCAGGGTGGATCAGCGCCGCCATCGGCGCCCCCACGCGATCGAGCAGCCGGACGTACTCCTTCTCGAAGCAGACCCGCTCGTAGCGGTTCAGCACCGGTTGCATGTACCGGCGGTCACGCCCCGAGATCTGCCGGTCACGCTCGCGGATCGCCGCAGGCACATGGGTGATCTCCCACCTTCCCGGCTCACGCGCCCGCAGTTCGCCCCCCACCTCCTCAAACGCCCGGGTGAAGAACGCCCTGATGAAGTAGGGCTGCAGTTTCCTCGCCTCCGCCTTCTCCATATCGGCCTTGAGCGCGAACAGCCTCCCCTCGTCCATCACCACCTCACAGAGAGCGTTCTGCCGCATGAGTTCTTGCAGGCGTTCGGTATCGAGGGCGCCCTCGACCCGTCGCAGGAGCCGCGCCCGCACCTCGGGGTCGTCGCCATATCGGATCGCTTCGATCAACAGATCCCGCAGGCTCCGCTCATCAAAGACCTCCCCGAGGATGTCGAAGATCCGCCCACCGAGGGCCTTCCGCTCGGTCTCCAGCTTCTGGAGCAGCCGCTGGTAAACATCGCCCTCCCTTGTCTCGGCCGCCACCAGGTTCCAGAGGCGGCAGACCTCGGTCTGCCCGATACGATGGATCCGGCCGAACCGCTGCTCCAGCCGGTTGGGGTTCCACGGCAGGTCATAGTTCACCATCAGGTGGGCATTCTGGAGGTTCACGCCCTCCCCGGCCGCATCCGTGGCGATCAGGATCCGCACCACCGGGTCGCTCCTGAACATCTCCTGCTTCTTCCGCTGCTCCTCCCGCCGGTCGCTTCCATCGATGGTGACCACCGCCACCTCTGACCCGAGTAGCCCGCGGATCCGCGCTGCCAGATACCGGAGGGTGTCCTTGTACTCGGTGAAGATGATCAGCTTCCGCTGCCGCCCGCTCTCCTCATGCATCTGGGGCGTGTCCTGCAGGAGCCGGGAGAGTTCCTCCCACTTCCGGTCGTGACCTGACCGAACAACCTGTCGTGCCCGTTCCTCCAGCCCTTCGAGGATCCGAATCTCGGCCTCCAGTTCGTGGATTGTCCGCGAGGCGGTAGCCTGGTCGACGACTTCCTCCTCGTACTCCTCGTACTCGTCGGCCGCCATCTCTTCGTCGGCGTCCCACACGTCGCCGTTCGTCCGGACGTCAAAGAGCGTCTCGGCGAGCGCCTGGCCGCGTGAGTCGATCTTCATCTCCTCCACGCGGCGCTTCAGCCGCTCGCGCCGGCGTTTCAATGACTGATAGATCGCCTCCGGGCTCGAGGCCAGTCGCCGCTGCAGCCCGGTGAGGGCAAACCCGACCGCACCTTTCCGCTGGTTGTTCTCGATCCGGTCGGCCTTGTTCATCTCCTCCCGGACGTACTGGGTGACCTGCTGGTAGAGGGCGGCCTCTGCATCGGAGAGTGTATATGTGACCGATTCCGCGATCCGCTCGGGGAAGAGGGGTGTCCCGTCGAACTTCAGGAGGTCCTCCTTCACCATCCGGCGCATCAGGTCCGAGACATCCACCTTGTGAGCGCCGTCCCTGAACTTACCATAGAACCGGTCTGAGTCCAGCAGGGAGAGGAAGAGCTGGAAGTCCTCCTCCTTTCCGTTGTGCGGCGTCGCCGTCATCAGAAGGAGGTGGCGGGTATGAGCGCCGAGCAGTTCTCCGAGCCTGAACCGCTGTGTCCGGTTCACCTTCGACCCGTAGTACGTCGCCGACATCTTGTGGGCCTCGTCCACCACCACAAGGTCCCATTGGGTGTGTGCGAGTTTCTCCTGCAGTTCCTCGTTCCGCGAGAGCTGATCGAGCCGGGCAATTAAGAGAGGGTGGTCGTCGAACGGGTTGCCGCCGAGCGATTGTTCCGCGAGGTCGCGGGAGAAGATAGTGAACTCAAGGCCGAACTTTTCATACATCTCGTCCTGCCACTGCTCCACGAGACTCCCCGGAGCAACGATCAGGATCCGTTCGGCATCTGCCCGCATCAGGAGTTCGCGGATCAGAAGCCCGGCCATGATCGTCTTACCGGCACCGGGATCGTCGGCCAGAACAAACCGCAACGGCTGCCTGGGGAGCATTGACTGATAGACCGCCGTGATCTGGTGAGGGAGCGGTTCGACGTTTGAGGTATGCACCGCCATCATCGGGTCGAAGAGGTAGGCGAGGTCGATCCGGTAGGCCTCGGCGGCAAGTTTGAACTCTTCCCCGGGTGCGTCGAACGCCCACGGCCTACCCGCCTCCGCGAGGGAGAGAGAGGCTTCGCTGGAGCGGAAAAGCATCTGCTCTTTCAACTGACCATTGACAGTCCTGTAATAGACCGTCAGCGCGTTCTCACCAACAGGTTCGGTCGTGACGATCTGCACGACTTGCCCCGGCTCGATACCGTTGACGGCCGCATCTTTCTTAATATCTTCCAGTCGTAGCATGAACTATTGCCTCTGATCGGCGACTTCCGTGCCCTAAATGATCTGTAGGCCCAAGTTTGGTATCCTGAAACTACCTGTATGTCCAAGCCGGGATTAATGCTTCGAAATAGCCCTGTAGCCGGGCTGGTATCTCTCTTCCATATCTACAAACCACTGATATGGCAAGATCTCCTTTGAAATGCTCGAACATCAGAAAGTTATTTTTTTAACCCCGTGTGACGTAAGCCCCATAGGAGCCAAAAATGATCGCCAGAGATCTCCTCTACCCCGCTGAATGGACGTTCCGGTTTTTTATCGTGGCCCTGCTGATACGTACCATAAGTCCCTATTGGTCCGATGCCTTCCCATTTGAGGCCACGTATTATGTGTTTGTCATCGCGGGGGCTGGAGCATTGGTGATCCAGATCTGGCTCGTGGTGAAGTTCTACACCTCACGGAGGCGAGAAAATGTACCTCATCCTCAGTGATGAAGAGCGGACGAGAGCGTTCAACGCATTATCGAAAATGTTCCTGAATAGGTGCTGTTGAAAATATACAATGAGATCTCGAAAGATCCAGACTGGCTAAATCTGCGCCATTTTGGAATAGGTATCGAGGCTCGGAACTTGCTCCGGGTCGCCTCAAGGTCATCCTCGCTATCCTCTGCATCGTGATACGGGATCCGGCCCGAGTCGTCCTAGTCAGCGCCATCGAGATGACGCTCGGCTCCTACCTCTTCGGCCTTGCAGTCGGTCACGGGGCGCTCTGGGTCGTGGTGCTCGATCTCATTGGTTTCCAAGGTCTCTTCGTGATCCTCGCCCTCTATACCCTCCCGGGAAGACGCACTATGATGATGGTGATGGGGCGGATGGACTCACACGCACCCCCGTGTCGTCGCTGTGGCGGGGGATCTTGCATGGGCCCGTGTGATTCATCGTCCCAAAAATACCTCACCTTAAATCGCAAATATGGGGGTGGGAAAAATAGGGGAATAGGCTGAAAGGGCCCAGATCTTAGTTTTTGCGGCTCTTAGTTCTTCAGGGGGACTTGCCCCCGCTCCCAGGCAGTTATCTCCGTATTTTCTGCATATGCAGATTTATTGTTAGGATGTTTTTTGGGACCGGAGCCGGCACCCCTCCCCCTCCGTACGCCAAGGACGGAAGGCCAAAATTGAGGGCCGAGCCGCCGCCCTAGGCCAGCGGATCGTGACAGATTATACGCGCATCAGACCCTGTGCGGCATATAATGTTATGTGCAGCAAAAAAATGAGGACTTCCTAAAGGGACTATGGAGGTCTTCGAGATCATTGAAATATTCAAGGGAATTGGGGAGAAATTTCGACATCTTTTTGTTGCTTAAATGTTTAAAATGAACCTGTTATCAATCCGCTCTCACAAATAACGCCATACAAGGCTTATTTACTGCAGGTGCAACATCATGGACTCATTATCAACAGACCCCGGCAAAACTGACAGCAGAGCCACACATGACCTCGAACTCTTTGATCGACTCCTTGGGGTCCGCGAAACACTGGCACGCAAATTCAGAAAAGAACCATATCAGATCTTCAAAGAAGAGAGCCTCATCCAGATGGCGATGTACTATCCTCAAACACTGGATGATTTTATTCACATCTTTGGCGTCGGTCCATATAAGCAGAGGAAGTATGGGCCGGCATTCACGGAAGTTATTCAGGAATACTGTCAAACTAAAGGAATACTCCCTCCACCAATCCGCCCGAAACAGGGCATTAATGTATCTGTGGGTGTGCCCCCTGCCAAAGCGATGGTGATGGGCGCAACTCCTTCTCCTGAGACCAAAACCGAGACCTCTCTCCTGCCCGCATCAACCACGACGAATGGCACATCGAATGAGACTGGAATGAATGTGCTTCGTTCTGAAGTGGGAAGCCTTCCGTTCAGCCCGGGAGGACTGATTAATGCCTATAATGCAGCTATCGTTTTCCCTCAAGAGCTTAAAACAGTCGCCGTCCGGGGCATCTTTGGAATGAAGGGGCCCAAGATATACAGCGGATACTACTACGATGAGCTGAAGGACGAAATCGGCGATCAGAGTTTAACTCTCAAAGTGACTCCCTCGATTCGCGATCAACTCACTCCGGATGGGATCTGTACGCTGAAGGGATACCTCACAAGGAAGATCAACAAGTACGGCGGTATTCAGGTCACATTTGTTGCCACGGGAGTGGTCTGCCAGGAGGAGCGGACGGTTGATCCAGAAGTCCTCCGACGACAGGAAGTGCTTGAACAGCACCAGCAGAAGGCGTTGCCCGATCCTCGCTGGAATATAAAATCTCACATTGTTCAAGGAACTGAGCCAAAGATTGCAGCCATCTATGGAGAGACGGGGATTGTTGATCAAGATGTTACCTCAGCAGTTGGCACTGCACTGGATCACTACGATGTGACCACACATCGCGGGAAGTTCTCTTCACCTGGGGCCATCATAACCCTGTTATGCCAGCTCGATTCAGAAGGCTACGATTATATTGCCCTGATCCGCGGTGGGGGGTCGGGTCTGGAAGTCTTTGACGATCTCAATCTGGCTGCTACAGTAGTGGCGATGCAGACGCCTGTTTTAACCGCTCTTGGACACGAGGTTGACCACCCCTTCCTCGAGCGGGTTGCCTGCCATGCATTCACCACGCCTACTGCCTTTGGTACCTGGCTCAAAGCGATGGTGGAGGAGACGTTCGAGGAGCTGTCGCGGTCGAAAGCGGCAGCACTCAATGAGGTCCAGAAGCAGTACAATGAGATGGTCAAACGCCTCGAGCAGCAGCTTGAAGATGCGAAGAAAGCCGAGGGACAACAAGTCGAGATTATTAAAGACCTCCAGGGACAGATCAAAGAGGCTGGCAGAAGTGCAGAAGAGGTTCGGAAGGATCTTGAGAAGACCTACGAGGAGCGCCTCAAAGACCTGCAACAGCAGGTTGAAAATGGTAATAAAGCAGTTGAGCAGCAGCGCACCGATGCACAGAAGACCGAGGAGCGGCAGGCTGAGTTGATCAAGGACCTTCAGAAGCAGATGGAAAGTTCCAACAAGAGTACTGACGATCTTCGGAAGGACATCGAGAAGGGTTATGAGGGTAGGGTCACGGACCTCAAGCAACAGTTAGATCTGATGCAAAGAGCGAGCGAACAGTCATCCAAAACGATCCTAGAACTCCAGCGACAGATCGAAGTAGCGGGGAAGAGTACAGCGGATATCCGGCAGGATGTTGAGAGTATCTATAGAGACCGGCTCAGTGCTGCTGAGCAAAAGCACACCGAGAGCCAACGGGTTGTGGAAGAGCAGACTGCAACCTTGAACGAACTGCGGGGACAGGTGGCAGAGAGCGGATCGAACCGGATGGTAATCATAGCCGCCATTGTAAGTATGCTTCTTGGTCTTGGAATTGGTGCTGGGGTTATGACTCTTCTATAGAATTCATCTAGTTCGTTGAAACTAAAAAATTAAGTAATTGAAGAAGGGATAAATAGTTGGGTATTTTAGGTACCCACATGTGTTTTTGCCTAAAACACAGTATACTGCCTTACTGGCTGTTTATAGTCGTTTCACTTCGTTTGTCCAATTGGCACCCCGGGGTTGTGAATCCTTGGGTGCCTATATGGCCTCACTGACAGGCAGGGAACTGCGGATACACGCAGCACTGCTCAGTAGATCGTTGAGGAAAAAATCTGCCGGTCTGTGTGTTGGCTAGAAGTGATGTAACCCCCTTCGATCTTCCGCTATTGTAATTAGAGAAGGGCTCATACATGGTCTTCTGTGAGCTCCGAGAGTAAGAACTATTCCCTGCATAGTGATGGCGTAAAACTCATGGTACGCTTGTTTGGGTGAGTGTGAGCGCTGCCGAACATCGCCTTGTGAGGGGCTATCAGGGAGCAAACGAATGGCTAAAATACCTTAGGACTAAGATCAGTATATTTCAGAGAGTCTTTCCTGAGAGAGTATGCCTCGCCCTCGAAGGAGAGAGCACTGGAGGTTGAGAGTGAACATTGAAGAACAAAACAGTGTATCTCGAACAGAGGCATTGAAAAAATTAAAAACACAATTTATTCAAGGCGACCTTGAAGTTGAACAATTAGCCAAAGAAGCAGTATCCGAGCCACAGAGGTTTCGCGGCATAGCAGGTTCAGGGAAGACCCACATCCTCTGCCAGAAGGCAGCGTACATGCATTGTCAGTGGCCGGACCTCCAGATCGTATATACCTTTTTCACGCGTTCTCTCTACGAATACATCGAGTATTGGGTGCGGTTTTACTGCCGGATGAATGGTGGTGATTTTGATCCGCATGACCCCAATAGCACGCTAAAGGTACTTCACGCATGGGGGAGCGCTGGCAAGATGGGCTTCTATCGAACCCTCTGTAACCATTATGATATCGACTTCTTTTCTCCCGATCAGCTCAAGGAGGATCAAAATCAGCGCTTACTCCCAAATGAAGTGTTTGCAAAGGCATGCAAAAGTTTTCTACAGTTACACGAGAGTAAAAACTTCCCTGTAGACCCCCTCTTCGATGCTATACTCATTGATGAAGGCCAAGACTTCGTTATCGACCAAGAAGACCTTCTTTATCAGGGGAAACAGCCTTTCTTCTGGATGGCATATCAATCCCTGCGCCCAGTTGACTGTGAAAACCCGAAGAAGAGGCGGTTAATTTGGGCATACGATGAATACCAGAATACCAGTAGCGTCAAGATCCCGTCATCAAAAGAGATATTTGGAGAGGATTTCACTCTTCGTAAGAGTGTTATCATGCGCAAATGCTACCGGACGCCCGCCCCTATCCTCATGGCTGCACATGCAATAGGGATGGGTCTCTATTTCCGTGAAGGCATGCTTGCCGGTCCGACCACGAAGGGCGAGTGGAACGCACTCGGTTACGATGTGCAAGGGGAGTTTAAGAGTAACCATCGAGTAACGATCTCCCGTCCAAAAGAGTATGCGGCAAATATCATTCCTGATCTCTGGGAGGGGCCTCTCGTTGATCTCCAACTCTTTGATAGGCGGGAGGAAGAATTTTCTTTCATAGCGCGCTCAATACACCGTGATCTAACCCTCTATGGGCTCTGTCCTGAAGATATTCTGGTGGTATCCCTGAACAGCAGGTCGAACAATGACGTACGCAGCATCGCAAAAGAGCTCATGGATCGTGATATTGACACATATATCTCGTCAGCTTCCGGGAAAAACAAACTTGATCTCGGTCGAAACCCGGACACATTCTCTGAGACAAACTGCGTCACGGTGTCGGGCATCAATAGGGTAAAGGGAAATGAAGGGAACATGGTCTATATCCTCGGACTTGATACCATTGCCCGAAATGATGAGAGCATTCCCTTGCGAAACAGCCTCTTCGTCGCGTTGACCCGAGCCCGGGCATGGGTGACTCTCACAGGATCGGGCCGGTATCCAATGTATGAAGAGATGCGAACTATTCTCGAACATCTCCGAGCCACAAATGAACTCACTTTCATCTACAAGAGTAAACCGAAGGTTGCGTTCGATGCCGGCCTTGAGGATGAACTGAAGAGTGTGTCATACCAGCAGATATTGGTCTATTCCGATGATTGACACCCCGCATGCGAAAACGAGGCAGATAACTCTGCATAACTCATTTTGACCATTACTGATCGTTTGAGGAAGTGAATGGATGAAGATCCGTGATACACATGAGGAGAGCGACACCTGGTACAGGTTTGGGCTGGAAAAACTCAAGGCGGGGGAAGTCGATGCAGCTCTTCGTTGCTTTGAATGTGCTCTTCAACTTGATCCAACGTTCTCCGAAGCCGTTTTGAAACGGGATGAGGTGCTACTGGAATCTGGAATGGTTTCCAAGTTACCCAAACGTTGTTATCCCTGTGAAGACCCTTCCAAGCGGATTACTGAATTGGAGAAGCCGGAGGATGCAACTGCTCCCACATCCTTCTCGTCGCCACTTAATCCACGCCTAAAAAAAGCAGAGAAGGTATTGCGGTATCTTCTGAATAATAAGCAGTTCAAAGATAAGATCGCCCACATTGAAAAGATCCCTCCACACGAGCCTCTCTATGGAGATGTATCTCCTCCACTTCCTGAACCCCTTACAGTGTACCTGCGACAGCAGAACATCCGACTTTACACCCATCAATGTGATGCAATCCAACGAATCCGTGAGGGGGAGCACATCATCCTCACGACGCCTACTGCGAGTGGGAAAACACTGGCATTCAATATCCCAATCTTTGAAATGCTACTGAAACATCCGCGCGCGACTGCCCTCTATATCTATCCTATCAAAGCGCTGGCTAATGATCAATACAAAACACTAAAGGAATTTGAACAGGCGACACGGATTGTTGTAAGTGCCAGTCGCTATGACGGGGATACGCCAGGTGATGAGCGCGGTCGTATTCGTTGTAGTTCGAAAATAATCCTGACGAACCCTTATATGCTGCACTACATGTTAGGGAGCCATGACAAATGGGCCTCCTTCTTTACGCATCTTAAGTGCATCGTCATCGATGAGGCACATACCTATCGCGGTGTTTTTGGATCGAATGTCGCCCTTATTGTCCGAAGGCTGCGCAGGATCTGTGCCCTTTACGGTGCAAAGCCACAGTTCATCCTATCGTCTGCTACCATTGCAAATCCAGAGGAGTTTGCTGAGAAGCTCATTGGTCATCCAGTTGTGCATATCAGTCGTGACGGATCACCCCGAGGTTCAAAGTTTTTTGTCCTCTATAACCCTGAAAATGAAACTGCGAAAGGAGACACGGTTACGCTGTCCACGCATAACGAGACGGCAAAAATCCTCACGGCGTGTGTCACAATGGAGGTACAAACACTATGTTTCACTCGTTCACGTCAGCTGGTTGAACTTATTGCACTGTGGACAAGAGAAGCGCTTCAAGATGACTATCCTCGTTTAGCTCTGCGAGTGAAGTCATATCGAGGGGGGTATCTTCCCGAGGATCGACTGCAAATAGAGCAGGAGATCAAGGATGGCGATCTCCTTGGGATTGTCTCAACGAA
Organism: Methanoculleus horonobensis; assembly: GCF_001602375.1. NCBI lineage: Archaea > Methanobacteriati > Methanobacteriota > Methanomicrobia > Methanomicrobiales > Methanomicrobiaceae > Methanoculleus > Methanoculleus horonobensis. The sequence continues at coordinate 13,243 of NZ_BCNY01000008.1, read as the reverse complement.
CGCTCTTGAGCTTGGCATTGACATTGGGTCACTTGACTGCGTCATCCTTTCAGGCTACCCTGGCACAATGATGTCTACTTGGCAGCAGGCAGGCCGGGCGGGGAGGCGAGCAACTGAGTCTGTCGCCATCATGGTTGCCTTCAGCAATCCGCTCGAGCAGCACTTCATTCGTCACCCAGAAGACTTCTTTACGCGTCCACACGAAAATGCCGTCTTGGACCTTGAAAACAAGTATATTCGAGCGAACCATCTCCTCTGTGCTGCACAGGAGATCGCTCTTGACGTACATCATGACAATCAATTTTTTGAGGGCAATCTTGAAGAGGTGCTTGAAGAATTAAATGCACAGGGCGACCTTGCGAGTACTGAGTCTGGATGGGTTTACGCAGATGGTGAAACCCGGATCCATGGCGCTATCAAGTTGAACGCAATATCGTCGGACTCTTTCCGGCTTATGTACGGCAACCGACTGCTTGAAAGGCTCGATTTCACTCAGGCATTTCGTGAGGCCCATCCGGGCGCAGTTTTCCTTCACAATAGCCAACCCCATCTCGTTGAAGACTTTGACCTTAAGAACATGATAATTAAAATCCGGCAGGAAGACGTCGATTACTATACCAAGGCGGTTAAAGGGGTCAATCTCAGTGTGATTCATCCTGGCTCTCAGGCTCAACTCAATTCCATTGATCTTTGTACTGGTACTGTCAGGATCAGTGAGACGTACACCTGCTACCGAATCATTAGGCATGAGAAGGTTATAGGTGAAGAACCGTTAGATCTCCCGCCACTTCAGTTTGAAACTAAAGCGACTTGGTTTACAATTCCATTCTCTGTCCCAGAAATGGGTCTTACCAGTGTTGAAGAATTCGAAAAAGGCCTGCGAGGGTTGGAAAACGTGATTCCGACCGTATTACCATATTTTATCCTCTGTGATGCACATGATGTCAGCGTCCACGCTGAATACCAGGCGGCAGTAACTGGAAAGCCAACAGTGTTTATATATGACAACTATGAGGGGGGCATTGGTCTATCGGAGAAGGTTGCTGAGTTACTCTGTGAGATCCTCACGATGTCCTACCGCTTGATCAAAGACTGCCGTTGTGAAACTGGATGTCCAGCATGCATCTACACGAACAGTTACACAGACGAGAGTGAGGTTGACAAAAACGCCACTTTAGTGCTCCTTACACGATTGAATGATGCACTCAAACAGGCAGATATGATTTCGTAGATTGAGACGGCTCAAAACTGTCAGGATGGGCTTATCCATCTGTTGGGGTTTTTCTTCTTTTCTCAATACACCAGATAAGCCTGTAGTTTGAATGTCTCTTCGGGGAGAGCCTCATTTGCCACATCACTAGGCCTTAAAGGTTTCCATTAAATTATGGATATTCGCACATTAATGGAATAAAACCGACATATATATATGCCCCCTATTGACAATGCCTCATTCAGGGCCTTTAATCAGTTAATCTATGAGGTGATGTTAGTGGACGAAGATGATGTCCAGCAGATTACAGCAGATCAATGGTTTGAAATATCCCAAATGGGTTATCTTAGTTCGGGACACAAGCAATTTGCATATGGTTTTGGCAAGCGTAAAAGAAACGGAAATGATTTAAGTGAAAGACAAATCCCCGTCGCTAAAGACATTTGGGCAATTTACTGTCGAGAATCCGGTAATGACGACTCTGATGACGATGTTCCAAATGATAAAACAGGCGAGGGATTTTGCATTCGGTGTGGAACTCAGATACCCTTTAACTATTTCAGGCCACTCTGCTCCAGTTGTCACCGCAGTCACCCAGGGGGTTCAAATGATCCAGAAAAATATTGTCATTTTGGTGGTGAAAAGTGGCCAGAATCATGCAGATCAGACTGGCCAATAACTGTTAGGAAACCAATCTGCAGTGAAGATTATAAAATACTTAAAAACATAGGGCGGCTCTAAAGCGATCTAGGATAAAACATCAAATGAGGAATATATCCATATTTTATAATGTAATCTGGGACTGAGGGTTCAAAATCAGCCACAGTTTTCAAATTGTCCATTACGATTCCAGTGGGTCAAAAGGAAATAACCTTAAATAAACCGCTTGTTGCATAAAGAGGATTTTAACACTAAATCTCCCAGATATGTGTATCAAAAATTTATGGAACATTATATCGCATTAATACTTCCTTTTACTCAAATTGACTTATCCAGATAAGAAAACATACCATTATCTAGTGCGAAGGAGTTAATCTCATTCGTGATATAATGGCAAAAGCAATAGTGAGGATCTGGACGCCGGTCTATCGCGAGGAAACATATGAATTCGAAATATATGACAATTCTGCAGAACTTGATAGTATCCTCGAAATGTGGGATACATGTGATATTGAAGAGCTTGAGGCAAGGCTCTCCAAATTTAATAATCTGAACCTAATTAATACTACAATTAAAGAAGTTAGCGATATTGACGAGGACGATGAAGAAATTAGAAAGCAATTCAGTAAGATCTTCATTTTGCCGGAAACTGAGGATGAGTACCGAACGTTTACGTTTACAGGAGAAGATGATATTGATTACCCTATTGACGAGGAGTATTATGATAACCTAGCAATCGTCCTGAAGCCAATAGGAAGAAGGGATCACGAATAATTTAGTTTCAAATTTACTCACCTTTTTGACAGATGTTCTCAAGTTAAGATCGGATCCCCATCCCCAAGGGTACAGGGCATCCCTCCTCTTCGCATACTCTGCACCCATTTCCATAAACCCACTTACACATCACCCCCATAAGCCGCCGGCACTGACGATATCCACGCCCCACCCGGGGCAGGAGTTAAAGAAACCGATGAAAATCGTCGACAGAGAAGGGTGCAGCCGGATCGCAGAGAACTGTCGGAACATAACCACAGGGAGCATCAGGTACCCCACATCGCCCCTCCGCTCATCGGCAGAGATTGCCGAAACCTACGACCGGGCTCTCACCGGACAGTCCCGCGGGGCGGCAAAGGTTGCACGGAATATCGAGGAGTTCTTCAGGTAACAGGGGGGCGGAGGAGACTTGATGACCGAACAGCCTGTGACCGGCACAAAGGGGAGATGTACGGGGAGCGTTCTGCAGATGATGGGGCTGCTCTCCACCGATGGCGGGGAAGACACGGCCTCGCTGAGAGAGTCGAGCAGAACGGCATGGAGGGAACGGGAGCGACAGAAAGCCGACAGAATCGCCGAGAAACTGGATGCGGAGATCCAGGATACACTGCAGGCCCTGAAGACCCTTTCCGGCGGCCAGACGTACTATGTCCTCTATACAAAAGTGCTCGACACGAGAACAGTCGACGATGTCTACGACGAACTCCGGGCGATCGGGGATGACTGCGACGGCCGATTCAACGTGATCCTCTTCTCCAGCGGAGGGTACAGCGAGGCAGCGTTCAACCTCGCCTGCCTCTTCCGGTCAATCGGCCACGAATCGCTCAATGTCATCGTTCCCCGGTGGGCGAAGAGCGCTGCAATGCTCATTGCCTGCGCTGCCGACACGATCTCCATGACACCGGTGGCCGAACTCGGCCCGCTGGATCCGCAGATTCTGGACAACCCATTTGCGGATGATGGCAAGCGGCTCTCGTGTCTCAACATCATCGAGACGTTCCAGCTGATCCGGAGCGAGTTCCAGTATGGTGACGAGCATCTTGCCGAAGGCCTGCTAGAGCGCCTTCACTTCCCCCTGAGCCTGGGAAGAATCATCGCCGCCCCGAAGATTTCTAAAGAGTACCTGGTTCGCACCTTACGGATGCAGAAGGCAGAGCGTACTCCCGAGGAGGTGAATGCGATTGCGGAGAAACTGGTCTACGGGTATATAGACCATGGGTTCTGCATTCACTACAATGAAGCACGCGAGCTCGGCCTGCCCGTCAAACTGCTCGAGGGGGAGATGCATGACCTCGTCTGGAAGATCCATCGCCTCTCGGTGATGAAGAAGGACCTGTCTGAACGGGAGTGAGCAGATGAAACATACGCATACGCAGATCCCGGCCCGGGCCTATGCACAGGCGGACTCCCTCATCGGAGGTACCGTATGAGGCTGATCAATTCCTCAGTAACCCGGTGGAGGTTCAGGACATTCCCCTCTCTGGCGCAGATGGTGCAGTACTGCACTGAGCAGCAGGAAGCGGAGGAGATCCATCAGTATACCAAGCAGTACACTGAGGTTACGGGCATCCTCACCGTGACCGAAGCGGGGCCGGTGCTCCGCAGTCACCTAGGGGAGGCACCAGGGGCCTGCCACGAATACTTCGTCGTCCCGTACGCCCCCGAACCGGAGATCGAACTTCTCGATTCCCCCGGGATCACGCTTGTGGATGCAGAGGGTGCTCTGCGGCAGAGAATGGATGAACTGGAGATATTCTGCGAGGCAAAGGCCGTCATGGCGCTCTACATGCGTGACGCGGAGGGTGTACTGGTGTTCCTCGGTGTCTTTGCACAGAGCACCTGGGAGGAGTCATACCTGCCGCCACATAACGTTGCACTCAACGCGCTTGTCCCGGGTGCGCTCGTCATGTCATTTCTCCAGGCAGCCAGCGAACCCACCGGCTCTGCCTCAACCCTTCAGGCCGCCATGTGGCGGGTCGTCCGGGAGACACGGGTCTGTAGCGGGATAGATGCCGGCAGAGGATGCAACTCCTCTCCAGCTGGACGTAGAGCCCGGCCAGACGAGGCCTGACGCACCCTCTTTTTTAGAGAGCCAGCCTACTCGCTCTCACGGTTTGCCGCCGTCAGAAGTCCGGCGATGAACGACTGCATGCCCGGGTTATTCGCCAGGGTCTTCCGGATCTCTGCCTGCCGCGAGTGCGGCGGGACGACGATCGCCAGGTCAAGAACCTCCTCTAAGAGAGAATCTCTGTCGTTGCTCCGGAAGTGCCGGGTGTCTTTGAGAATCCTGAGCAGGCTGAGAAGATAAGGAGCCAGCACCCTCCGGGGATCGGGCCTGAGCCGCAGAAGTTCGCGGTGGGGGTAGATGGTGGTGGGGATCCCTTCATACATCGCGATCTTTGTGGGCACGGCACCCCAGAATGATATCAGAACATCACCCTTTTCGAGGCGTGCCCCGTCGGGCGTGGCGGGGTCGATGGTTTCCCGGGATATGGAGGAAGAGAGGATCTCCCCGTCGGGATCGATATCCCGTGCACGAACCACCCGCACCCGTTGCCCGGTCACCGAACCGCTACTGATGCCCCATGCAGCGTCCAGGACGAGGTTCCGGAGCATTGCACATTCATAGTCCAGACCATCCTCGGCAGGAACGTAGCGTTCCGGATCAAGCGAACTCCCGTTGGCACGGATCTCATCGTGCGCCACCCGTCGGCTGAAATGTTCCCCCTCGACGGATCGTTCATATACCAACAGGATCTCGTCGATGGCGTTCTCCGTCAACTTCTGCAGCGGTGATCCGTCAACCCGGTTCTCATGCAGTGCCTGTGCATTGATGAAGAGGATTGTTCCCGGTTCGGGAGGATCAGCCTGCAGCCGCTGTCCCTTTCGCAGGAGGAGGATGGCGCACTGATCATTGCAGGTCTGGAACTGCGTCTTTGTATAGATCTGCTCTGGAAGGAGAACAGCGCATTCAATAAGGTTCTCCTCGATGAGCGCAGATCGAATCCTCTCGTCCTCGCCCTCGCGGTTCAGTGCGGACCGGTCGACGACCACACCCACTCGCCCCCCGTCTCCTGCCATCGAGACGGCAACCTGCACAAACGCCCAGTCAGCACTTCTCCCCGACGGAACACCCCATGGGAACCGCCTCCACCAGGCATCCGTCTTCTTCAGTCGTTCCTTCCCGTAACCGCCAAGATCCCACGGCGGTGTCGAGATGACACAGTCAAACGCCGTCTCTTGAAGGTCGGTTAATCTCCTGAATGGTGCGGTGAGCAGAGTATTCCCGGTCGTCACGCCTACGGTGGCGTCCGGGGTGCTGCAGAGGACCCGACAGCAGGCATACAGCCTGTACCATAGCGATCTTCCCGGCGGGAGTTCCGGGTCACTGGCAAAGATCTGCCCGTAAAACAGCGATGCTGCCGGATCTTCCCCCTCCAGCTCCTCCACATGCTGGTAAGCCCGGAGCAGCGGAATAAAGTCACACCCCGCAGGATCACAGACATTCTCCCCGGGCCGGGGATTGACCAGCCGGACGAGAAGATCCAGGACTTCAGGAGGGGCATGCGGCAGGGCATCCCGGATGATGGGGTAGCAGGTAGCATAGAGATGCAGGAACAGGTCAACATCGAAGTATTCATCCAGATCATATCTCCCGGTTGAGAGAAACAGATCCATGAAGGCGGGGAGATCATCTTCCAGAAATGAATCCGGAGCAAACTCTGGCCCGGCCCGGCTGGCAAGCCGCTGACGCATCCGGGAACTGAACGCCTGGAGTTCCTCACGGTTCCAGGCAGACCGGAACCCGGTGAGCAGCCTCTCCTCTGTCGCAACCTCGATCAGTTCCTCCAGCGGATCGGATCCTCCCTCCAGGAGATCATCAGCGGTGATATCCACCTCGTAGCCGGAACCCTCGACGAGGTTCATGATCTTCCCGAGGGTCAGAAGGAAGAAGAAGTCGTGAAGGTCCTCGAGTGTCCTGACCCGGAATGCAGCCATCAGGTCAAAGATCTCGGCCTGATGGGTGAGAGCATCAATGAACTCATCGAAGTTATCAAGAAGGTCGCTGGCGGGTGTTCGGCCTGTGGATGCAGGCGGCCTGATGCGCCGGCATCTAGGGCCGCCCGGGAGTGATACTTCGTAGTTGAGAGACTCCGCTGCCGGAAGGAACCGATAACGGACTCGCCGTCTGTCTTCAGGATCCTTCTCTTTCTCAATCAGCCCCGCCCGGTTCATTTCAGAGAAGAAGACCCTCACGGTCCGTTCATCCTCTCCTCCCAGTTCTCGGGCTGCATCCTTTGTTGTGAACTGTGAATTCCTGAACGTCCCGTAGAGGCGCTCATACCGTTCTTTTATCCAGGGGCTATCCAGGGGGTTGCCGGGCACGACTTTCCAACTCACTCTTTTTGTCTACCTGGTTTTCCTGCGTCTAATATGCGTATTTTGTATAAGTAGACTTATACTTATAGACTCTACAACCCCTCGGTGACGATATCCAAAAGGGGGAGGGTCCCACAGCGTGGGGCGAGGTTGAGATGTGATGGTCAAGAGGGGGTCGGGTCACCCGCTGGAGGGGTTGCAGGACAACCCGTGGGCAGGGAGTGCGCAGTAACGGTTTGTTACTTGAGCACAGAACCATAGGGCCAGGCGGCGCAGAGGGCATCCGTGGTGATGGGCTGGCCCCCTCAGAGTTAGGATGGGAGCACCATTAATTCTCAGACCTCCCCCTCTTTGGATGCTGGGGGGTCAACCAATGAGGGAATATATGCTGCCTCTGGAGGATGATTGCTAGAAAATCTGCACATGCATCTTTTTCCCTACCTGTCACGATAGGCATTATGACAGGCAACTACCCCACTTGCTCCGATCTCCACACCCCGGATCCCCCCTCGGGGGTTTCCATTCTGTTCACCTCCCTGTCATCTTATCATAGCATGACAACCACAGACATTGTTTATCGGATCATGCTTCGATCACTATCTAATGCTTCCAGATCCGATTATCAAACAGGAGACCAGGGTCCTTTACCCATCTGAGTACAGAGCAATCCGTTCGTATCTCTCGTTTAAAGATCAACTGCGCCTTGATGGTCTTTTATATACTGGGATGCGAGGAGTCGAATTTGATAGGTTCTTGGATCACCCTAGTTGGTACAAACCGAGCCGAAGGGCCATTGATCTCCCTAGGGGAAGCGTATTGAAAAGGCGCGTGAAACAGGCTGAGAGGACGGTGCTCCTGAGCACCGCGGGGGTTCAAGCCGTTGAGACTTTACTCGCGTACCGCCGGCAGAACCCCGAAGACCTGCGGCCGATAAGCCGCCAGGCCTGGACCGAGACTCTCGCCCGGGCGGCGGGGAGGGCGGTCGCAGAGGGGCAGCTCGCAAACTGTGATGGAATAGCCCCGAAAATGACGAGGAAGACGTGGGCATCTTGGTTGATAGCGAGCCATTCGCACCGGGAGGGGTCAATCAGCCTCTCCCTTGGACATGACATCAAGACGATGCTTAGGCATTATGCGGGTCTCGGATGGCCCGCGGAAGCCCGGCAAGAGATCAAACAATTTACGGCAGGGTGGGGAGGGGAGTGAGGGGGGCGGAACAATTTTGCCCTTCCCACCCCACTATAAAAGTATGCCATCTGAGAGGAAGGGGGAAAAGACCCCTCCGGACCTCAACCCGAAGTTAAAGGGGATCCTAGATCGGATCCTCGACGAGGATCGAGAGGTGTTTGAGGCGCTCGCCCGGGTTCGCGAGGAAGAGCCGGAGTAGTGGGAGCACCTTTTGCAGAAGTTCGCTCCGCGCGCGACGGCGTAATCCCCCTCCTCTTAAACTACGCTCTTTTTCATCCAGGAGGTCGAAATGCCTCCTATGGTCGATTTAGCTACCTAGCGAACCCTGCCCTACCCGGGCGAGCGAGTGCTCAGGTTTTTCATCGGTGCCGTGGTGGTCTGGCTGGCTACGTGGATGTACCCTCACCCGCTCGGCCTGGCGGTCTACTGCGTGCTGACGACCGGCGTGTTCGTGGCGTCTGTGCTGCAGGTGTGGGTGCTGCTGCGGTTCGCCCGGGAGTGCGCACGGGCGACCGCGGCCTTCGCACTGGCCCAGGCCCGGGCGATCTACTCTGGGGCCCCCACACGCTGGCCTTCAGCAGCACCTCGGAGGATTGACGGCAGTTCAGGCGAGGTCTTCTCATTTACTCATCGAATCGACCAATTTTCCGCTCGCATCGTAGAGGGATGCCGTGTCTCCATCATTGTTCCAGATCGAGCTGCCGCTCCCCCAATAGAGCTCCGTGGCAGAGTTCGTTCCGTCGCCGGTGTGCAACGTCACCGTGGCCCCAGGCGCCAGCGTGAACGATGAGAAGGTATACGTGTGTTTTGCCCCATCGTCCTGAACCTTCCAGCCGGTCATCGAGACCGATGTCGAGCCGCCGTTCGAGATCTTCACCCACTCGTCCGACAGCGAGAGCCCAGTGACGGAGACCCCCGAAGCGCTGCTCGGTTCTGGCGTAGGTGTGGGGGTCTTCGTGGTCGGCTGCGGCGTGGGCGTCTTCGTCGGAGCGACGGTCGTCGGGGTCGGGGTCGGGGTCTCTGTAATGATCACCGGCCCCGGTCCGCCTCCGGTGCTGAAGACGGCATATACCGGATAGTGGTCGGAGACGGCCTTCGTCTCCTCGAGGGTCAGGCCGTAGACGGTATCAAACCGGTACACGCCAGCGTCCCCGGTGAAGTACTGCCCGGTATCGTCGGTGATGACGATCCGGTCGTACGTGCAGTCCGTCGCGGAGGTCGTAGTGTCCACGCCGTTGCCGATGAGCCAGGTAAACCCGCTGTTCTTCAGGGTGCACGGGCCGTCCTCGTTGAAGTACGACCCGTCGGCGTTGAAGTCGCCCATGACGACGATCTGCTGCTCGCCGGGATACTTGGCACTCATGTAGGCGATCACATCGCTCAGGGCGTTGATCTCGTCGGTGGCCTCGTCCGGATCCGTGTGGATCACGGCAAGGACCGCATCGAAGTCGCCGGCATCCATCACCACCAGGTAAGGCTCACGGTGGAAGGGATCCGTGCCGGTCGGCTCCGGGTAGGTGTGGGCGTCGGAGAGGGAGATCGTCCGGGTATCGTATATGTAGGCGTACTGCTCCTTTGAGGAGGTTCGACCGAGCCGCTCCCCGACCACGTAAGCGTACTGCGATCCGTCGGCGTTCGCGGCGTCGACCAAGGCGGGAAGTGCGGTGCCGGAACTGTCGCGGATCTCCTGAATGGCGACGACGTCATAGGTCCGGATGACCTTGGCGAGGACGTCCATTACTTCGGGCTTCGAGGCTTTCGACGTGCCGAATACCTGGATGTTGAATGCACCGATCCGAATGGTGTCTCCTGATGATCCTGGTGCTATGGTAGGGGTGGGTTGCTCGAAGGTCGGCGTTGGGCTGGCCGTTGTCGGTACGGTGGTAGGTGCGGCAGCTTCAATGGTCACCCTCTCTAAAACATCGTTACAACCAGCAGAAAGACAGAAGGCCAGCAGTAGCGTGATACAAATAACTGAGACCAAATAGACGGGAGCCTTTTTAACCATACATGTTTATATAGCCCTATCTTGAATAATGGTTTCTGAGGACATCTTCATGAGTGAACAAAAGAACTGGCGAGACCTTCTCTATCCTGCAGAGTGGGGCTTCCGGTTCTTTATCACCGCTGCATTGGTCTGGCTTATCGGACGGGAGTGGCACGAACCGATTGCCATGGCAATCTTCTACGCTCTGTTGGCTGTAACTTTTATGACACTGATAATGCAGGCGCAGGAACTGGTGCGGTTTATTCGGGCAGGAAGAGAGAATGTCGGCACGCATCAGTGACGAAGAGCGGGAACAGGCCATTCAATATCTCATCGAGAATATCCCCGAAGGAGCGTTGATGCGCATCTTCGAGGATATCTACAAAGACCCCGACTTGCTGATGCTACAGCATTTCGGGATCGGCATGCAGGTCCGCAACCTCCTGCGTGCCGGCGGATTCGCATGGTCGGACACCGTGCTCGACCGTGAATGGGAGCCGATCACGCTTGAGACTGCGCGACGGGCGTATAAATTTTGATTTCAACGGTTTCTGTGGAAAAACGGTGGGGATGGAACCCCATCTAATGGGATGCTGCTCGCTTTCCAAGGGCATTACGAAGTGCGTAGAACGTGGCCAGCGTACCGTGCGCACCGAGGTTTATATAATAACGTCGGAGGTCGTCGACACTGCCTTGAAACGATTCGATGCCCTCGATCTGGAGATTTTTTCCCAGTGCCACAAGTTCTTCGTATCCCAAGTCCATGATTATTGAAATGCACACGCGGTAGCGCGGTTTGAAACCAACCTCAGGCACGATATGAAGCATTCTTGCTATCTTTGAGGGCCTCTCGTTGGCATCCCACAACGCATTACATGCTTCTTGGAGAGCATTGATGCGCTCTTTTTCATCGGCAGATACTTGGGCAAAGGCCAAAGTATTCAGCGATTCCAGTACAATACTAGTGATATTGTCTCGCTCACGCCAACTGAGCTTCGACCAATACTTATCCAAGTCCCGGATTTCGGCTTCGTCACGCCCAATCCAAGCATTGTTTGATGGTTTTTTAGGTTTACTTTTCATGATTTCATACATTTCTTTATATAGTGCTCAAAGCGCAAAGGATAACCATTATATGGTCATGCGTAAAAAATGGCAATTGCAACATTACCTTTTCCGCTGCCGTTCTTGGGTCGGGGGTCCTTTGCCATCCCACACCGACGGCCGCCTTTTAAACAGTACGGGTGAATAGATTTCAGCATCGCCATTTAAATACTTTCTCCACCTCCGTGTCCTGTTTCCGCTACGTATAGAACATGTCTGTGCAAGATCTCCATTCCAGGGAACTTTCCAACTATGCGGTGATGTGGATTAGTACCGAGGGATGCTGAGATAAAGTCGTTTCCAGGACAGAATACGAGGAGCCATGGTAGTATCGGTCGGACTGAAAGAACAGAGAGCCTCGGGTGGGAATCGAACCCGCGAACTCTTCCTTACCAAGGAAGCGCGATACCACTATGCCACCGAGGCGCCGCACGCAGGGACCAGGCGGGTCTGACGCAGCCCTTACCAAGGACGCGCGTGGCCAACTGTGTTTGATAGAAGGAATTCTAACCCGTCTAGGGCAGTCCTGAGATGTAACCTTCAGGGCGAGGTTACTTTTATCTCCTGTTGGGACACACTCAAAGTAAGGCCCAAGGACCTCTTTTGCCCGAATATAATAGCAAAAACGCTCTGTCAGCTGAAGAACAACAACCTTTATTGCCCCGTTCACACACAATGTTTGAACGGGGTACAGCCTTATGGGAAAACCGGTTTTAATGGACTTTTTCGCCGAGTGGTGCGGTCCGTGCCACCAGCAGACACCGATCATCGATGAGCTCAAAGCAAAGATGGGAGATCAAGTCGAGATCAAAAAGATCGACGTCGGTGTCGATTCCGAACAGACACGGCAGTATGCCGCCAAATACGATATCCAGTTCGTACCTACGCTCGTTATCGAGCAAGACGGGAATCTCGTTCGGAAACTGGTGGGCGTTCAGGATCTCGGCACACTCGAAAGCATCTTAAAACCGCTGGTGGAGCAGTGAAGATCGGGATCGTTGGAGGAACCGGTGACATCGGGGAGGGCATGGCACTCCGGCTCTCGCCGAAGTACGACGTGATCGTGGGATCGCGTGAGGAGATAAAGGCCGTCGCGACCTGCGAGACCTGCCGGGAGACCCTGCAGGTGCAGGGGATGGAGTGCAGCCTCGCGGGCGTCTCCAACCAGCGTGCGGTCGATGAGGCGGATATCGTCGTCCTTGCGATACCTTTCAAGCACGTGACTCCCACCCTGAACACCCTGACCGGGTTCGAGGGAAAGATCGTCGTCAGCCCCGTCAACCCGATCGAGCGTACGAACTACTTCTACTACGCTCCTCCGCCGGAAGGCTCGGCGGCGATGATGATCGAGGGGATGCTCCCCGAGAGCGCGACCGTCTGCGCCGCGTTCAACAACATCGCCGCGAACAAGTGGAAGATGCTCGACGAGGAACTTGACTATTCGGTTGCCGTCTGCTGCGACGACGACGGTGCGAAGCAGAAGGTCATGGAGATCGTCAACAACATCTCGAGCCTCCGCGCCTATGACGGGGGACCGCTTGCGGCCGCATCCATCGTCGAGAGCGTGACGCCCCTCCTCCTCAACATCGCCCGGTTCAATAAGATGCGGGACGTCGGCGTGAAATTCGTATAATTTTTTTTCTTTTGTGCGGGAGGGGTGAGGGAGCCGGACTTCCGCGGAGTTCTGGTTAGATCTAGGACGTTGAACTTATCGCACCCTCTGGCACGGCTTTCCAGTGGAATGCGCACCTATGGTGCTCATGCTCCTGCCCTTCGGCCAGTCGCATATCGCGATTGGGGGTGGGGCTGACGGGGAGGACGACGTTCCGGAGAACGACTGTCCGCAGGACAGGAGTTCGAGAAGCCGTCAGGCTTCGAGGAACGGAGTTCGACCACCGTCAGGTGGGGAGGGGGGATGCTCCCCCCTCCCCTGTCCCCTC